>NZ_JBFHIA010000089.1:0-11285 GCF_041596715.1 Phaeovulum sp.
ATCGTCGGGGTCTTGCCCGCCGGGCAATACGGCAAACCGCAGCCCCTGCCCCGCCTCTAGCAGCGGCAGCGCCAGATCGGCCAGACGCAGAGCGGCGTTGATGCCCGCCTTGTCACCATCGAGTGCGATCACCGGCTCTGGGTGAACGCGCCAAAGCATACGCAACTGCTCCTCGGTCACGGCAGTGCCAAGCGGGGCCACCGCCCCGGCAAAGCCCGCCTCGACCAGCGCGATCACGTCCATATAGCCTTCGGCCACGATCAGCGGCGCGCCCTTGGCACAGGCCTCGCGCGCGGGGCCGTGGTTGTAAAGGCTGCGCCCCTTGTCAAAAAGCGGGGTTTCGGGACTGTTGAGGTATTTTGCGCGCGCCGCAGGGTCCATCGCGCGGCCGCCAAGGCCGATGCAGCGGCCGCGCGCATCGCGAATTGGGTAGATGATCCGGTCACGGAAACGGTCGTAAGGCTCGCCACCGCCATCAGGGCGCGCGCAAAGCCCGGCCTCGACGATCAGATCGGCCGCGATACCCTTGCCGCGCAGCGCCTGAAAAAGCCCTTGCCGCTGGTCGGGTGCAAAGCCGATTTCAAACCTGTCTTGCGTGGCCTGCCCCAGCTTGCGCCGCGCGAGATATTCGCGCGCCGCTTGCCCCGCTTGCGTGCGCAATTGCAGCCGGTAGTGGCGCACTGCCTCTTCCATCACCTTGGCAAGTTCGGTGCGCTGGTCGGCAATGGCCGCCGCGCGCGGGTCGGCCGCGGGCACGGCCATACCCGCCTCGCGCGCCAAGACCTCGACCGCTTCCATGAAACCCATGTTCTCGGTCTCGCGCAGAAAGCTCAGCGCGTCGCCCTTGGCGTGGCAACCAAAGCAATAGTAATAGCCCTTGCGGTCATCGACATGAAAAGACGCGGTTTTTTCCTGATGAAACGGGCAAGGTGCCCAGAGATCGCCCTTGGCTTGGTTCGACTTGCGCTGATCCCATGTGACCTTGCGCCCGACCACCTTGCTGATCGAGACGCGGGCGCGCAATTCTTCAAGGAAACCGTGGGGCAGACTCATGCCGCCTATATTGGGCGCGCGCGCGCCCAAGTCCAGCGCTCAGCGGGCCTCAAGCGCGCGCATCGCCCCCAGCAGATCGTCAATCGCATGTGCCGCCATCGAGCGGGGTAGCCAGATTTCGAGCGCATCAGGTGCGGCTTCGGGGCGGTGGATGAGCACCGCAATATGGCCCAAGAGCGTGCGCGCAACAGAGCCGGCACGAAAATGCAGCGCCCGCAGGTCTGTCGGCACAAGGCGCGCCAGAACCGCCTCGGGCGCGGGGCCGGTAAGGTGAAGCACCGCCCAAGCATCGGTCGCATCGGTCTGCGGACTGGCCTCGGGTGCTGTGCCCGTGGCAAGCCAAAGCCCGTGCCCGGCCCAGAGCGTGATGCCACCGGGCCGCGCGGTGCTACGCCCCGGCGCGGGCAAGCCCTTGGTTTCAAAGGGCGCAAGCGCAGTAATTCGGGCGGGCTGCGCGGCGGCAAGCTGGTGCGCCCCGTGGCAGGCAGGCAACAAGGCGGCAAGCGGATCGGTCGCGATCAGGTCAGCCACGGGCGCGCCCTCCCTCTGTGTCGTAGGCGGTGGGGGCGGTGACTTTTACCAGTTGGTCGGTGCCGCGCAGCCCATCCCAAAGCCGCAACGTCTCGCCCAGCCGCGCGCGGCCATCGCGCAGCAGCGCCAGCGCCTGTGCATGCCCAAGTGTTGGCGACTGGCAGGCCGAGGTGACGTGGCCAAGATCATTTTCAGGATCAAGCGGCGCACCGGGCACAAAAAGATGGCCACCTGCCGCCAGAGTTGCGCCAACTGACACCGGGGTAAGGCCAACCAATTGTTTGCGCCCCGGTGCAACCAGCGCCGGACGCGTGGCCAGATCGGCCCCGATGAAGCCGCCAGAGGCACGCAGCATCCGACCAAGGCCAAGGTCATCGGCCGTTGCCCGCCCGTCGATTTCGGCATGGGTCAGAAAACCCTTTTCGATGCGCAAAACGTTCATCGCTTCAAGACCATAGGCACCGCCGCCCAGCGCCTCGGCAGCACGGATCAGCGCGCGAAACGCAGCATCGCCGTAGCGCGCGGGCAGAGCCAGCTCATAGCCAAGCTCGCCCGAATACGACAGCCGGAGCAGCCAGCCTTCGGCACCGCCCATGCCCACGCGCGCGGCGCGCATGAACGCCAGTTCGGGCAGCGCATCCAGCACCCCCGCCAACAGATCGCGCGCGCGCGGCCCGGCGATGGCGAATTGCGCCCAAGCCTCTGTCGCTTCGAAAATCCGCACGCGCAGATCGGGCCAATAGCCCTGCGCAGCTAGTTCCAGATGCCGCCGCATGGCGGGTTCGGACCCTGACGAGGTGAAAAGCCAAAAATGCTCCGCTGCCAGACGGGCCACCGGACCGTCTTCCATCAAATGCCCGTCCTCACGCAGCAGCAGGGAATAGCGCAACTGGCCGGGTTGCAGCGAATTGATCGTATTAGTGCAAATACGGGTCAGAAACTGGGCCGCATCAGGGCCCTGAATGTCGAATCTCGACAAGGTTGAAACATCGGCCACACCCACCGCGCCGCGCACATGGCCCACTTCGCGGGCGCAAGCCTCGGCCCAGCCCGCCTCGCCCGCGCGCAGAAAATGCGAGGCGCGCAGCCAAGGGCCAGCCTCGATCATCACCGCGCCGTGGTCGAGTGCGGCCTGATGCGCGGGCGGCAGGCGCACCGGTGCAAAGCCCTTGCCCGCGCCCCCGGCCCCCATCGCGGAAATCGACACCGGCACGAAAGGCGGGCGGGCTGTGGTGGTGCCTGCGTCGGCCAGCGCGCGCGCCGTGGCATCGGCCAGAACGGCCAGCGCGGTGCTGTTCGATCCGCGACCCTGATCGGGGGCCATGCCTTGGGTGGTGTAGCGCTTGGCGTGTTCGGGCGCGCCCATGCCTTCGGCGGCGGCAAGCACCAGATCCTTGACCGTCACATCATTTGCCAGATCGACAAAGGCGCGGCCGGGGGCGGCCACCTGCCAGAGCAGTTGCAGCGCGCCCGCTTCGGCCTCGGCCTCGGGCGGGTCGGGCGGCACGGGGGCAAGGCCAAGCGCGCGCGCGGCCTTGGCCCCGGCCGCAATCCCCGCCGCAAGCGCATCACGGGTGGAGCAGGCCCCCATGACCGCCCCCGCAAAGGCCATGTCTGAAACCGCATCCGGTGCCATGACAAAGCCGCCAACCACTTCATTCCAAACGGGTTTTGCGCCCAGATGGCAGGCAAGTTGCGTATTGGGGTTCCAACCGCCCGAAACCGCAAGGCAATCGGCCTCAAGCCATTCCACGCGGCCTGCGCCATCGCGCAGCGCAACGCGGCGAAGTGCTGTGCGACCCCGGGTGGCAACAACCTCTGCCCCGGCGCGCAAGGCATAATCGCCCTGCGCCACGGCATCGGCGCGCGGGTCCACCGCCACAACCTCTGCCCCCGCAGCGGCCAGATCGCGCGCGGTGCGATGCGCATCGTCGTTATTGGCAAAAAGCACCACACGCCGCCCCGCCTGCACGCCGTAGCGGTGCAGATAGCCGCGCACTGCGCCCGCAAGCATCACGCCGGGGCGGTCATTGCCGGGAAAGGCGATCAAACGTTCGATCGCGCCCGTCGCCAGCACGGACTGCGCCGCAGCGATGCGCCAGAAACACTCGCGCGGACGGTCGGGCGCGGGGGGGCCGGCCAGCCGTTCGACCGCGGCAAAGGTGCCGTGGTCGTACTGCCCGGTCACGGTGGTGCGCGGCAGCAGGCGGACATTTGGCCAACCCGCCAGCTCTTCCAGCACCTCGGCCACCCATTCGGCGGCGGGCTTGCCCGCCACTGCCTCGGCCTCATAAAGCAGCCGCCCGCCCATCGCCGCGCCTTCATCGGCCAAGATCACATCGGCCCCGGCGCGCGCGGCGGTCAGCGCCGCCATCAGCCCGGCAGGCCCCGCGCCGATCACCAGCAAGTCACAGAAAGAAAAGGCTTTTTCATCTGTGCCGCGGTCGGCCTTGCCCGACAGTGCGCCCAAACCTGCGGCGCGGCGAATGATTGGCTCATAAAGCCGAAACCAAGCGCGGCGCGGCCACATGAAGGTCTTGTAATAAAACCCCGCGCCCAGAAACGGCGCGGCGAGGTCGTTGACCCCCTGCACATCGAAGGCAAGCGAGGGCCAGGCGTTCTGGCTGAAAACCTCTAGCCCATCGTAAAGCTCAACCATCGTGGCGCGCTGGTTCGGCGTCTGCGCAGCGCCCTGCCCAAGCGTGACCAGCGCCGAAGGCTCTTCGGAGCCGAGCGAAAGCACACCGCGCGGGCGGTGGTATTTGAATGATCGCGCCATCAGCCGCTGGCCCGCGCGCAGCAAGGCCGAGGCCACCGTATCGCCTGCAAAACCCTGCACAGTGCGGCCATCAAAGCGAAAGGTGATTGGTTGGGCGCGGTCGATTCCGGTCATCGCGCGCCTCCGGCAAGGGTTAGCGGGGCCAGCGCATGTGTGCGCGTATCGCGACTGGCGCGCAGTAGGGCGCCGCACCCTGCTTCGTGCAACCAAAGCTCTTCCAAAGGCCCGGCGGGGTTATCGCGCAGGTGCAGCCAAGCCACGAAATCGCCCCCCGGCGCTGGCCTGTCGAGCAGGCTCGCCGCGCCGATCCAAGAGAACTCGCGCCGATCACGCGGACCGCAATTGGGGCAGATCAGGCGCATTGGCGCCCCCTAGTGCAGATGATGCGTGGCACCGGTGCCCTCCTCGTCGATCAGCGCGCCGGTGTTGAAACGGTCAAGCCGGAAGCGCGCGGCAATCGGGTGCGGCGCGCCGGTCGCGATCAGATGCGCGAAGGCCAGACCCGAGGCGGGGATGGCCTTGAAGCCGCCGTAGTTCCAACCTGTGTTGAGAAAAAGCCCCTCGATCGGACTGCGATCTATGATCGGGCTGCCATCGGGGGTCATGTCCATGATGCCGCCCCAGTTGCGCAGCACGCGCGCGCGGCCAATGGCGGGCATCAGGGTCATTGCCGCCTCCATCACATGCTCGGCCATCGGCAGGTTACCGCGCTGCGCATAAGAGGGGTAAAAGTCGATGTCGCCGCCAAAGACCAACCCGCCCTTGTCGGATTGGCTGATGTAGAAATGCCCCATGCCAAAGGAAATGACGTGGTGGACAAAGGGTTTTAACCCTTCGGTCACAAAGGCTTGCAGAACGTGGCTTTCGACCGGCAGGCGAAACCCGGCACGCCCGGCCAACTCGCCCGAGCGGCCTGCAACCGCCATGCCTACCCGGCCCGCACGGATGGCACCGCGCGTGGTTTGCACGCCGCTGATGCGCCCGTCGGCCAAGTCGAAGCCCGTCACCTCGCAGTTTTCGATGATGTCCACGCCGCGTGCATCGGCGGCGCGCGCATAGGCCCATGCCACCGCGTCATGGCGCACGGTGCCGCCGCGCGGGTGCAGCAGCGCGCCCTGCACCGGAAAGCGGGCCTGATCGTAATCGAGATAGGGCACCAGCGCGCGCAAAGCCTCGCGGTCCAGCAATTGCGCATCGTCGCCTTGGATCAGCATTGCGTTGCCGCGCCGCGCAAAGGCATCGCGCTGACCGTCGGAGTGAAACAGCATCAACAGCCCACGCGGGCTATACATCAGGTTGAAGTTGAGATCCTGCGCAAGGCTTTCCCACATTTTCAACGAGGTGGAATAAAACTCTTGGTTGCCGGGCATCATGTAGGTGGCGCGCACGATGGTCGTGTTGCGCCCGACGTTGCCAGAGCCGACCCAGCCCTTTTCCAGCACCGCGACACGGGCAAGCCCATGCTCGCGCGCAAGGTAATAGGCGGTGGCAAGCCCGTGCCCGCCGCCGCCGATGACAATGGCGTCATATTCGGCCGCGGGCGCTGCCTTGCGCCAGAACGGGCGCCAGCCCGCCCCGCCACGCAGCCCCTCGGCCAGCACTTTCAAGCCCGAATAGCGCATCTTGCCCTCCGCGCCGCATCAAGCCCGGGATTCGGCGCGAAGGCAATGCATCACTGACCGCGAAACCACGCATTACGCGAGGTTTTTTCCACCGCGCCTAGAGCCCTTTCGAGCGGTAGCTTTGCGCCACGCGGTCGATCGCCACGACATAGGCGGCCATGCGCAGATCGGTCACTTCGGGACGCGAGCGCCAGATTTCGCGCATCGACTGATAGGCCGTGCGCATCGTGTCATCGAGGCCCGAGCGCACCAGTTCCAGCTCATCCGACCCGGTGAGGTATTTGCCCTTGAAGTCTGGCGACAGGGTCCAACCAAGGCCCTTGTCTGCGGAAAGCCGTTCAAGCTCGTCAACCAGTGCCTTGGTGCGCGCCTCTTCGGCGCGCCGCTGCATACGCCCGAACCGGATGTGGCTGAGGTTCTTGACCCATTCGAAATAGGACACGGTTACCCCGCCCGCGTTGGCATACATGTCTGGAATGATCACGGTGCCCTTTTTGCGCAAGATCTCATCCGCGCCAGAGGTGATCGGGCCATTCGCCGCCTCGACGATCAGCGGCGCTTGCACCCGCGCGGCGTTGCCAAGGTGGATCACGCCTTCCATCGCCGCCGGAATGAGAATGTCACATTCGGCTTCGAGCAGGCTTGCGCCGTCGGCCACATAGCGGCCCGCGGGGCAATCCTTGATGCCGTCGTGCGCCGCCATCCATTCAAGCACGGCCTCGATATCAAGGCCCTTGTCGTTCCAAAGCCCGCCATCGCGTTCGATCACACCGACGATCTGCGCGCCATCCTCGGTGGCAAGGAACCGCGCGGCGTGGCTGCCGACGTTGCCAAGCCCCTGCACCACGACGCGCTTGCCCTGCAAGCTGCCGCTCAGTTTCGCCTCGGCCACGTCTTCGGGATGGCGGAAAAACTCGCGCAGCGCATATTGCACACCGCGCCCTGTCGCCTCGATCCGGCCATGGATGCCGCCCGAGTTCAGCGGCTTGCCGGTAACGCAGGCGCGAGCGTTGATGTCGGTGGTGTTCATGCGCGAGTATTGATCGACGATCCACGCCATTTCACGCTCGCCCGTGCCCATGTCGGGGGCGGGCACGTTTTGGGCGGGGTTTATCAGGTCGCGCTTGATAAGCTCGTAGGCGAAGCGGCGGGTGATCTGTTCCAGTTCAGGCTCGTCCCACGCGCGGGGGTCGATGCAAAGCCCACCTTTCGATCCGCCAAAGGGCGCCTCTACCAGCGCGCATTTGTAGGTCATCAGTGCCGCCAGCGCCTCGACCTCGTCCTGATGCACCGACAGCGCATAGCGGATGCCGCCCTTGACCGGTTCCATATGTTCCGAATGTACCGAGCGATAGCCGGTGAAGGTTTCGATCTTGCCGCGCAGGCGCACACCGAAGCGGACGGTATAGGTCGAGTTGCAGACCTTGATCTTTTTTATCAACCCCGGCTTGAGATCCATTACCGCGACGGCGCGGTCAAACATGATATCGACGGATTCGCGAAAGCTCGGTTCGGTCTTTTGCAGCATGGTTGCTCCTCTGCGTCTGCGCTGCGGCAATCGGCCCTATTCCTTGGCACCCGCCGCCCGGGCCGAGCCTAGGTGCAAACCTGCCGCGCCGCCATTGTAGATTTGCGCGAATCACCCCCTGCAAGCGACCAGTTCGACGTGTCCTACGCGCAATTTGACAGCAAGACGTTAGCGAATTGCGGCGAGATTCTGGCAAGCACCCTTTGCGCGGGAAACAAACCTTTGCAGCGCAGCGCACCGTATGCCGCGCGCGGACAATGCCCCCCGTTTGCGCCGCAACCTGCCTCAATTCTGCCGCGGTGGTGAGATTTATTATTAGTGATGAAGTCCGTCCCGGTTCGTGAAGAACCGCGGTTTTTGTGCTGCGGCACAAGTGTAGAGGTGTGTGATGCAACGTTTGATCTTGTCAGCCATGACGCGGCGCTCGGCATCATTTTTACGCGGGTTCACGAAGTCCGAAGAAGGTTCGCTGATCGTATTCGCGCTTTATCTGTTTGTCGGCATGTTGGTCGTCAGTGGCGTCGCCATCGAGATCATGCGCAATGAAGAACGGCGCGTGTTGATTCAAGGCGTATCGGACCGCGCGGCATTGGCCGCAGCCGACCTGAGCCAATCACTGACCCCTTCGGAAGTGGCGCGCGACTATTTTGCCAAATCCGGGCTTGGCGGGCTGAACATCACGCCAATCGTTGAACAGGGCGATTTCGGCGAATGGCGCAAGGTCTCGATCGACGTAAACAATACCTATCCGACGTTCCTTGCGCGGCTGGCCGGCCTGAATGAAATGACCGCAAAAGCGCAATCGCGCGCAATCGAGTCGATCGGCAAGGTCGAAATCTCGATGGTGCTGGATATTTCTGGCTCGATGAATGACAAGGTTTATGTCAACGGCTCCTACAAGGGCACGCGGATTTCGCTGTTGCGCACCGCAGCCGTGCAGTTTGTCGATACGATGTTCAAGAACGTGCAGCCCGCGGGCGCGCCCCCCGGGCGGCTTGGCATTTCGATCGTGCCCTACAACCAACAGGTCGTATTGGGCAGCACCCTTGCTGCGCGCTTCAACCTTTCGAACGACCATACGCAAAGCACCTGCGTAGACTTCTTTTCGGCATCCGATTTTGCGAGCCCCGCAGTCTCGCCGTCGCAATCTTTGCAGCGCGCGATGTATGGCGACAGCTTTGACTATCGCCAATGGGGTTTTTCGACCCAAACCTACTGGAGTTCTTCGAACGCCATCATCAACTGCCCTGAAAACAGCATGGCGGCAGTGCTGCCATTCGCCAACAAGCAATCCGTGCTGACCGACAAGATCAACTCGCTGACCGCAGGTGGCGACACGGCGATCGACATGGGTGCGAAATGGGGGCTGGCGCTACTGGATCCGGCTGCGCAACCGGTCGTCACATCGCTGGCCGCCAGCAATGTGATCAGCAGCGACATGGCCGGACGGCCCTTCGAATATACCGATCAGAACACCATGAAGGTGTTGCTGCTGATGACCGACGGGCAAAACACCCGGACCTTCTCGACCAAGGCTGCATATCGCAGTGGCTCGACCGGGCTGGTTTCGACGAAATCGACCACCGATTTGTCGACCGATTATCTTTATTATTACGTGCCGGGCATAACCAAGCCCTACTACAGCTTCAAATACAACAGGTGGTACAAGGAAAGCCAAATTACCAACGCCGACTTCCCCATCACCTTTGAAACGCTGTGGAACACCAAGAAATACACGCTGCAATACGCGCTAAACGCTTTTCTTGGCGTGCCGTATAACAATGCCTCGACGCTTTACAACCAGATGGCCGAACAATCAGAGTTTGACGACAAGGACACCAACCTTGCGGCAATCTGCACGGCAGCCAAGAACCGCGACCGCAACATCGTCATCTTTTCGCTGGCAGTGGATGCGCCCTCGGCAGGCCAGACCGTGCTGCGCAATTGCGCGACCGCCCCAGCCTATTTCTGGAGCGTGACGGCCTCCGAGCTTGATACCGCCTTCGCGGGAATTGCGTCTGCGATCAACTCTTTGCGGCTGACGAACTGATGCGTAGCACAATCGCCCATTTCATGGCTCGACCACGGCGATTCCTGCGCCGCGAAGATGGCAACGTAACGATTCCGACGGTGATGTTCATCCCGTTCTTCCTGATGGTCTTTGCCTCGTCGATCGAGCTTTCGACGCTATCGATCCGCCAATCGCTTCTGGATCGCGCGGTAGACGATACGGCGCGCATTCTGAAGCTTGGGATCGAGCCGCTGCCCGATCACACCACGCTGAAGCGGTCGATCTGCAACCGGATGGCGATTGCGCCCAACTGCATGAATGACCTCAAGGTCGAAGTGTTCGAGATCGACAAGACCACATGGACCACCGCACTCGCAGGGACATCCGTTGCCTGCGTCGATCGCACCGCAGAAGAACAAGAGGAATCGCTTCTTCAGCGCGGGGTTTCAGATCAGCTCATGCTGATGCGCGTCTGCCTCAAGGTTGACCCGATGATGCCGGGCGCGGGTGTCGGCGCGCAACTGGTGAAAGACCCGACAGGTGCGGTGTCGCTGGTTGTTGTCACCGCTTTCGTCAACGAACCGCGATGAGAGAGGGGCCGATGAGCATTCGCCAACACCTTCGCCGTCATCTCGCCTACTGGCGCGACGACTGTTCGGGCGCCACCGCCATCGAAGGCGCGCTGGCGGCGCTGATGCTGGTGTCGTGGTATGCGATGACCTACCAGTTCAGCGATGCCTTCCGCGTGAAAACCGCCAATATGAAGGGCGCCTTTACGGTGGCCGACGCGATTTCGCGGGAAAAATCACCGGTCAATGCGGCCTATATGGAAGGGCTGAACAAGCTGTTCGACTATGTGACGAACGCGCAGGGCGACAGCTGGATTCGCGTCACCTCGATCTATTGGGACGCCGATCTGAAGATGTTCCAGCGCGAGTGGTCTTATGCCACGCATGACATGCCGGCCCATACCAACAGCTCGATTGCACTTGAGGCAGACCGGATTCCGACGATGCCGGCGGGCGATACCGCGATCGTCGTGGAAACCTCTATGCGATATAACCCGATTTTCGGCATCGGCCTTGGCGCAGGATCACACCAGAACTTCATCGTCACCCGCCCGCGCGGGCCGCGCGTGGTCTGGGAAGACTGACCCCATTCTGATTGTGCATTCTGGCACATCGTCTGTGACGCCCGCTGCCTGTGCACAGGCGGCGGGCGCACCTATCTTCTGGGCACAAAACCGCAAGGAGGCCGCCCATGTCGATCCGCCCAGTGCTTGAAAACCGCCGCGCCCAGCCGACAGTCGAAGGCGCAGGTGTGAATCTGCACCGCGCTTTTGGGTTTTCTAACCCGACCGAACTTGACCCGTTTCTGCTGTTTGACGATTTTCGCGGCGAGCGGCCTTCGGACTTTGAGGCGGGTTTTCCCTGGCACCCGCACCGCGGCATCGAAACCATCACCTATGTCCTTGCAGGCACCGTCATGCATGGCGACAGCTTGGGCAACACGGGCAATCTTGGTGCGGGCGACGTGCAGTGGATGACCGCAGGGCGCGGGATTCTGCATCAGGAAATGCCCACTGGGAACGCCAAGGGGCAAATGCACGGTTTCCAGCTATGGGCGAACCTGCCCTCGGCGCTAAAAATGACCCAGCCGCGCTATCAAGATGTGAAAGGGGCCGACATTCCCGAGGTGATCGACGATGACGGCACACGCGTCAAGGTGATCGTCGGCGACTTCTGGGGTAAGCGCGGCCCG
>NZ_JBFHIA010000090.1:0-11071 GCF_041596715.1 Phaeovulum sp.
CCATCGCCCACCGACACTGGCGCCACCAGCATCGTGTCAGAGCCGATAAAGGCATTTGCGCCGATTTCGGTGCGATGTTTCATGACGCCGTCATAGTTGCACGTCACCGTGCCCGCGCCGATGTTGGTGCGTTCGCCCACATGCGTATCGCCAAGATAGGTGAGGTGGCCGACCTTCACGCCCTCATCCAGAACCGCGTTCTTGAGTTCGACAAAGTTGCCCACGTGCACGTCACCGCCAAGCTCGGTTCCCGGGCGCAGGCGCGCGAAGGGGCCGACGGTAGCCCCTGCCGAGATATGGCACCCTTCAAGGTGGCAGAAGGCGCGCACCTCTGCGCCCGACTCGATGGTGACGCCGGGGCCGAACACCACATTCGGGCCGATCACCGCATCGCGGCCAATCCATGTATCAAGCGCGAAAAAGACCGTCTCGGGGGCGGTCAGCGTGACGCCGTTTTCCAGCGCCTCTGCGCGCGCGTTCGCCTGAAACAGCGCCTCGGCGGCGGCGAGTTCGGCACGCGTGTTGATGCCCAGCGTCTCGGCCTCTGGGCAGCGCACGACTGCCACGCTCTGGCCACCTGCGCGGGCGGCGGCAACAATATCGGTCAGGTAATATTCGCCCGCCGCGTTGGCGTTGCCGAGCCCTGCGATCAAGGGTGCCAGCAGCGCCGCATCTATAGCGATCACGCCGGAATTGCATAGCGAGATGGCGCGTTCGGCGGCGGTTGCGTCTTTGAACTCGACAATCCGCTCCAGCCCTGCGGGGCCTGTGACAAGCCGCCCGTAACGCCCCGGATCGGCGGCATCAAAGCCCAGCACGACCACGTCCGCTTTGGCGTCGATCATCGATGCCAGCGTCTCGGCGCGCAGAAACGGAGTGTCACCATAGATCACCACCACCCGGCCCTCAAAGCCCGCCAGCGCCGGTAGCGCCTGCGCCACCGCGTGGCCGGTGCCAAGTTGCGGCTCTTGCAGCACTACCTCTGCTTCGGGCGCGAAACCTTCGACCATTTGGCGCACCTGGTCGCCGCCGTGGCCCGCCACCACCACCATGCGCGCAGGTTCCAGCGTTCGTGCTGCGGTCAGTGCATGTGCCAGAAGCGGTGCGGCACCCAGCGGGTGTAGCACTTTTGGCAGGTCGGATTGCATACGGGTGCCTTGCCCCGCGGCCAGAATGATGACGGCGTTTGCCATGGGTTCACTGCCTTTTGCTGCTCGCCCCGGTTTTATCGCCTATCGCGCCACTCGCAAGCAAAACCGCTTCACGCAATCTTGCAGCAGGTTACAGCGGCCGCGCGCCCAGTTTGGCAGCCGAAGCGGCATCAAGCGCGCCTAGCAGCGCGGCAAGCGCCGCCGCCTCTGCGCCTTCGCCCGCGTCGGCAAGTAGCGGCTGCGCGGTTTGCGCCTGCGCTCGCGCTGCCGATGCGTCATCGGCAAGCAGCCGGGGCAGGGCGGCCGCCAGTGCTGCGGCGTCGGCCACGGCAAGGGCGGCCCCGGCGGCATCGAGGCGGGCATAGACCTCGCGGAAATTGCCCACCTCTGGCCCGTGCAGCACCGCGGCACCCTGTGCGACCGGTTCATAGGGGTTATGGCCACCCACCGGGACCAGCGAGCCGCCAAGAAACGCCACTGGTGCCAGATCGAACCAAAGCCCCATCTCACCCAGCGTATCGGCCAGATAAACATCGGCCAGTGCCGCATCGCCCTGGCCGCTGCTGCGTTCGGCCACCGAAAAGCCTGCCGCCCGCGCCTCGGCAGCAAGGGCGGGGCCGCGAATGGGATGGCGCGGCGCAAGGATCAGCAAGAGGCCGGGCAATGCCGCAGCCGCCGCGCGCTGGGCCGCGAACACCTCTGCTTCTTCGCCCGCATGCGTCGATGCCGCAAGCCAGCGCGGCCGCGCTGACCAAAGCGCGCGAAGCCGCGCGCGCTCTGCGGAATCGACGGGCAGGGCGGCCGCGCTTTCCTTCAGCGACCCGGCGCGGGTCAGCCGCTCGGGGGCAAGCCCGATTGCCAGAAGATTGCGCGCGCTTTGGGCATCTTGCGCCAAGACCTGCGAAAAATGGCTGAGCAGGCGCTGCGCCAACGCCCCCATACGCTGCCAGCGCCGCGCTGAACGGTCCGACACGCGCGCGTTCACCAGCAGCATCGGCACCCCGCGCGCCGCGGTTGCCTCGATCAGGCGCGGCCAAAACTCGCTTTCCACCCAGACCGCCACATCGGGGTGCCAGTGATCCAGAAACCGTGTCACCGCGCGTGGCGTATCAAGCGGCAGATACTGGTGCACCACATGCGCGGGCAGCCGCGTCGCCGCCAGCCGCGCCGAAGTGATCGTCGAGGTGGTGACCAGCAGGCCGAGACCGGGGCGCGCCTTGGCCAGCGCCTGCACCAGCGAAACCACCGACAAAAGCTCGCCTACCGAGGCTGCGTGCAACCATAACAGCTGCCCCTCAGGCCGCACCGCCCCCGCCACGCCCAGCTTTTCACGCCAGCGCTGCGGGTCTTCGCGCCCGGTTGCGGCACGCCGCGCCAGCAGCCAGCGCAGCAGCGGTGCCGCCAGCGCGGTCAGCGCAAGGTAAAGCGCCAGAATGATTGCGCCGATTGCCTGTTGCATGGTCTGGCCTGCGTTCCGATCCCGCTACCGCGTTGCGGCGCAGAAAGCGCTTGCCGCGCCGCGCTTGTCAACCCGGAGGGCCGAATACGCGAAAGGCCCTCGGGTTTCCCCGAGGGCCTTTCCGCGAATTGGAGCGGGCGATGAGATTCGAACTCACGACCCTAACCTTGGCAAGGTTATGCTCTACCCCTGAGCTACGCCCGCACTCCGTTTCGGTGACGGGGGATGTATAAACTCGCGGCGCGGGCTGCAAGAGGAAAATGCGCGAGCGGCAAAAAATCCGCCCGCGCCCCCTTGGTTACTGCACCACCTTTGCGCCGCGGCGCTTCTGCCGCCAAAGGTTCAACCCCTCTACGCCCCCCGCAAAGACCATGGCTGCATAAATGAAACCGCGTTCGACATGGTGGTGCATACCGTCGGCCACCAGCGCCATGCCGACCATCACCAGAAACGCCAGCGCGAGCATTTTGGTCGACGGGTGATGCGAGATGAAATCGGCGATCGGCTCTGCCGCCACCATCATTACCAGAATCGCCACCGCCACGGCTGCGACCATCACCGAAAGGTGGTCAGCAATGCCCACCGCTGTAATCACCGAATCGAGCGAGAACACCATGTCGAGCACCATGATCTGCGTGATGACCGCAAGCATCGTGGCCTTGCCCGCACCGCCTTGCGTGTGCTTTTCGCCCTCGACTTCAGCGAATATTTCGGTTGCGGCCTTCCAGATCAGGAACAGCCCGCCCGCCAACAGGATCATATCGCGCCAAGAAAAGGCGATATTGAAGATGCTCAGCACCGGCGCTGACATGCCGATGATCCACGAGATCGAGAACAAAAGCGCGATTCGCAGCACCAGCGCCCCAACAAGCCCGATGAAGCGCGCCCGCGCTCGCAAAGCTTCTGGTAGCCGCTCTGCGGCAATCGAGATGAAAATGACGTTATCGACGCCAAGTACGATCTCGAGGATCGTAAGCGTCAGAAACGAGGCCCAGATGGCCGGGTCGGACAGAAATTCAAGCATCGCGCCCTCTTTGACTGAGTCGCCGGGCGCGGATGGCCCGACGCAAGCCCTGCTTATGCCGGGGCGTGAGTTGCGGCAAGCGGGGCGTCATGCGACGCCCCGATTCCGAATGCGTCAGCCCGCTTTGGCCAGTGCAGCCCGGATGCCCGCGCCGTATTCTGGCGAGATTGCATCGAAATGGCCCAGTGCGCGCTCGATGATATTCTCTGGCACCCCTGCCATCGAGGCGGCGATGTTGGCGTAAAGCCTTGCACGCTGTTCGGCGGTCAGCACCCGGTCGTGCAACGCGCGCGGCTGGGTGTAATCGTCGATCTTTTGCACATGGGCCTGCCGCCCGGCGCTGCCCGACAGGCGCAGCGGCGGTTCGGCCACGCTTGCATCCTGCACTGCGCCCCCCATCGAGTTGGGCTCGTAATAGGCATCAACCGCGCCAGTTTTCGCCCCGGCAAAGCTCATTGCGCCGTCTTTGTGGTAGTGGTGCACCGGGCAGCGCGGGGTGTTGACCGGAAGCGCCTCGTAATGGGTGCCCAGCCGGTGGCGGTGCGCATCGGCATAGGAAAAGACCCGCGCCTGCAACATCTTGTCGGGGCTGTAACCAATGCCGGGCACCTTGTTCGAGGGGCTGAACGCCGCCTGTTCGATCTGCGCAAAATAGTTGTCGGCGTTGCGGTTAAGCTCAAAGTAGCCAACTTCGTGCAGCGGAAAGTCGGAATGCGGCCAGACCTTGGTCAGATCGAAGGGATCGTATTCGGTCTGCTCGGCCTCTTCCTCGGTCATGATCTGCACCTTCAGCGTCCAGCGCGGGAAGCGCCCGGCCTCGATGCCGCCAAACAGCGCCTCCTGATACCCCTCGCGGGTACGCGCGATGATCGCATTGCCTTCTTCATTGGTGAAATGCGCGTGGCCCTGCTGGGTCTTGAAGTGGAACTTCACCCAGAAACGCTCGCCCGCCGCGTTCCAGAAAGAATAGGTGTGGCTGCCATAGCCGTTCATCCGCGTCGGATCTTGCGGCAGGCCGCGGTCGCTCATCAGAATGGTGACCTGATGCAGGCTTTCGGGAACAAGGCTCCAGAAATCCCACATCGCTGTGTTGGAACGCATGTTGGTGCGCGGATGCCGCTTTTGCGTGTGGATGAAGTCGGGAAACTTCAGCGGATCGCGCACGAAGAACACCGGGGTGTTGTTGCCAACGAGGTCCCAGTTGCCCTCTTCGGTATAGAACTTCAGCGCAAAGCCACGCACGTCGCGTTCGTGATCGGCGGCGCCCGCTTCGCCGGCCACGGTCGAAAACCGCGCCAGCATCGGCGTAACCTTGCCCACCGCGCCGAAAATCGCGGCGCGTGTGTAGCGCGAGATGTCGTGCGTTACGGTAAAGTCGCCAAACGCGCCCCAGCCCTTGGCATGCACGACCCGCTCGGGGATCCGCTCGCGGTTCTGGTGCGCGAGTTTTTCGAGCAGGTGATAGTCCTGCATCAACAGCGGGCCGCGCGGGCCTGCGGTTTCGCTGTTCTGGTTGTCTGCAACCGGTGCACCGGCGGTGGTGGTCAAGCGTGTCATGGTACCTCCTGAAATCTTTCCCGCGCAGGATGAACGCTTCGGCCAATAATGTAAAATTGCAAATCCTGCTCATTCCGATAAGATGATCTTATGAACTTCACGCTCCGCCAACTTTCTTGCTTTGTTGCGCTGATCGAGACGCGGCATTTCGGCCGCGCCGCTGAAAAGGTGCATATCACCCAGCCCGCGCTTTCGATGCAGATCCGCGCACTCGAGGCTGCGCTTGGCCTGCCGCTGGTCGAACGCGGCCCGAGGGCGGTGGTGCCGACCCGTGCGGGCCGTGCCTTGGCGCTGCGTGCGGCGCATATTCTTGCCGAGGCGCAGGAGCTTGCCGCCGACGCGCGCCACCGCGCCCCCCACGCGGCGCTGCAACTGGGCGTCATTCCCACGGTGGCACCCTATTTGCTTCCGCCGCTGCTGCCCCGTTTGGCGGCTCTGCCGCACGCTCGGGATTTGCGCCTGCGCGAGGCGCGCACGGCCACGTTGCTTGCCGAGCTCGCA
The DNA here is from genome assembly GCF_041596715.1 of Phaeovulum sp. Classification (GTDB taxonomy): domain Bacteria; phylum Pseudomonadota; class Alphaproteobacteria; order Rhodobacterales; family Rhodobacteraceae; genus UBA6213. The sequence goes on from NZ_JBFHIA010000090.1 coordinate 5,693, forward strand.
GATGGCTTGCTTGACGCCGCAGTTATCGCATCTGCGCCGCCTGAGAGCGCGTTCACGGCAAAGCCGCTTTTCGATGACCGCTTTTTGCTGGCTGGCAGTGCCGAGCGGCTGGCGCATCTTGGCCAAGCGCGCGAAGCCTTGCGCCCGCGTGGGCTCGACCCTGACGAGCTTTTGCTGCTGGATGAGGGCCATTGCCTTGCCGATCAGGCGCTAGAGGTTTGCGGGCTGATGCGTTCCAGTGCCCGGCTTGATCTTGGCGCGGCTTCGCTTGCCACGCTTTGTGGGCTGGTGGCGGGGGGCGCGGGGCTGACGTTTCTGCCCGAAATCGCGCTGGCGACCGAAACTGCGGCAGCACCCGGTCTTGCCTGCCTGCGCTTTACCGCGCCCGAGCCGAACCGCACGCTCTACCTGCTGCGCCGCGCCGCCAGCGCCGCCGACGACTGGTTCGACCCGCTTGCCGCCGCACTTGCAGCAACTGGTGAGGCGCTGCTAGCCACGACCCGCGCCCGTGTTCCCTGATATGTGCCGCGCGAAAGTGGCCGGGGTGGCTGGCAGCCCCCTTGGCCTGCCCGCGGTGATGCTCTACATCTGCCGCGATGCCGCTTTGAGGAGCCACCATGACCCGCGATCTCAAGATCCCCGGTGAACGCCACCCTGAAAAGGCGCATCGCCCCGATCAGCAACAACCGGCAAAACCCTCGTGGATCCGTGTGCGCGCCCCTACGTCAGAGGGCTACAAGGCCACGCGCGATACGCTCAAGACCAATCGGCTTGTTACCGTGTGTGAAGAGGCCGGGTGCCCCAACGTCGGTGAATGTTGGAGCGCGGGCCACGCCACGATGATGATCATGGGCGAAATCTGCACGCGTGGCTGTTCGTTTTGCAACATCGCCACGGGTAAACCCGACACGCTCGATGCATTCGAACCGGGGCGTGTGGCGCAGGCGGTGGCGACACTTGGGCTAAAGCATGTGGTCATCACTTCGGTTGACCGCGATGATCTGGCCGATGGCGGTGCTGACCACTTCGCGCAGACCATTCGCGCCATCCGCCACCGCGCACCCGATACCACGATCGAGGTGCTGACCCCCGATTTTCTCAAATGCGGGCCCGAGGCGCTGGAAACGGTCGTCGCGGCGCGCCCTGATGTTTTCAACCATAACCTCGAAACCGTGCCGGGGCTTTACCCCACGGTGCGCCCCGGCGCGCGCTACTTTGCCTCGCTGCGCCTGTTGCAGCGCGCCAAGGAACTCGACCCCGGCCTTTTTACCAAATCGGGAATCATGGTGGGTCTTGGCGAAGATGCGCAGGGCGTGCGGCAGGTGATGGACGATCTGCGTGCCGCGGATGTCGATTTTCTGACCATCGGGCAATACCTGCAACCAACACCCAAGCATCACCGGGTCGATCGTTTCGTAACGCCTGAAGAGTTCAAGGGCTACGAAGGTGCGGCTTACGGCAAGGGGTTCCTCATGGTGTCCGCCACGCCGCTGACGCGCTCAAGCTATCACGCGGGCGATGATTTCGCGCGGCTGCGGGCGGCACGGGCGGCAAAACTCGGGCAGGCCTGAAAACCTGTCAGTGCAAGTTGGGGTCGGTCTCGTGGCATTCGATGCAGCTTTGGCTGACCTCGGTCAGTGCCATCTGCATCGGTTCGATCCCGGTTCCTGCCACCGCAGCCAGCCGCAGGATTGCTGCGGTCATGTCATCAAGCGCGTTCGAACGGGCGGCAGTGCCCAAGACGCTGGCCAGACTGATGCGGGCGATCCCTGTCTTTCGCACCTCGGGCCAGAGCTTGGTCTGGTCAAGCTGCGCCACCATTGCAAGGTTCCGCGCCGCGTCTTCGGCTACGACTGAATCATATTCGACTTCACCGCGCCCCATCGCCGCGATCGGTTCAAGGTAAAGCGCCAGCAGCCGAAACAGCGCCTGGCGTTCGGGAATCTGCTCTTCCACGCGGTTGCTTGCACGTTGCGCACTGGCAAAGCCAAAAACCGCGATGACCGCAAGTAACGCAAAGCCAAAGGATCTTAGTGTTTTCATGCCCCTCGTCCTGTCTGACTTTGTTTTTATTCAGCTTATAAACCAATTCCCACTTTAGGCGATTGCTGCCAGCCTGCCTGCGGCGAGTGGTCGCACTTAGCGAGCGTGGCCGTAACGCAGCAAATTACCTTCGAATCTTTCGCAACCCTTGCCCTAGGCGGTTTGCGGCCCTATCTCGCCCCCAAGCCCTCTGCGGGCCGACAGCGGAGCTCCGATGAAAACCTCACTACATTATTTTCGTTGGGCCTTCGGCATCACTGCCTTGGGCCTCGTACTCGCATTCTGGTTGGGTTTTTCGTATGGCGGCTACCCGCGTGGGGTTTCGTTTCTGCTGATTGCGTCGGTTCTGGCGGTCTTGGAAATCTCGCTTTCCTTCGATAATGCCATTGTAAATGCGAACAAACTCAAAGACATGACACCGGTCTGGCAGCAGCGGTTTCTGACTTGGGGTATCCTGATTGCGGTGTTCGGGATGCGTGTTCTCTTTCCGCTGCTGATCGTCGTCATTGCTGCGGGAATCGGGCCCTTCGAAGCTATTCATTTGGCGGCAACGCGGCCCGCAGAATATGCGGTCATCATCGGCAGCGCGCATTTGTCTATTGCCGCGTTCGGCGGAACCTTCTTGATGATGGTGTCGCTGCGCTATTTTATTGACGAGGGCAAAGAGGTCGATTGGATCCGCGCGCTCGAATGTCAGTTGCGCCGTTGCGCATCCGTGCGCGGGCTCGAGATCGCGCTGGTGCTGGCGGTTATCATGCTCTGCACCGTGCTTTTGCCCGATGCGCGCGAACATGAGTTCCTGATAGCATCTCTGGCCGGGCTTCTGACCTTTTTGCTGGTGGAAGTGCTTGGCCATGTGCTTGACCAACGCTCGAAACTTGCCAGCAGCGCTGCGCGGGGCGGGCTTGGCGCGTTTCTTTATCTCGAAGTGCTCGACGCCTCTTTCAGCTTTGACGGCGTGATCGGGGCCTTCGCACTGACGCAGAACCTGTTTCTGATCGCCATCGGGCTTGGCGTCGGCGCAATGTATGTGCGCTCGATGACGATCATGCTGGTCGAACGCCAGACGCTGGCCGAGTTTCGCTATCTCGAACATGGCGCGTTCTGGTCGATTCTGGTCCTGTCGCTGATCATGTTCGCGCAGACCATGTGGCACATCCCGGAAATGGTCACCGGGCTTCTGGGGGCCAGCCTGATCGGGTTGTCGCTGGTGTCTTCGGTGCGCCACAACCGTGCCGTTCAGGCCAAAGAACTTTTGGCGCAATCACGGTCTTGACAGAAGGCCACCTGCACGCGATGACACCCGCACTTCGGTTTCGCCTCGTGAGGGGCGGATGAAAAGGGAACCCGGTGCGGCGGCTTTGCTGTCTACTCCGGGGCTGCCCCCGCAACTGTAAGCGGCGAGCGAAGGCTGAGAATTGCCACTGGGGTCACACCCGGGAAGGCCAGCCCGAGCCCTGACCCGCAAGCCAGGAGACCTGCCGAGGTGATCACTCATTTCCGCCGCGCGGGGCGCGTGGGGGAGGCGGACTTTCCGCTAGTGGTGATTATCACCGTCGGCGGAAAGGCAATCTTTCCAAAGGCTTGATTTAGGCGGCGCCAAAGGGGCGCATTGGAAAGACATAGTATGCGACATCTCACTCATCTGACCGCAACCGTTGCGGCGCTTGCAGGCAGCATCGCCGCAGCCCCCGCCGTGGCCATCGAATTGATCGAGCTTGACGATATCATCGTCAGCGCCGGGCAAGAGCCGCGCGCCGCCGGGCGCACCGGTGCCACCGTCACCACCGCCACCGCAGAGCAGGTGCAGGCCACGGGCGAACTGAGCCTGACCGAATACCTTGCCCGTATGCCGGGTGTGGGCATCCTGTCGCGCGGCGGCTTGGGCGGGCAGACCAGTTTCACGCTGCGCGGGGTCAGCCAGAACTACGTCAAGGTTCTGGTCGATGGCATCGACGTATCAGACCCCTCCGCGCCGCAGGTGGCGTTTAACATGGGGCGGCTGACGGGTTTGGGTTTCGGGCGACTGGAACTTCTGCGCGGTTCGCAATCGGCGGTGCATGGCGGGCAAGCCGTGGCCGGCGTGCTGAGCTTTGAAAGCCCGGTTCGCGAAGCGTTGGGCAGCGAACAGACCGCCACCTTCGAAGTTGGCAGCTACGGCACCGTTTCGCTTGGCTATGAATACGCGCAGCGCACCGAAACCGGCAGCGTCAGCATTGCCGTTTCACAAGTGCACACCGATGGCTATTCCGCCAAGACGACGGACACCGAAGCAGACGGCTATGACGCAACCAGACTGTCGGTCAAAGGCGAAACCACGCTAGAGAACGGTGTGACCTTGGGCTTTTCTGCCTTTGCCGAAGTGTCGGATGGCGATTATGACCCTTACTTTCCCGGCGATGTAGAAAGCGATGATGAGACCTCGCATCAGACTACGGCGGGTGTGCGGGCCTATGCGCGCTTTGACGTTGGCACTGTTGAGCACGAAGTCAGTGCCAGCCACTTCTCAATGGAACGGAGTCTCTATGGCTCGGAAACCTATTCGGGGTACCTGTCCGAGTCCGAGCTAGATTATTCTGGCCGTCGTTCGACGCTTGCATGGAAGGCCGCAACCGACATCGGCGCGGCCGGGCGGCTAGTGTTCGGCGCGGATGCCACGCGCGAAACCTATAGTCAGACGAGTGACTATGGGTACGGCGCAGAGACGAATGGCGCAAGTTCAGACGTGGTTGGCGTATTTGCCGAATACGCGCACCAGATCGGCAACAACATCGACGTGGTAGCGTCCGTGCGCCATGACGATCATTCCGTTTTCGGCGGCCAAGATACCGCCCGTCTGGCTGCCAGCTGGCGGATCGATGACGCTTGGACGCTGCGGTCATCGCTTGGCACCGGCTTTCGTGCGCCCTCGGGCTACGAGCTTTACGGGCCATACGGCAGCACCGACCTTGAGCCCGAGCAAAGCCAGAGCTTTGATCTGGGGCTAGAGCGCGCGCTGGGCGGCAACGCCTATGTGCGTGCCACGCTATTTCGCATCGACACCGACAATCTGATCGACTTTTCCGATATGGGAACGACGAGTGATTATAGTGATGACGGGTATGTGCAGGTGGAAGGCCTGACCCGGCGCCAAGGGTTGGAGCTTGAGGCCGCAATACCGCTGGGCGAGCGGTTCGAACTGACCGCCGCCTATACATATACGGATGCCACGACGCCCGATCTCAGCTACGGCAACACTTGGTCGTCAGGTTTCGGGCGGCATCAAGTGGCGCTGACACTGGGGACCAAGCTGAACGATGCACTGCGCCTTGACGTGGCCGCGCGGCTGGTGGCGGA
>NZ_JBFHIA010000091.1:0-10973 GCF_041596715.1 Phaeovulum sp.
CTGCGGAAGCGGTAGCCGCGATCGAAAATGCCTTCTTCGGCCAGAAGCTGTGCGACATGGCTGCCAAAACCGCCGATTGCGCCTTCTTCAACGGTAATCAGCGCCTCGTGCCCGGCGACCAGCCGCAGGATCAGATCGCGGTCAAGCGGCTTGGCAAAGCGGGCGTCGGCGACGGTGGGGGCAAGGCCGCGCGCGGCCAGCGCCTCGCGCGCTTTCAACACCTCGGCAAGGCGGGTGCCGAAGGACAGAATCGCCACGCGCCCGCCCTCGGCCACAATGCGACCACGGCCAATTTCCAGCGGCACGCCTTTGGCGGGCATTTCCACGCCAGCGCCCTCGCCGCGCGGATAGCGAAAGGCGATTGGGCCTGCGTCATGCGCCGCGGCGGTGGCGACCATATGCACCAGTTCCGCCTCATCGGCCGCAGCCATCACCACGAAACCCGGCAGATTGGCAAGGAAGGCCACATCAAAGGCACCGGCATGGGTTGCACCGTCCGCACCCACCAATCCGGCGCGGTCGATGGCAAAACGCACCGGTAGGCGTTGGATCGCCACATCATGCACGATCTGGTCAAACCCGCGTTGCAGGAAGGTGGAATAGAGCGCGCAAAACGGCTTCATCCCCCCTGCCGCCATACCGGCGGAAAAGGTGACGGCGTGCTGTTCGGCGATGCCCACATCAAAGCAGCGGCGCGGGAACCGCTTGGCAAACAGATCAAGGCCAGTGCCCTCGGGCATGGCGGCGGTGACGGCGACGATCTTTTCATCGCGCTCGGCCTCGGCCAAAAGGCTTTGGGCGAAAACCTTGGTGTAGCTTGGCGCGTTTGATACGGCCTTGGTCTGCACACCGGTCAGCACATTGAACTTGGCAGTGGCGTGGCCTCGGTCAGCGGCACTTTCGGCCGGGGCGTAGCCCTTGCCCTTTTTGGTCACGACATGAATCAGCATCGGGCCGGTAGAGCGCGTCTTGACGGTGCGCAGCAGCGGCAAGAGTTGATCGAGGTCGTGGCCATCGACCGGGCCGACATAGGTAAAGCCCAATTCCTCGAACAGGGTGCCGCCCACGGTCATGCCTTTCAGCATTTCCTTGGCGCGGCGTGCGCCTTCTTGCAGGCCCTCTGGCAGAAGGCTGACAGCGCCTTTGGCGGCTGCCTTCAGATCTTGATAGGGGCCGCCCGCATAGAGCCGGGTGAGATAGGACGAAAGCGCACCAACGGGCGGGGCGATCGACATTTCGTTGTCGTTCAGCACCACGAACAGGCGCTTGCCTAGATGGCCTGCGTTGTTCATCGCCTCGAACGCCATGCCCGCGCTCATCGCGCCGTCACCGATAACGGCAATCGCATCGCCCGCATCACCGCCCAGATCGCGCGCGACGGCAAGGCCCAGCGCGGCGGAAATGGAGGTAGAGCTGTGCCCCGCCCCGAACGGGTCATAGGCGCTTTCCGAGCGTTTGGTGAAACCTGAAAGCCCGCCCTTCTGGCGCAGCGTGCGAATACGGTCGCGCCGACCAGTCAGGATTTTGTGCGGATAGCACTGGTGCCCGACATCCCAGATGATCTTGTCGCGCGGTGTATCAAAGACGGCGTGCAGCGCCACGGTCAATTCAACCACGCCCAGCCCCGCGCCAAGGTGGCCGCCCGTAACCGACACCGCCGAAATCGTCTCGGCGCGAAGCTCGTCGGCCAGTTGGCGCAACTCTCGGTCGGTGAGGCCCTTGAGATCCGAGGGCAGGCGCACGCGATCGAGCATGGGGGTCTGTGGGCGGTCAGTCATTCGCAGCCCTCCGGGGGCGTCAGGTTTGCCGGGAGATAACGAAACGCGCGGCATCCCGCAAGGTTTGCGCCTTTGTGCCGTAGGGTGCAAGCGCCGCGCAGGCGTCTTCGACCAGCGCATCTGCACGCGCGCGCGCGCCATCGAGGCCCAGCAGGGTCACGAAAGTGGCCTTGCCCGCCTGCGCATCCTTGCCCAGCCGCTTGCCTGCCTGCGCCTCGGTTCCGGTCACATCGAGGATGTCATCGGCGATCTGAAACGCAAGGCCAAGTGCCTTGGCATAGGCCGCAAGGGGGGCCCGGTCTGCACCTGCCAGTATCGCCCCCGCCTCTGCGGCAAAGGAGATGAGCGCGCCGGTCTTGCCTGCCTGAAGCGTGGTGATTTCGGCCAAGTTCAGCGGCGCTGGCGCGGTTTCTGCCGCTATGTCAAGCGCTTGGCCATAAACCATGCCCGCCGCACCCGAGGCGTGGGCGAGTGCCGCAACCAGCGCGACGCGGCGCGCGGGCGACCCGAGCGCGGGGTCGCAGCAGAGATCAAACGCTAGGGCTTGCAGCGCATCGCCCGCCAGCACGGCGGTCGCCTCATCCCATTTCACATGCACGGTGGGCTGGCCGCGGCGCAGATCATCGTTATCCATCGAAGGCAGATCGTCGTGAACGAGGCTGTAGGCGTGCAGCGCCTCGACCGCGGCGGCGGCGGGCATGGCCTGCGCCACGCTCAGCCCGTGCAACGCGGCACTTTCCAGCACCAGAAAGGCGCGTAGCCGCTTGCCCCCCTTGGCCGCGTAACCCATGGCATCGCGCAGCTGCCCGCCCGGAAACTGCGCGATAGCGGCATCAAGCGCGCTTTGCACACCGCGCTGCGCCGCCGCCAGCCGTTCTGGAAACATCTAAAGCCCCGACACCGGCGTGGCGCCCGTGGGCGCGCCGTTTTCGCCAAGCGTGATTTTTTCAACCCGCTCTTCGGCGGCCTTCAACAGCGCCTCGCAATGCGCCTTGAGCGCCGCGCCGCGTTCGTAAAGCGTGATTGACTGGTCCAGCGATACCGAACCCTGCTCTAGATCGCGCACGACCTTTTCCAGCGCCGCCATCGCGTCTTCAAAGTTCATCGCCGCTATTTCGGTCATCATCACGCTCCATCAGAACTGCCACATGTGCTGCAACCGAGGCCGCAACGGCGGTCAAATCATATCCGCCTTCAAGTGTCGAGACCACCCGCCCGGCGCAGCAATCATCGGCCAGATCGCAGATGGCGTGGGTCAGCCAACGAAAATCCGAGTCGGTCCATTCCAGCGCGGCAAGCGGGTCTGCGTGGTGCGCATCGAAGCCGGCTGAAACAAGGATAAGCTCTGGCGCGAAGTCACGCACGCGGTCGAGCGCCTCTTGCCAAGCGGCGCGCATTTCGGCCCCGCCCGACCCGGGCAGCAGCGGCAGGTTGATCATCTGCCCATGCGCCCCGGTTTCGCTTGCATAGCCCGATCCGGGGTAAAGCGGCATCTGATGGGATGACACGAACATCGCGCGCGGTTCATCCCAAAGCAGCGCCTGCGTGCCGTTGCCGTGATGCACATCGAAATCAAGCACCGCGACGCGGGCCAACCCGTGATGGTCAAGCGCGCGCATCGCGGCAATCGCAATACTGCCAGATAGGCAAAAGCCCATCGCGCGCTCGGCCTCGGCGTGGTGCCCCGGCGGGCGCATGGCGACAAAGGCGTTACCCGCCTGCCCTGCCAGCACCAGATCAACCGCCGCGTTGACCCCGCCGATGGCGTGAAGTGCGGCAACAAGCGAGCCGGGCGCGGCGAAGGTATCAGGGTCGAGCATTGCCCAACCCGCCGCGGGAATTGCCATGCGCACGGCCTCTAGATGCCGCGCCGGATGGCAGCGCAGCACCTCGGCCTCGGGCGCGAGCGGGGCGGGGTAGCGGGCGAGTGCGGCAAACTCTGGCGCGCGCAATGCCGCCCAGATCGCCTCGATCCGCGACTCGCTTTCGGCGTGGCCGGGTGGGGCCACATGTTTAAGCGCCGAGTCATGTGTGAAAAAGGCTGTGCTCATGGGCCAAGGCTAGTGCGCCCGGCCACGCCCGGCAAGGCTTGCGCGGCCTAGTCGGGCACCACCATTCGTGCGCCGATTTCGGCGGCGCCGGGGCCGAACCCTTCGGTCAGCATCGCCTTGCCCGCCGCAATGCGCGCCGCAGCGGGTTTGTTCTGGCCCAGCTTCAGCGTGCCTTGCACATCGTCAAGGTGCAGCACCACAGGCACTATGGCGCGCATCTTTCGCGCCAACTCCTCGTCTGGCATCTTGTCGATCTTCCACGGGGCCTTTTGCAGCTGATCTTCAAAGGTGGCGGAAAGCCGTTCCAGATGCCCAAGCAGCGCGGATTCGGGCAAAAGCTCTACCCTGCCGCGCAGATGCACGGCGTGGTAGTTCCATGTCGGCACCTGATGGTCCATCCCATACCAATCGGGCGAGACGTAGGCATCGGCACCGCTGACCACCATCACCCCCGGCTGCGGCGTGGCCAAGGCGCGGGCCATTGGCGCGTTTCGGACAACGTGAAACTCGATCCCGCCCGCATTCGCGCAAAACGGCAAATGCGAAACCAGCGGCCCCGCAGCCCCATTGACGCAAAGCGCCCCAAAACCGCGCGCCAGCGCCGCTGCCAGATTAGCCTCGGCGGTTTCAGCGCGGAAAGCTGGGTTCGAGTGCATGAGAGCCCCCTCAAGCCAAAAGCTGCGCGCCGTTGTGGCCGGCGATTCGCACATTCATCAGCGTGCCTTCGGGCTGATCGGCTGCAAAGGCTACTTCGGTGAAAAACTCGGTGCGGCCAAGGCGCGGGCCTTCGGTCAAGACGGTTCGCGTCTGGCCAACCTCGGCCAGCAGATGCGCGTGCAGGCGCGCATCGCCCAGCGCGCGCAGGCGGGCCGCACGTTCCTTGATTGCCGGGCCTTTGACTTGCGGCATCCGGGCGGCGGGCGTGCCCTTGCGCGGGCTGAAGGGAAAGACGTGCAAAAAGGTCAGACCACATTCTTCGACAAGGCGCATCGAGTTTTCGAACATCGCCTCAGTCTCGGTCGGAAAACCTGCGATGATGTCGGCCCCAAACACGATGCCGGGGCGCAACTGCCGCGCCTCTTCGCAAAAGCGGATCGCGTCGTCGCGCAGATGCCGGCGCTTCATGCGCTTGAGAATCATATCATCGCCCGCTTGCAGGCTTAGGTGCAGATGCGGCATCAGGCGCGGCTCGGTTGCGATCGCCTGCATCAGGTTCTCATCGGCCTCGATACTGTCGATCGAGCTGATCCGCAGGCGCGCAAGGTCTGGCACCAGCCGCAGGATGCGCATTACCAGATCACCCAGCCGGGGCGTGGCAGGCAGATCGGCACCCCAAGAGGTAAGGTCCACCCCTGTCAGCACTACCTCGGCAAAGCCCTTGCCCACCAGTCGCTTGATCTGTTCAACCACCACGCCCGCCGGAACCGAGCGGGAATTGCCGCGCCCGTAGGGGATGATGCAGAAAGTGCAGCGGTGATCGCAGCCGTTTTGCACCTGAACATAGGCTCTGTGCCGGCCAAAACCGTCGATCAGGTGGCCCGCCGTTTCGCGCACCGAAAGGATGTCATCGACCATCACCTTTTCGGTGGCCCCGATCAGATCGGGTGCGGCAAGCCCCGCCCAAGTTTCGGGCTGCATCTTTTCGTGGTTGCCGATGACGCGGGCGACCTCGGGCATCGCGGCAAAGGTTTCAGGCTCGGTCTGGGCGGCGCAGCCGGTCACGATGATCGGAGCACCGGGGTTTTCGCGCGCGAGGCGGCGAATCTCCTGCCGGGCCTTGCGCACTGCCTCGGCGGTAACAGCGCAGGTGTTGACGATCACCGCATCGCCCATGCCCGCAGCCGCGGCCAGTTCCTTCATCGCCTCGCTTTCATAGGCGTTGAGGCGGCAGCCATGCGTGGCGAATATCGGCGCGCTCATGCGTGGGCGGCCAGAAAATCGGGGGAAAGCGTGCCTTGAAACACCAGCGCGGTGGGGCCGGTCATCCACACGCCATCGTCGCGCCAATCAACCTCTAGCGTGCCGCCATCGACTTCAACCGTGACGCGCCGCCCGGTCAGGCCGCGCAGATGCGCGGCAACGGCAGTGGCGCAAGTGCCCGAACCGCAGGCAAGCGTGATGCCCGTGCCGCGTTCCCATACCCGCATCCGAAGCCTGTCGGGCGCGGTCAGAGAGGCAAACTCGACATTGGTGGCCTGTGGAAACAGCGGGTCGTGTTCGATGCGGGGGCCAAGCCCGGCCACATCAACCGCCTCGGCATCGGGCACGAAGTGCACGCAATGCGGATTGCCCATGCCAACCGCAACCGGGTCGCCCGGCAACGGCAGGTGTAGCGTATCGACGGCGCGCGAAAGCGGCAGATCGGCCCAGTCTAGCTGCGGCGGGCCCATGTTCACCCGGGTCAGGCCGCCACCCGCGTCTTCGGCCGCCAAAAACCCGCGTTCGGTGCGCAAGGTCAGCCGTTCCGCACCAGATTCTTGCAAGATCAACCATGCAACGCAGCGCGTGGCATTGCCGCAGGCACCCGCAGTTGTGCCATCGGCGTTGAAAAACGTCAGCCGCGCATCTGCCTTTGGATCTTTTTCGATGAACACCAATTGATCGAAGCCCACGCCCCGGTGGCGATCGCCCAGCGCGCGCACCAGCGCAGCCGAAACCATCTCGCCGCCCGAGCGGGCGTCGAGAACCACGAAATCATTGCCTGCGCCGTGCATTTTTAGGAAAGGCAGGCCTGCGGTGGGTTGCTTGCTCATCATGGCGTGCTTTTACGCAATACGTGCAGATTCGACCAGTGGCAGGATTTCAGCCAATTATACGCTTGACCCGCCCCGGCGTGGTAACTACAGAAGCGCCCTGTGATGGGCCGGTAGCTCAGTTGGTAGAGCAACTGACTTTTAATCAGTAGGTCTCGGGTTCGAGCCCCGACCGGCTCACCACCATCACCCCATAAACCACCGCGATCCCGCTGGCCTGCGTGCCAAGCGGGCGGTGGTGCGGGGGGTTCAGGCACCCGCCAGCGTCAGCCCCTCGACCAGAAGGCTTGGCACGACAACGCTCAGATGCTGGCGCGCGTCGTTGGCGGGGGTGATGCGGGCAAGCATCTCTCGCAAGTTTCCCGCGACGGTGCATTCGTTCACCGGCCAGACAATTTCACCGTTCTGCACCCAAAAGCCCGACGCGCCGCGCGAATAGTCGCCCGTTGTCGGGTTGATCGACGAGCCGATCAGCGAGGTGATCAAAAGGCCGGTGCCCATTTCGCGCAAAAGCTCTTCGCGGCTGCGACTGCCTTGAGTCAGCGCGATATTGGAGTTGCCCGGCGAGGGCGGCGACGAGGTGCCGCGCGAGGCAGAGGCGGTCGAATCCATGCCCAGCTTGCGCGCGGTGGCCAGATCCAGCGTCCAGCCCGTCAGCGTGCCGTTATCGACAATGGCGCGGCGGCGGGTTGCCAGACCTTCGGCATCGAAGGGGCGCGAGCCGGCTATGCGCACGCGGTAAGGGTCTTCGATGATCGAAAGCCCCTTGGGCAAAACCTCGGTGCCCAAGGCGTTCAGCAACCACGAAGACCCGCGCGCGATTGCCGCGCCGTTGATCGCGCCCAGCAGGTGGCCGATCAGGCCCGAAGCGATGCGTTCGTCATAAAGCACCGGATAGGCCCCGGTCGGCGGGCGGCGGGTGCCTTGGCGTTCAACCGCGCGTTGGCCTGCCAGCAAGCCGACATCATCGGGCGAAGGCAGATCGGCCTGAAAAGCGCGCGCCTCGGCGGCCCAGTCGCGTTCCATCGCAGCACCTTCGCCGCTGATTGCTACCGCCGAAACCGCGCGCGAGGTGCGCCCGTAGCCGCCTGAAAAGCCGTTGGAGGCAGCAAACCAGAGGTTGCGGCGCGAATAGCTGGCCGAGGCAGATTGCACCTGCGCCACGCCCGCCACCGCCAGTGCCGCGGCCTCGGCGCGCTGTGCGTCGTGCTGCAATTCGCTTGCTTCGGGTTCTGCGGCGGGGTCGGCCAGTTCCAGCGCGTCGATGTTCCAGTCTTGCGCGATCATGCCGGGGTCGGCCAAACCGGCAAAGGGGTCTTCGGGTGCCTCACGCGCCATCGCCACGGCGCGGGCAGCCATTTCGGCCATTGTGTCTGCCCCGGTTTGTGATGCGGAAACACAGGCTTGGCGCCCGCCGATCAGCACCCGCAACCCGATTTCGACACCCTCTGAGCGTTCGGCCTGTTCCAACTTGCCTTGGCGCACGTCGATTGAAACCGAGCGGCCATCGACGGCAACCGCATCTGCCGCGGGCGCGCCTGCACGTGCCGCTGCCGCCAGTAGTGCGGCGGTCAGATCTTGCAGTCGGTTTTCCATAAGCACCCTATCCTGTTCCCAGTCATTCAAGCCAAGGGCCGCCCGGTGGCATCCGGACGGCCCCTGACGCTACCCTAGCGCCGCACTTATTGCAGGCGCTGGCCGTTTGCGTAAACCCCGCCGTCTTCGCGCATCTCGATTTTCGAGGTCAATTCGTCGGCACCCACCGGCACTGCGAAAAGCCCGAGCATCGCCTTGAAGCCAGCGGCTTGTTCCGCAGGCAAAAGGCCCATCGCGGAAAGCTTGTCCATCAAGGCATAGGCACCGATCAGGCGCAGATCGACCGCGCCCATTGGCATCGGAATGCCCATCGAATTGTCAAAGGTAAAGTCGCCCGTGCCGGTAAGGTCGGCCCCTGCCGCCGCCACGCGCAACCCGTGCACGGTGACCGCGTTCATCTCACCCGGAACGGGGTTGGCTTCTAGGTCTGCCGGGTCGAAGAGGTTGGCGATCAGCTTGACCGTGCCGGTAACGTCGATCAGCATCTCGGCGGGTGTGCGCGGCAATTGCGCGGTTGGGTCGAACATGGCCCAGATCGATTCTGAAACCGTCAGCCCGCCAAGCCCAAGCTTAAGGGCAAAGTTCTGCAACTCTTCTCCCTTCACGATCGGCATCGACATCAGGAAGTTCGTAGACGAAAGCGCCACGTCGATCGGCAGGGGCAGCGTTGGTGCCATGATCTGCACTGTCGAGGCCCCGGCATCGACGCCGTATTCCAACCCGTCACCCGAAAGCGAGAAGTGCAGCAGCGCGCCGTCGCCGGTTGAGGCCATGGACCCGGGGCCGGTTTCATCGGCAAAGTTCATGTTGAACGAACTTGCGCCCATATTGACCTCGCCCTCACCAAAGAAACCTGCGGTGATCGCGGCGGTCATATCGTTCATGTCAACGCCATCGGGCATATAGCCGCTAAAGCTCGAAACCGAATTGGCGACGTTTGCTGACATATCGAACATGCCGTTGGTTTCGGGGTCGGTGCCAGACGCCGTCATCTCGAACGCCGATGCGGAAAAATTGGCGGTGATGTTCTGGCCCTTCGCAGTGTCGAGCTGATAGGCGCCCGCGATATCGCGCAGCGTCATCACAAACTCGCCTTCGGGATTGGTCGCATCGCCGCCGGTGCCAGTGCCTTCGACCGCAATCTCGGTGGCGACGACATCATAGGCCATATTCTCGGGCACACCCGAAACGGTCATCTCATAGCCTTGCTGGCGCATCATCATGGTGGTGTTAACCGGCGGCATGTCTTCGGCCGTGCTGGTGGCCCAGATCGGGATGTCGTTCGACATGGTCACGACCACCTTGCCGTCGCCAGTTTCCTTCAGCCGGATTTCGGCGACGTTCATGTCAAAAGTGCCTTCGGGCCGTGTCATGGACATCACCACATCGCTGACAACCAGCGTATCGCCGGCCATCTGCTCGCCCGAGGTTACGAAAGTGTAACCCAGCCCCTCAAGGCTTTGGGTCCATTGGGTCCAGACATCCCTTGCGGAAACGTCTGCAAATGCGGCCCCGCCACTGAAAATCAGTGCGGTGGCTGTGCCAGTCCCGAGCAAACTCCACTTTGACATGATCATACCTTTTCTGAATACGGAACGGTCAGCAGCAGCATCATGTGCCTTTGCGCAGTGGTCAAGGGATTCGCAGCTTGTTAGAGATTGCCTCGGTTAGTGGAAAAAGGCGTGGCGCGCGATGATCGATCTGTCGATTTCCGAAGGGCTTTGGGTGATTAGCATCAACCGCCCCGAAAAGGCCAATTCGCTGACCCGCGTGATGCTTGGGCAGCTTGACGAGATCGCCGCGCGTGCCGCTGGCGAAGGCGCGCGCGCGCTGGTGCTTACCGGCAAGGGCAAGGTGTTTTCGGCGGGGGCCGACCTTGAAGAGGCACGCGCCGGGCTGGCCACCGACGCGATCTGGGAACAACTTTCGGCGCGCATCGCAGGTTTGCCTTGCCTGACCATCGCCGCGCTGAACGGCACGCTGGCGGGGGGCGCGTTTGGCATGGCGCTGGCCTGCGATCTGCGCATTGCCGTGCCAGAGGCTAGGTTTTTCTATCCGGTGATGAAGTTGGGCTTTCTGCCGCAACCTTCCGATCCGAAGCGGATGGCGGCGCTGATCGGCCCGGCGCGCGCAAAGATGGTTTTGATGGCGGGGCAGAAGATCGGGGCAGAAGAGGCGCTGGCCTGGGGTTTGATCGACCGCATCGTGGCGCCCGAGGCACTGGCAGAGGCAGCTGCCGCGCTGGCAGCCGATGCCAGCGCAGCGCGCGACGGTCTTGCAGGGTCGATCAAGAAGCTTTTTGACTGAGGCGACGGGCGCTCAGCTATAGATCTTTTCTTTGCCGAAATGCTTGACGAGCATGTAGTAAACGACCGCGCGATACTTGTTACGCTCGGATCTTCCATAGGTTTCCATCACGGCGTTGATTGCCGCCATCAGCTCTGGGCCGTCTCTGAGGCCAAGTTTGCGGATCAGGAAGTTGGTCTTGACGGTTTCCAATTCGGACTCTTGGGAGGCGGCAACGGTTTCCGCGTCGGCATTATAGATCGCCGGGCCGCAACCGATGGTAACTTTGGTCAGCAGCGCCATGTCTGGCGTCACCTTGCATTTGTTTCTCAGATCGTCCGCATATTTGGCGATAAGCTCGTCACGTTTACCCATTTTCCACTCCCACCCGTTCCGGTTCGGATTGATACGTGCAACAGGGGCGCTTCCCGCCCCTACATCAAGCTAAATCCATTCTAGGTTTCACACAAAGGGAAATGTCGGGCCTGCGTCACTGGCGACTTGACCGC
>NZ_JBFHIA010000092.1:0-10923 GCF_041596715.1 Phaeovulum sp.
CATGGACGCTGGGGCCAGACGGCTATCTTGAAGACCTGTTCGTGGCGGCAGATGTGCGCGGGCAGGGCGTCGGGCGGGCGCTGATTGAAGATCTTATCGCGCTGGGCAAGGCGCGCGGTTGGGCGCGGCTTTACTGGATGGCAGATCAGGGCAACGCAACGGCGCGCGCGCTTTACGACCGAATCGCGGGTTTCGACGGCCACATCCGCTATCGGCTACGGCTCTGACCTGGTAGCGCCGCGCCGTTTAACGGGCGCGGCCCTGCGCGGGGTAGTAGCGCGATGCTTCTGTAATGGCGAATTGGCCGCGTTTGACCTTGGCGATCTTGCCCTGACGCAACAGCGTTCCGAACGAGCGTAGCCCCGCCTCGCGGTCAAATCCGGAGGGTTGTTCGGCAAGCGCTGCGACCTTGCGGATAAGGTGCGGGCGGGTGAAATGCGGCTGGCCTTCGATGTCGGCGGTATAGGCCGCAGCGGCCTCCAGCAGTTCGGGCAATTCGCGCGCCCCCAGTTTGCGGGCAAACTCGGCAAAACCGCTTGCTTCTGCGGCTGAAAGCGGGGGCGTGTCGTAATCTTCCTCGTCGTCTTCGTAGTCACGGCGCGCGGCCAGTGCTGCGGATGAGGTTTGCCCGGCGCTGATACGGCGCGGGCGGATCACGTGCTGCTCGGAAACCGCGGCATCTTGCGGCCGATCGATGCGCTGCTCGGATACCAGCACCAACGGCGCCATGCGTTGTTGCGGCGGGGCAGGGCGGCGGGTGGCGGTTTCGGGCGTGCCCCCAGCGGGGCGGCGCGGGCGCACCGCTTTGGTCAGATCGTCGCGGTAACGCTTGATCTCGCGGGCTTCGTCATCTTCGGCGGCGTTTGCATCGGCGGGGCTGCGAAGTGCGCGATCTGCCACCGTAGCCGCGACCGCGGCTTTCAGATGCGCAATCGCAGAAAAGCGACGGCGGCTTTCGACACCTTCGAGCTTGGTGTTGGTTTCAGTCAGCAGACGCGAAAGATTGACCTCGGCGGGCTCTTCGGTGGCAGCGCGGTCAAGGCGCGCGGCGTTTGCCGGAGCCGGCGCTGAGGGCTGCTCGGCCTCGACGATCTCGGCATCCTCGATTTCGGAAGCGGGCCGGTTCTGATCTGCCTTTGCAACCTTTTCTGGCTGTTCTGCGGCTTCGTCCGAAACTTCTGGCGTTTTGGTAACCGAATCCTCGAACGTTTCGGCAACCAGATCATCCACAGCCTCGTCAGCCGAATCGGCCGGTGCTTTGGGCGCGGGCCCGATTTCGGCTTCGAGTGCTGCAAGTTCGAGCGCCAGTTCCGCCTCTTCTTCAGGCGAAAGCCCTGTCGGTGCGACTTCGGCAACGATCGATTCGGCCAGGGCTGCACCAACCGCGGCAAGCGTATCTTCGTCGCTTTGCGCATTGTCGGCGGCGGGTGTGGCTTCGGTCAGGGCGTCGGCGCGGCGCACCTTGACGACGCGCGCGCGGACAGGCTTTGCCTCGGGCTCGCTTGTTGCTTCGGTGACTTGCGCCTGCTCGGCGGCGGCTTCGGGCTCTGGTTCTGGTTCGGACCAGTCCAGATCATCATAGGGTGTCGGGGTTTCGACAGATTCAGGCTGTTCCGATGCGTCGAGGGCGCGGCTTTCGTCTTCGGCCTCTTGGTCGGTGCTCGCTACTGCTTCGGCCTCGGGCACTTCGTCTGCCTCGGCCTCGGATGCCGCGTCTGCCTTGGGCATGTCTTCGGGCGCTAAAACCTCGGGCGCTGCGCTTTCGGGTAGCGCTTCTGCCTCGGTAGCTTCAGCCGAAGGCGCTGCCTCGGCGATCTCTTCGGGCGCGGTGTCTTCGGTCGCTGCGACTTCGGGCGCATCTTCAGATGCGGCCACGACGGAGTCATCTTCGCCCCAAGCCTTGCTTGCGCCAAGTTCGACGGCTTCGGCGATGCCGGTTTCGTCGCCTTCGAGGTCTTCGATTTCAAGCGGCGTTTCGGCGGCCACTTCGGCTGCGGGCGCGTCCTCGATCTGCGGTGCTTCGGCCTCGATCGGCGCAGCGACTGCGGCTGGCTTTTCTGCCTCGACGCCAGCGGTCAGCGCGGCAAGCGATGCTGCGGTGCGCGCGGCGCGTCGGGCGGCACCGCTGCGCATAGCCTCGGCGCCCGCGTCATCTGCGGCGGGTTCAGAAAAGGCCTGCGCGGGTGTTTGCTTGGCGAGCGGCGGGGTTGCCTCGGCCGCAGCCGGTTCAGCCGGGGGCGCAACTTCCGCCGTCACTTGCGCGTCGGCTTCGCTTTGCGAGGGGTCGCCAAGGTCGATTTCATAGCCGAAATCCGTGGATGGCGGCGCGGGCGAAATATTGGCGACGTCGGATTCGTCTTCATAGGCGGGCTGGGCCGCAGCGGCGCGCGCGCCTGCAACAGCGGCACGAATACGCGCAAGTTTGGCGGCAACGGATTGTTCGATCGAAACCGAATCGTCTTCTACTTCGGCCACCGGGGCCGCCGCGACGGGTTCTGGCTGCGCGGGTTCGGGCTGCACAGGTTCGGGCGGCGCGGGTTGCGGGGGGGCGACTTCGGCCGTGGCTTCCGGCACGGGCGCGGCAGGTTCTGCCGATTCTTCCTGCGGGCGCAGGGTGATGCCATGCGCACCGATCTGCGCATTGACGCGTCGGTGCAGCTCTCGCTCAGCGATACGGTGCAGCATCTCTGCGTCGGGGGTTGGCGGTTCGGCACCGAAGTAGCGATCTTCCGCAGCAAGGTCGCGGAAATACTCTGCAATCGCCCTCATCGTCGAGAAAGGCTCGTCGAATCCCTCGAGTGTGCAGGAAAACGTCCCGTAGGATACGGTAAGGATCTTGCTGCCACCAATCATGGAACGCTCGCTTTCTTCGATATTTACAGTCATTACCTTCACGTCCAATTGGTTCTTAACCATGAACCAAATGCGGCGAAGGAAAGGATTTATTCCGACCCCGACTGCGTGCAGGTGCCTTATTCGAGATGAGTATTGCCATGAAAGACAGCATATTCCATTCGCGGCAGGGCGTCACGCTTCTCGGCGCGGGCGATCTTCATGCGGCGAGTGTTGCCGAGGCGTTGACACTTGCGCCCTGTTTGGTTGCCGCCGATGGCGGTGCCGACCGGGCGCTGGCGCTTGGACTGAGCCCCGAGGCGGTGATTGGTGATCTCGACTCTATCAGTGCAGCCGCGCGCGAGGCGATAGGCGCAGAGCGGATCTGGCAGATCGAAGAGCAAGAGACCACCGATTTTGACAAATGCCTCCGCCATATCGAAGCGCCGTTCTTTCTGGCGGTGGGGTTTGGCGGCGGGCGGCTTGACCACACGCTGGCGGCCATGACCGTGCTGGCGCGGCATCCGGGGCGGCACCTGATCTGGCTTGGTGCCGAGGATGTGGCATTCTTGGCACCGCGTGAGCTTGTGCTTGACCTCGCGGCGGGCACGCGGGTGTCGCTGTTTCCGATGGGGCAGGTGCGTGGCCATGCGACGGGCCTGCGCTGGGGGCTTGATGGCGACGATTTTGCCCCTGCCGGGCGGATCGGCACCTCGAACGAGGCGTTGGGGCCGGTGCGTCTTAGTCTGGATGGGCCGATGCTTGTGCTGTTGCCGCAAGAGTATTTGCGCGCAGCACTTGCCGGGCTTGGCGTGCCACCAACTGTTCTCGGTGGATGATATAAAGCCCAGAGCCGATGATGATGCTGATGCCGATCCAGGTAAGCCAGTTCGGAAAATCGCCAAAGACAAGGTAGCCGAAAAGCGTGGCTGTGACGATTTCTAGGTAGTGCAGCGGTGCCAGTGTCGATGAGGGCGCCCATTTCAGCGCATAGGTCATCGCCATATGGCTGACGGTTGCCGCAAGGCCCACGCAGAACACCCAGAGCCAGAAGATGCCCTCTGGTAGCGTGAAGGCGAGCGTTTCCTCGCCCACCGCAGTGCCAAGCGCCAAAAGCGGCAGGCAAAGCGCAGTGGCGACCAGTGCGGTGTGCATCTGCATCGTCACCGGGTGCATATCGCGCGACAAGGCGCGGGTGATCAGCATGTAGGCGGCAAAGAAAACGGCCGTGCCAAGCGGGTAGAGTGCGACCGCGCCGAACATCGCGAAGGATGGCTGGATCACGAACAATGCGCCCACAAATCCGACCGCCGAGGCCGCAATGCGGCGCGGCCCGACTTGTTCGGCCAGCACCAGTTTGCCGATCAACAAAATGATGAACGGCTCGACAAAGGCGATAGCCAGCGCATCGGCCACCGGCATCACCTTGACCGCAGCGACAAAGGTGTAGGTCGCGCCGATACTGACAGCCGCGCGGGCGGTGGTCAGCCAGAAGGCGCGTCGGCTCATGCGCCAATCGAGCCGCATGAAGGTGATGATCGGTGCCATCAGCGCAGCCTGCACGACATAGCGCGCAAGCGTGACCACGCCCACCGGCACCTCTTGTGCGGCAAGTTTGGAGGCAACGTCGATCAATGGCGCGGTGACGCAGAAGGCGATCATCAGCGCAACGCCGGGAAGGATGCGGTCAGCGGTATTCATGAATCTGCGCTAGCGCGGCCGCAGCGGTGCGGCAAGAGCGAAAGAGTATCGGGCACATTTCGGGCGCGCGCTTGGTGCGAGTTCAGCAGTTTGGCACATTTACCGCAAGCCCGCCCAACGCGGTTTCCTTGTAGTGGCTGTGCATGTCTCGGCCAGTCTGGCGCATCGTCTCGATAGCGGCGTCAAGCGGCACAAGGTGCGTGCCGTCGCCGCGCAGGGCAAGGCTGGCGGCGGAAACGGCCTTGATCGCGCCAAGCCCGTTGCGCTCGATGCAAGGCACTTGCACAAGGCCGCGCACCGGATCGCAGGTCATTCCAAGGTGGTGTTCCAGCGCGATTTCGGCGGCGTTCTCGATTTGCTCGGGGCTGCCGCCCAGAACTGCGGCAAGCCCCGCTGCGGCCATCGCGGCGGCAGAGCCGACCTCGGCCTGACAGCCCGCCTCGGCCCCCGAGATCGAGGCGTTGCGCTTGATAAGCCCGCCCACGGCGGCCGCGGTCAGAAGAAACTCGCCCACCCGCGAGGGCAGCGCCCCCGGCACATGGTCAAGCCAGTAGCGGATCACCGCGGGCAGAACGCCCGCAGCACCGTTGGTGGGTGCGGTCACAACCTGACCGCCTGCCGCGTTTTCCTCGTTGACCGCCATCGCGTAGGTCAGCATCCAGTCGTTGATCGTGTGCGGCGCGGTCTGGTTGAGGCCGCGTTCGCCCAGAAGGCTTTGGTGAATCGCGTGCGCGCGGCGCTTGACCTTGAGGCCGCCGGGCAGGGTGCCATCGGCCGCAAGGCCGCGTTCGAGGCAGGCATTCATCACTTGCCAGATACGCAAAAGGCCATCGTCGATTTTTGCCTCGGATCGAAAAACGCGCTCGTTGGCGCGTTTCATTGCCGCGATCGTAAGGTTCGAGGCGCGCGCCATTGCGAGCATTTCGGCGGCGTTGCGGAACGGGTAGGGCACGGGCGAGGGAAGATCGAGTTCGGCGGCGGTGACTGCTTCGGCCTCGGCCGCAGTCACCACAAAGCCGCCGCCGATGGAATAATAGGTTTCTTGCAAGATCACGTCGCCTTGGGCGTCGGCTGCAGACAGGATCATGCCATTGGCGTGGCCCGCAAGCGGCGCACCATAGTCAAAAACCAGATCGCGCGCCGGATCGAAGCGCAGCGCAGGCAGGCCGGGAGGCGAAAGGGTCAGCGTTTCGCGATTTGCGGCAAGCAAAGCCTCTGCGACCTCGGCATCATAGGTGTCGGGGGCGACGCCTGCGAGGCCGAGAATTGTGGCGCGATCTGTCGCGTGGCCTTTGCCTGTAAAGGCAAGAGAGCCGTGCAGGCTGGCGCGCAGGCCATGCGCATGAAACGGAGAGGCGCGCAAACTTGCCAAAAAGCGCGCCGCCGCCACCATCGGCCCCATCGTATGCGAGGATGACGGGCCCACGCCTACTTTGAACAGATCGAACACGCTCAGAAACATGTAGCCCCCTTTGAGATCTTGCGCCCAGAGTGCCCGAGCGCGCGGCGTGCGCAAGGCAGGAAAGCGACACGCGCCGCGCGTTTTGCGCGCCGTGTGCGGCAGAGCCGCCTTGGGTGCTACATTCGGTCTCGCGCGCGGGTGCGCGATTGCCTATAAGCTTTGCAACCGCACGAGGAGCCCGACACATGGCCGCAGAACTTTCGCCCATCGACAAAGCCAAATTTGCCGCCGCGCGCCGCGCCGTCGAATATGTCGAAGATGGCATGAAGGTTGGGCTTGGAACCGGGTCTACCGCGGCGTGGATGGTGCGGTGCCTTGGCGATATGGTGCGCGAAGAGGGTTTGCGCATCCGCGGCGTTGCCACCTCGGCACGCACGGCCGATCTGGCGCGGCAGGTGGGCATCGAGATCATCGACCTCGACGAAGCGAAATGGCTGGATCTGACGATCGATGGCACCGACGAGTTTGACACGCACCTCAACCTGATCAAGGGCGGGGGCGGTGCGCTTTTGCGCGAAAAGATCGTGGCGACCGCGTCGGACCAGATGATCGTGATCGCGGATGCGGCAAAGGAAGTGATGCAGCTTGGTGCATTTCCGCTGCCGGTCGAGGTGATCCCGTTCGGCTGGCAGACGAGCCGCGCGCTGATCGAGGAAACACTTGTAAGCATGGATGTGCTGGGGCGCACCACGTCGCTGCGGCTTAACGGGCAAAAGCCCTTTGTCACGGACGAGGGCAATTATATCGTCGATCTGCACCTAAGCCGCATCGGCAATGCACGCCAGTTGGGGCTGGTGCTGAACCAGATCCCCGGTGTGGTCGAGAATGGGCTGTTCATCGACATTTGCGATGTGGTCATCATCGGCCAAGGCGACGGGCGTATCGAGATTCGCGATATCAACGAAGGCACCGTCGTGCACGACCGGATTGATTTTGTCGAAAGCGAGAACCTGTTTTCGGAGATGGGCGAATGACATCTTTCGATGTCGATCTGTTTGTAATCGGCGGCGGTTCGGGTGGTGTGCGCGCAGCGCGGATTGCGGCGGGCGAGCATGGCGCAAGGGTTGCGCTGGCCGAGGAATACCGCATGGGCGGCACCTGCGTTATTCGCGGCTGTGTGCCGAAAAAGCTGATGGTTTTCGCGTCGAGCTTTCCGGCGGCGATCGAAGAGGCACGGGCTTACGGTTGGCAGGCCAGCGTCGGGGCGTTCGACTGGTCGGCGTTTCGCGTGCGGCTGGATGCCGAGCTTGATCGGCTGGAAGCGGCCTATCGGGGCGGGCTTCGCAGCGCCGGGGTGACGGTTCACAACACGCGCGCGATGATCGAAGATGCGCAGACCGTGCGGCTGGCGAGCGGCGAGCGTATCACCGCGCGCCAGATTCTTGTGGCGACCGGCGGGCGGCCTTTCGTGCCAGAGTTTCCGGGTGCCGAGCATGTGCTGACTTCGAACGATATCTTCAAGCTCGAAGCGCTTCCGGCGCGGGTGTTGATCGTTGGCGGCGGCTTTATTGCGTGCGAGTTTGCGTCTATTCTCAATGGATTGGGCGTCAAGGTTACGCAGTATTACCGCGGCGTGCAGATTTTGCGCGGCTTTGACGACGAGGCGCGCGCGCATGTGGCGCACATGCTTGTCGATATCGGCGTTGACCTGCGGCTTGGCGCGGATGTCGCGGCGATTGAAAAGGTGCCCGGCGGGTTGCGGGTGCGCGGGCCGGATGGCTCTGAAGCAGAGTTCGACGCCGTTGTTTACGCGACCGGGCGCGTGCCCAACACAGCGGGGCTGGGCCTAGAAGCCGCCGGGGTGACGCTTGGGCGCAGAGGCGAGATCGTGGTCGATGAATGGAGCCAAAGCTCTGTTCCGACCATCCATGCGGTGGGCGATGTGACCGACCGCATCAACCTGACCCCGGTTGCGATCCGCGAGGGGCATGCCTTTGCCGATACGATTTTTGGCGGAATGCCGCGCCAAGCCGACCACGATCTGGTGGCCAGCGCGGTCTTTACCCTGCCGAGCGAATTGGGCACCGTGGGGCTTACTGAAGAAGACGCGCGACGGGTCGGGCCGATCGAGATTTATGCGACGAGTTTTCGCCCGATGCGCAGCGCTTTTGCGGGCCACAACCACAAGGTTCTGATGAAGCTGGTAGTTTCGGCGGAAACGCGCAAGGTTCTCGGGTGTCATATCGTGGCGCCCGAGGCAGGCGAGATGATCCAGATGGTGGCGATTGCCATCAAGATGGGTGCGACGAAGGAGGATTTCGATCGCACCTGCGCTTTACACCCGAGCATGGCAGAAGAGCTTGTGACATTGCGAAAAGCGGTGCGGACGGGTTGATTTTCACAGGTATTACCCCAGTTTGGGTAAGACCGGAATGACGGAAGGTGAGGAATTCATGAGCAATGGTGGACCCTGGGGCGGCGGCGGCAACGACGACGACGACCGCGACGGTGACCGCAAGCCGGGGCGCAGGCCAGGCGAAGGCGCGCCGATCCCCGAGATCGAAGAGATCATGAAGAAAGGCACCGAGCAATTACGGGTGCTTATGGGTGGCCGCGGCGGGCGGCGTAATGGCGGTGGCGGCGGCGGCGGGCAATCTGCCGGCCCGGCGTTTACGCGCGGGACGCTTGGGCTTGCCGTGCTGGCGATGGCGGCGGTCTGGGCCTATGCCTCGTTCTATACGGTGAAGCCCGAAGAACGCTCGATCGAATTGATGTTTGGTGAGCTTAGCGCTGTCGGAAACCCGGGTTTGAACTTTGCGCCATGGCCAGTTGTGCGCGCCGAAATCGTGCAGGTGACGGGCGAGCGCAGCACCAATATCGGCACCGGCAAGGGCGGCGCGCTTGATAGCGGGCTGATGCTGACGCGCGATCAGAACATCGTCGATATCGAGTTTCAGGTGGTCTGGAACGTGACCGAGCCCGACAAGTTCCTGTTCAACCTGGCCGATCCCGAAGGCACAATTCGCGCGGTTGCAGAAAGTGCGATGCGCGACATCATTGCGCGCAGCGAGCTTGCGCCCATTCTCAACCGTGATCGTGGTTCGATCGGTAACGATCTTCTTGCCGCGATGCAAAACACGCTCAACAGCTATGACGCGGGCATCAATGTCGTGCGCGTCAACCTTGACCGTGCCGACCCGCCGCGCGAGGTGATCGATAGCTTCCGTCAGGTGCAGGCCGCGCAGCAAGAGCGCGACCGG
Organism: Phaeovulum sp.; assembly: GCF_041596715.1. GTDB lineage: Bacteria > Pseudomonadota > Alphaproteobacteria > Rhodobacterales > Rhodobacteraceae > UBA6213. Next base: position 9,196 of record NZ_JBFHIA010000092.1, read on the forward strand.
CTTGAGAAAGAGGCCGATGCCTATGCCAACACCGTTACCGCTGGCGCACGAGGCGAAGCGGCGCGACTGGGCGAGGAAGCCGAGGCTTATCGCGCGCAGGTTGTCAACGACGCATTGGGTGAAACCAGCCGTTTCATCGCCGTCTATGACGAATACGTAAAGGCGCCCGAGGTGACGCGGCGACGGATGTATCTGGAGACGATGGAGAAAGTCTTTGGCGGCATGAACAAGGTGATCCTTGACGGGGTTTCGGGCGAGGCCGGTGGGGTGGTGCCCTATCTGCCGCTGAATGAGCTCAACCGCACTGGGGGGACCAACTGATGGTAAACGCACGCATATTGATCCCCGCCGCGGCGGTGGTGGTGGCGCTGGGGCTTTCGTCGGTGTTCTTTGTTGACGAACGCGAAAAGGCGCTGGTGCTTCAGTTCGGCGGCGTTGTCGCGGTCAAGGAAAGCGCGGGTCTGGCCTTCAAGGTGCCGTTCATTCAGACCGTGGTGCGCTATGATGACCGCATTCTCAGCCTGTTCACCCCGCCCCTCGAGGTGACCCCTGCCGATGACCGGCGCTTGGTCGTGGACGCGTTTGCGCGTTGGCGCATTGTCGATGTGGTTAAGTTCCGGCAAGCGGTGGGCACGCAGGGTGTGCAGCTTGCGCAGAGCCGGCTTGAGAGCATCATCGTGAAGGTGATCCGCGACACCATGGGTACGGTGCCTTCGACCAGTGTGCTGTCAAACGACCGTACGGCGTTGATGAACCACATCCGCGACCTTGCCAAAGCCGAGGCAGAGGCGCTTGGCGTGGATGTGATTGACGTGCGGTTGACGCGCACCGATCTGCCCGAGCAGAACCTGAGCGCCACCTACGCGCGGATGCGCGCCGAACGTGAGCGTGAGGCCGCTGACGAGATCGCGCGCGGCGGCGAGGCGGCCCAACGGGTGCGTGCCAGTGCTGATCGTACGGTGATTGAGTTGACCTCCGAGGCGCGAAAGCAGGCCGAGATCATCCGCGGTGAGGCGGACGCCGAGCGGAACGCGATCTATGCCGATGCCTTCGGGCGCGACCCTGAGTTCTTCGCCTTCACCCGCTCGCTCACTTCGTATGAACGGGCGTTGCAGGCGGATACATCGTCGATCGTGATGCAGCCTGACTCGGTGTTCTTCGACTATCTGCGTTCGGACAAAGTGGAATGATGGCCGCGATCCTTTGGGGGATCGGGCTGGTGCTTACGGTGGAGGGGCTGGCGCTTGCGCTGGCCCCTTCACGCATTCAGGCGGCGCTTGAAATGCTTGCGGCGCTATCGGCGGAACAGCGCCGGTCTCTGGGCTTGGCCGCGCTGGCCGTGGGTGTGCTGTTGATCTGGCTTGCGCGATGGCTTGGTGGTTGAGACACTAAGTAACATCACATAGGCTTGAGCGGCCGCGACGCACTTTTATTTGCCAACGACCCTACCTAGGTGAAACACACAAGGGCGCACCCGGGGTGCCGCCGGGTCGCATGGATTTTCACGAGGTGAACGCAATGAATGCAATGACGTCAACGCTTTCTGCAGACGCGCCCAGTGCGCGGATGCGCAAGGGGCTGTTTCCGGTCATCCTGCTATCGGTCGCGGTGGCTTTTGGGGCGGTTGCGCCGAAACGCGCAGCGGCCGCGCCAGAAAGTTTCGCCGATCTGGCCGAAAAGGTGAGCCCGGCGGTGGTCAATATCACGACCACAACCACGGTCGCTGCG
>NZ_JBFHIA010000093.1:0-10842 GCF_041596715.1 Phaeovulum sp.
ATGCCGCCACGCTAGCGCCTGACGCGGACAGCGCAGCCGCAACCGATTTGGCCACAGCACCAACTGCACCGACAAGCGAAGCAGCCGATGTGGGCGCGGCCGACGAAACGACCGCTACCGCAGCCGAGCCTGAAATCGTGCCGATCGCGCCTGTGCCGACGGTTACGCCCGAGGCTGTTGCGGTGGCACCAGATGTGGCTGACACACCGGATTCTGGCACTTCGACCGCAGTTGAAGTGCCCGCCACAGACATTTTGCCGCCAACCGATGCCAACGACGAGGCGGTTGCGGCAAACGAGGCGGTGCCGCCGGTCGAAGCCGCAGCACCGCTGGCGCTTCCCGCGGGGCTGCCGCCAAGCCCCACAGGCCCCGCCGAACCTGAAGCTCTAATCGCAGCCGAACCTTCAGGCACGGGCGAAACCACGGCAGAACCCAGCGACAGCGCGCTTGTCGCCGCACTGCCACCGATCGACGTTCTGCCTGCGCTAAGCGGGGCCGAACTTGCGGAAATGGCGCGCAGCGCGCTGCAAGACGTGCCCACCGCCACTGAACCGCTTGGCACGAGCGCGCTGGCGACCGAGGCGCTGCCCATCATCGCCTTGCCACCCTTGGCGGCACTTGCAAGCGATCCTGCGCAAGATGCACCCGAGGTCGCGGCAGAGTCGAACGCCGCTTTGGTGCCGACTGTCGAGGGCACACCGATGCCGGGCGGCTTTACCCTGTTTGCCGGGCGGCCAGAGAACGCACCCGGCGAGCGGCCCACCACCATCGAAGCCGCAGCACGGCAGACACAGGCGGCTGCCGAAGCGGCTATCGCCGCCGAAAGAGCCGCGCTTGCCGCAGCGCGCCCGCAACAGCGGCCGGTAACAGAAGCACCCGCCACTGCCGAACCCGTCGACCCTGCTGAAACGGCACCCGTTCTTCTGCCCACAACAGACCCCGATGCGGGGCTTGCCCCCGAAGCGGGTGCCGAGGCGGCGTCGGACGTGGCCTTGGCGGCACCCGCCTCGGCCCCGCTTACCGCCGAGCAAATCGAACTGGCTGCGCGCCGCCCGACCGCGCGCCCGGAAACCATCGTGGCCACCGTTGCCGCCACCGCAGCCGCGCTCGCGGCCGAGGAAGAACGGCTTGCCGCAGCGCTTGCCAGCGCCACGCAAAGCGCAGTCGCCACTTCGCCCCGCCCGGCTGCGCGGCCACGCGCCGTCAGCGCCGCTGCCGCCGCAGCGCTAGAGCGTGCTCTCACCGAAGCGATTGCGGCCCCTGCCCCGCAGCCCGAGCCGGCAAACGATCAGGGCGTTGAAACCGACGAGCCAGAAGTGCCCGATGTGGTCGCGGCTGGTGCCACGCCTACATCCGTGGCACAGCAGGCTACCGAGACAAATGTCATCGATCTTAGCGAACTGACATTGGTGGGCCTGTTCGGTTCGTCTGGGGCGCGCCGCGCGCTGCTGCGCCTACCGTCGGGGCGGTTCCAGACCGTCGAAGTTGGCGACAGGGTGGACAATGGGCAGGTGGTCGCCATTTCTGAAACGCAGATGAGCTACGTCAAAGGCGGCAAGACCATCACGCTCAAGCTGCTGCAAAGCAACTGATAAAACCGGCACCAATGCCGCCGATAATGCACAACGCCGCTTGTGCAGTGCCGGGCATGCGTTAACTTTGATCCACGGATCGGACTCGGCGCATTGCGCGGCGGGCAGGGCCTTTGGGGGCATATGGACAGTTTTCTCTATCAAGCGACGCTCTATCTGGTCGCGATGGTCATCGCGGTTCCGGTAGCAGCGCGGCTCGGGCTTGGCTCGGTTCTGGGTTATCTGTTGATAGGGCTTTTGATCGGGCCGGTCATCGGGCTGACAGGCAGCGCTATGAGCGATTTGCAGCATATCGCCGAGTTTGGCGTGGTGATGATGCTGTTTCTGATCGGGCTGGAATTGGAGCCCCGCGCGCTTTGGGCAATGCGCGGAAAACTGGTGGGCCTTGGCGGTTTGCAGGTGCTGGGCACATTGGCGGCAATTGCCGCAATTCTGATACTCTCGGGCCAAGGCTGGCGCATTTCGATCGCGCTTGGCATGATTTTCGCGCTTTCGTCTACCGCGATCGTGCTGCAAACCATGACCGAAAAGCGGCTGATGCAGACCGCAGGCGGACGGGCCAGTTTTGCCGTGTTGCTGACGCAGGACATCGCGGTGATCCCGATGCTGGCGCTGATGCCGCTTCTGGCCCTGCCCGGCGCGCGTCTGGTTGCAAAAGGCGACAACGAGGCCGGCGCGGTGGGCGATTTTCTGCAAAGCTTGCCGGGTTGGGGGGCGGCGCTTTCCACCTTTGTTGCCGTCGCGGCGGTGGTGTTGGGCGGGCACTATCTGGTGCGCCCATTATTTCGCTATGTGCACGCCGCCAAGCTGCGCGAAATCAACACCGCGATGGCACTGATGATCGTGGTGGGCATCGCCTCGCTGATGAACCTCGTGGGGCTTTCGCCCGCGCTTGGCACCTTTCTGGCAGGGGTGGTGCTGGCAGACAGTGAGTTCAAGCACGAGTTGGAAAGCAGTATCGAGCCGTTCAAGGGCCTGTTTCTAGGGATGTTCTTCATCACGGTCGGCGCGGGTATGAACTTTGCGCCGCTGATTGCGGCACCTGCCAATATCATCGGGCTGGTGCTGGCGCTGGTGGCGCTGAAGGCGGCGGTGCTTTATATCCTCGGCGTCACTTTTGGGCTGCAATCGCGCGATCGGTGGCTTTTCACACTGGGGCTGGCACAGGCGGGCGAATTCGGCTTCGTGCTGATTTCCTTCGCGCTCAGCCAGCGCATCCTGCCAGAATCGACCGCGCAAAAGGCGCTGCTGATCGTGGCCTTGTCGATGCTGATCACACCGATCCTGTTCATCGCGCTCGACTGGCTAGGGCGGCTGCAAAAGACAACCGAGACCGCCCCCCCCGACACGATCGAGGCGCAAGGCCCGATCATCATTGCCGGGGTCGGGCGCTTTGGGCAGGTGGTCAACCGCATGGTCACGATGTCGGGCTTCAAGACCACCGTGCTCGACAATGATCTCAAGACCATTCAGCTGATGCGGAAGTTCGGCTTCAAAGCCTATTTCGGCGATCCGACGCGCCCCGATCTTCTGGCCTCTGCTGGGTTGGCGCAAGCCAGCGTGCTGGTGATCTGCCTTGATGACTATGCCGCCTCAACCCGGCTGGCGGCCTATGCCCGCAGTGTTCGACCCGATCTGCACATCATCGCCCGCGCCCGCGACCGCGTGCATGTGTTTGAACTTTACCGCGCCGGGGCCGATGACATCGTGCGCGAGTTGTTCGACTCGAGCTTGCGTGCGGCGCGCTATGTGTTGGAAAACATCGGGCTTACCGAGTTTGAGGCGGCAGAAGCGCACCGCATATTCTATAAGCTAGACCGCGAGGGGCTGCGTGATCTGGCGCAGGTCTGGAAGCCGGGCGTTCCAATCGAGGAAAACGCTCAATACATGGAACTGAGCCGCACGCTCAATCGCGATATGGAAAACGCGCTACTGGTGCGGGACCGTTCGATCCCCGTGGGCGCGCCATCAAGCCTGCACGAGCCGGACTGATCACACTTCTGTGAAGTTGATCCAAAGCAGGTGCAGAGCGACCGGGCTGCCCTATCTCGGGAAGATGTTTCAGGGAGAGTAGAAATGGCGCGAGTATTCGACTTTGGGGAAGTGGTCGAGGGTTTTCCGATCCGCGTGGTGAACGAGCGTGAAGCGCGCGCCGGTGCCGGCATCCTGTTGTTCTTCGGGATGTTTGCCTTTTCTCAGGCGTTCCTCAACGGTTCGTTCACGATGACGCGCATGGTGATCTTGGTGTTCGCGCTCGACTTTGCTATTCGCGTACTGGTTAACCCGCGATTTGCCCCCAGCTTGATCCTCGGGCGCTACATGGTGCGCAAGCAAGCCCCCGATTACGTCGGTGCCGCGCAAAAGCGCTTTGCATGGGGCCTGGGGCTCGCAATCGCGCTGTTCATGATTGGCTGGAACCTGATCGGCAATATGGCGGGGCCGGTTGCACTGCTGGGCTGCGTCACCTGCATCCTGCTTTTGTTCTTCGAAACCTCGTTCGGCATCTGTGTCGGCTGTGCCATCTACAACTGGATCTGGCCGGGTCAGGCACAACTTTGCCCCGGCGGCGTGTGCGAAGTACCCGGCCCGCGCCCCGAAATCACCCGGTTGGGCTGGGCGCAGGGTGGCGTCGTCGCGGCAACTCTCGCCGCGATCATCTTCGTCTCACCAATCGTCGCGGGAATGCAAAGCCCCGGCTACTTCGGGCCGGGTGCCCACGGCACAAGCGGCCCCGTCGCGGTTGCCGACGCGTCAGCGGCCTGCGAGGCACCCGCCATCGCGCGCTTTATCGGCATGGAGGCGCACTGGCGCGCAAGAAACGGCTGCTAGATTTCAGCTGCTTCGCGCCGCCGGGCGAGTTCGCGGTATAGCGCCTCGCGGCTGACGCCAAGCTCGACCGCAAGGCCGTGCCATGCGCCCCGCGGCGGCAGCCCGCGCTGCTTCCCAAGCCAGCCGTCGAGACGATCACTGACCGTGCGCAGACTGCGCAGTTCCGCCCGCAGACGCGCGACTTGCACCGTCTGCGCCAACCCTGCGGCCCAAGCGCGCATCGTCTCTGTATCGCTTTCGAGTCGGTTGTGAAAATCGCCAAGCGGCAGCAACGCCACCCGCGCGCCGTCGCCAGCGGCAACCGCATCGCACTGATACTGCGTGGCATAGGCCGATGCTTCGGAAACGACTGCGCCATCATGTGCCTGTTGCAGCACAATTCGGCCACCGCGGCGCGCAATCCGTTCCAGCACCACCACGCCTTCACGCACAAGCACCATCTGCGCAACAGGATCACCAGTGCGAAACAATACCTCACCCGGCGCGAGGCTGCGCTCGGGTGAACCATCGAACATGCGGATCACGGAACGCTGCATGACCGCTCCCTGTCGGTGAAAAGATAAAGGCCGCAGTTGCTATTCTGCGGCCCAATTGATTTTTTGTGATCAGGCTGCGCGCGTAACCAAAACATCTTCAACGCGCCGGGCAGCACCGCGCTCATCTGTGCCCGAAACGGCGGCGACTTCGCGGGTCAGCCGCTCCAGCGCCGCTTCGTAAAGCTGCCGCTCGGAATAGCTTTGTTCGCGCTGGTCATCGCTGCGGTGCAGGTCGCGCACCACCTCGGCGATCGAAAGCAGATCGCCCGAATTGATCTTTTGCTCGTATTCCTGAGCCCGACGCGACCACATGGCCCGCTTGACCTTGGCCTTACCCTTCAACGTTTCGAGCGCCTTTGAAACGACATCGGGCGACGAAAGCGAGCGCATGCCGATGTCGAGCGCTTTGTGCGTGGGCACGCGCAGGGTCATCTTGTCCTTCTCGAACGAGATCACGAACAGTTCAAGCCGAAGCCCGGCAATCTCTTGTTCTTCGATCGACATGATCTTGCCGACACCGTGTGCCGGGTAAACCACAAACTCGTCGGGGTGAAAGTCGTTCCGTCTGGCTTTGTTCATTCGGGCACATCCTAGCAGCGGGCGACCCGAACCATGCCTTCGCACAAATAAAACCACGCGAAGGCAACCGCCCCTCGTCGCAGATTAAATGTAGTGAGACTTCCCGTAGTCGAGCAGCGCCACGGGGGTGTGGGTAGTCCTCGTTTTCTATGTAACAAGTATATAGCACAAAAAAAGTGCTATTCAAAGTGCCGCAGTGCGGCACAGCTGTATCTAAAGCGATTCAATTCCCCAAAACGCGCGGAATATGGCCTGTGACAGGCTCAGTCGCCCTCACCGGGTTTCGGTGAAAAGAACTTTTCCAGCTTGCCCGATTCTCCGTCATGCGCCTCGGCGTCGGGCATCGGGTCCTTGCGCCGGGTTATCACCGGCCAGATCTCGGCATATTTGCGGTTCAGCTCGACCCAAGGCTCCATGTTCGGCTCTGTATCGGGGCGAATCGCGTCGGCGGGGCATTCTGGCTCGCACACGCCGCAATCGATGCATTCGTCGGGGTGGATCACCAACGTGTTCTCGCCCTCGTAGAAACAATCGACCGGGCAGACCTCGACGCAATCCGTGTATTTGCACAGGATGCAGTTGTCGGTGACGACATAGGTCATGGTGTGCCCTCGCAGTATATCGGCTTGCCGTTACCTAGCCGCGACGCGCGGATCATTCAAGCGGCTCTTGGGCAGCGGCAGGGACAGGTGACGAGAGGTCAGAAAAAAGCGTGGCGGCCTCGGATGCTGGTCCGCGGCGGGTGCCGCAATCAAGCACGCGCACCACGCGCACCCCAGCGGCCGAGCGCACAGTAAGCACGTCGCCGGGCCCGATGCTGCGGCCCGGCCGGTCGCATCGCTGGCCGTTGATGCGCAGGTGCCCCGCGCTGACCAATGCCTGCGCAAGGGTGCGCGTCTTTGCCAGCCGCGCATGCCAAAGCCACTTGTCGAGCCGTATCCGGGCGCAAGCGCCCGGAGCCTCGGTCATTTCGGGTCGCGCAACTTCGCCAGAATCGCAAAGGGACTATCGGGGTCCAATTTGCCTTCGCGCGGCGGATGCGCCTCATAGACCCGCGGGCCTTCATCGCGGCGCGGTGCGGGTTTGCCGTTGCGGCCCTCGTAGGGTTTGCCCTGACGGCGCTCACCGCCAGCGGACTTGCCGTCGCGGCGCTCGCCACCTTGCTTGCCATCGCGCCGCTCGCCTGCGGGCTTGCCTTGCGGTGCGCCATCGCGGCGCCCCCCCTCGGCGGCCTTGCCTGCCCCTTCTTGGCCACGACGCGGCCCATCCGGGCGGCGCGAACGTGCGGGTCGAGCAGCGGCGGCCCCTTCGGCGGGGGCGGCAACAGCCCCTGCCTCGGCTTGTCCTTCAGCCGCCACAGGCGCACCGGCCGAAGCCGGCTGCGGGCGCCGACCACGGCCACGGTTTTCGCCGCGGGGTGCCCCGCCTTCGCGGGCGCCTTGGCTTTCGCCGCGCGGATGGCGCGGGCGCGGTGCCCAAGCAAAGGTATAAAAACTTTCCATTTCGGGCGCTGCAACCTCGGCCTCGCCTTCTGCGCCCGCCTCGGCCTCCACCGTGGCGGCCGCAGCCATCAGCGAAACCTCCTCCGGGATCGGGTTGCCCGAGGGGTCAGGCGCGGGCAGCACCACTACGGGTGCTGCGGGCTTGGTCTTGACCCGCTCGCCCTTTTCAGCGCGGTATCCCAGCCCTTCCATCAACTGTGCGAACTGATCCAGTGTCATGCCCGTGATCGACAGCATCTCTGGTGCGGCCTCAAAACCGGCCCTGCTGTCTTGCGCGCGCAAAAGGTCAGCCAGCCGTTCCAGCATATCGATGCGAATCGCGCGAGCGCCTGCCGGGTGATAACCCGCCAGCGTATAGTCGCGCCGCGGCAGCTCTGGCAGGAAGGGAATGGTCACCAGACCAGCAGGCGGGCTTTCGGGAAACCGGTCAAGCCCCGCCCAAAGCGATGCCAGCACCAGCCGAAGCCGCGTGGCCGCCGGTTTCAGCAAGGCCTGCTGAAAGATGGTGAACTGGCCAAAGCGCACACCATGCTTGCGCAGCGCGCCGCGGGCCTCTTGGTCAAGCTCTTTGACTTCGGCAGCCACGCCTTCACGCGGCAACACGCCTAGCGCCTCGACCAGCCGGAAGGCAAAACCGCGCGCAAGACCCGTCAGCGCCTCGTCACGGCTCATCGCCAGAAGCGGTTCGAACAGCGTCGCCACCTTGCGGTCGATGAAATGCTGCAACCGACGGCGAACCTTTTCGGCCACCTCTTCGCCCGCTTCGTCATCGACAAATGCCTCGACCGAGGGGCGCAGCACATCGGCTCCGCGCACCAGCTTGCCCACCGCAAGCGTGCCCCACATCAACCCACCCTGTTCGGTGAAGTCCATCTCGGTGTCCGGCGCGTTGTAAAAGCGATCCGCCCGCAAATGAAACTCTGGCCGCAGCGCCTCATAAGCCGCCCGCGCCAGCATCCGCGCCTCGTCGCTCGACGAGGTCGCATCCTGACGGAAACGAAAGCCCTCCAGCCGCCCGACAAACTCGCCTTCTACGCTCACGTCACCCTTGTCGTTCACCTCGGCCACGAGGGTCTCCTTCTGATTGAGCCGGCGCAGCAAAACAGATGTGCGCCGGTCCACAAAGCGTTGCGTCAGTGCCGCGTGTAGCGCGTCCGACAGTCGGTCTTCTACAGCGCGAGTCTCGTTACGCCAATGACTTTCATCATGCACCCAACCACGGCGCTGTGCGACATATGTCCAAGTGCGAATGAAGGCGAGGCGCTTTGAAAGCGTATCGATGTCGCCCTCGGTGCGGTCGATGCGCGCAATCTGGCCCGCCAACCAGTCCGAAGGCACGTAGCCCGGGTCTTGCAGAAAGCCGTGGATGCGCGCCAGCAAAAGCGCGTGCTCGGTTCCCGAAACGGATCTGAAATCGGGGATGCGGCAGACATCCCAAAGCAGACGCAGGTCCGAAGGATGCCCAAGCCGCGCCCGCACTTCTGGCACTTCCGCAAGTGTTTTCAAGGCGATAACATCATCGGCTTCGCGCCCGCGTTGCAACCATTCGTTTTGCGGCGCAACTTCAAGCGAGGCGATCAGGCGCTCGACCGAACCAAACTCCAGCGCCGGATTGCGCCATTGCAGGCGCTGGATAGGTGCAAAGCGGTGGTTCTCGACAGCGTCGATCAAGCCGTCATCAAAGGGTCGCGCATCGCCCGTTACGCCGAAGGTGCCGGGCTGGGTATGACGCCCCGCGCGCCCGGCGATCTGCCCGATTTCGTGCGGAAAAAGTTTTCGCATTCGCCGCCCGTCGAACTTGGCCGTGGCAGAAAAGGCGACGTGACCGATATCGAGGTTCAGCCCCATGCCGATCGCATCGGTGGCCACGAGGTAATCGACCTCGCCATTCTGATACATCGCCACCTGCGCATTGCGCGTGCGCGGCGAAAGCGCGCCCATAACCACGGCGCAGCCGCCCTTCTGACGGCGCAGCAGTTCTGCTACCTCGTAGACATTCTCAACCGAAAACCCCACGATCGCACTGCGCGGCGGCATCCGGTTTGTTCTTTTCGAACCAGACCAAGTCAGTGTCGAAAACCGCTCTCGGCGCGCGAACTGCACGCCGGGCACCAGTGCCGCAATCGCGCCACGCATCACTTCAGAGCCAAGAAACATCGTCTCGATCAACCCGCGCGCATGCAGCAGCCGATCGGTAAAGATATGGCCGCGCTCGGGGTCGGCGCAAAGCTGGATTTCGTCCACCGCCACGAAGTCGGCACCAATCTCGTTGGGCATCGCCTCGACGGTGCAGACCCAATAGGCAACCCGCTCTGGCACGATCCGCTCTTCGCCCGTGATCAGCGCCACCACCGAAGGCCCACGCGCCTTGACGATCCGGTCATAGACCTCGCGCGCCAAAAGCCGCAGCGGCAAGCCGATGACGCCGGTGCGATGCGCCAGCATCCGCTCGATCGCATGATGCGTCTTGCCGGTATTGGTCGGCCCGAGAACCGCCGTAATCCGCCCAGCGGCCATTGCCCCGCTTCCTTGAGTTCAGAGGCTGACGCCCGTGGTCTCGCGCGTTAGCCGCGCTATCGCTTCCATGACGTCGTCCTGATGCGGGTTCAAGTCCAGCGAGGCACGATAGGCCACCAGCGCCGGTTCGTTCTTTCCGACATCTTCTAAAATCGCACCCAGCCCCGCAAGCGCCAACCAGTGCCGCGGTTCCAGTTGCAGCGCGCGCGCCAGATCGGCAAGCGCCAGCCCGATATCGCCGGTTTGAAAAAACGCCACCGCGCGCAGATGCCAAGCCTCTGCGAAATCAGGGGCGTGGTCCGTAAGTGCGGTCAGATGTTCGATCGCCAATCCCGGATCGCCCGCATCGATCGCCGCCTCGGCACGCTTGTATAGCAGGTCCATCGCAGCGGACCCTGATTGCGACCACAGGCGGCGAATATCGGCCTCGGTGCGCCGCCATGTACGATTATCGGGGTCGGCCAATTCTGCGAAAAGCGCGCCCATCTTATCGTCGCCCGGCACCAGAACGCGAAGCTCCTGCGCACTCAATGGCAGCGTCAGCAGCGCCACCACCAAAGGTGCCGCAACGATCTGTTTGAGCTTTGCTACCAATCCGCGCATAAGTTGAACCTAACGCATTCGCGCCGAATTGCGAGTGCAAGTCGATCACATTTGGAGGAAGCCAATGAGCGAAGTCATCGAGACAGCCGTGAAGTTGCTGGGCGAAAAACTGGGGGGCAGCTTTAGCGGCGTGGCGAAGTTCGTCATCGAAGGCGAAGGCGCGATCGTTGCTGATTCCACTGGCGTGCGTGCAAGCGACGACGAGGCCGATGTCACACTGACCGCCAGCGCCGAAACCTTTGAGGGCATGTTGACGGGCGATCTAAACCCGACCGCCGCCTTCATGACCGGCAAGCTCAAGATCGATGGCAACATGGGGCTGGCGATGAAGCTCGCCTCTGCGCTGGCCTGACCCGTGCAAACCGCACCGCTTTTCGCCGGGCTCGCGCAAGGCCCGGCGGGCGGGCAGGCCTTCTGGCTTGCCGCCGCCGATGGGGTGCGATTGCGCGCAGCACTCTGGCGCGCAGGCGGGGCGGGGCGCGGCACGGTGCTGCTGTTCCCCGGCCGCACGGAATATATCGAGAAATATGGCCCCGCCGCCGCCGAAATGGCCGCGCGCGGCTATGCCACGCTGACCATCGACTGGCGCGGCCAAGGCCTTGCGGATCGGTTGCTGGATGACCCTCTACCGGGCCATGTTCTCGACTTCGCTGACTATCAAAAAGATGTCGCGGCACTTGTGGG
>NZ_JBFHIA010000094.1:0-10805 GCF_041596715.1 Phaeovulum sp.
ACCTCGCATGAGCCGGTCATCGAGTTGTCGGAACGCTTGGCGGGGCTTGCGCCCGATGGCATCGACAACTTTTTCTTCGCAAACTCCGGGTCAGAGGCCAATGACACCGCAATGCGTCTGGTGCGGACCTATTGGGCGGCAGAGGACAAGCCCGAACGGCAGGTGATTATCAGCCGCGACTATGCCTATCACGGCTCGACCATTGCGGCGGCAAGCCTTTGCGGGCTACCCGGTATGCATGGCGCGCCCGGCTTGCCGATCGCGGGCATCTCCCATGCCAAGGCACCCTACGCATGGGCTGCGGGCCGCAGCAAGGATGACGCCGAATATGGCCGCGAAGCCGCCGATGCGGTGGAGGCGAAGATCCTTGAAGTCGGCCCCGAAAACGTTGCCGCCTTCATCGGCGAGCCGGTCATGGGGGCGGGCGGCGTTATTACCCCGCCACCGGGGTACTGGGCGCGGGTTCAGCAGATCTGCCGCAAATATGACATCCTGCTGATCTGCGACGAGGTGATCTGCGGGTTCGGGCGCACTGGCCAGTGGTTCGGCGCCCAAAGCTACGACATCCAACCCGACATCATGTGTATGGCCAAGGGTCTGAGCTCTGGCTACCTGCCGATTTCGGCTGTGGGGGTGGGGGCGCGCGTGGCCGAAGTCATGCGCAGCCGTCCGGGCGTGTTTTCGCACGGGTTCACCTATTCCGGCCATCCCGTCGCCGCAGCCGTGGCGTTGAAGGCGCTTGATATAGTCGAGGTCGAGGGGGTGGTGGAACATGTGCGCAGCACCGTCGAGCCGGCGTTGGCGCGAAGGCTGGGTGCCCTTATCGACCATGCGCTGGTGGGCGAAGTGCGCGGCATCGGTGCCATGTGGGCGCTGGAGTTGACTTCGGACAAAAACACCCGCGCGCCCTTCACGCCGACCGGATCGGTTGCCACCCGCGTGCGCAACCTCTGCTTCGAGCGCGGCCTTGCAACCCGTGCCGTGCGCGAGGGGCTCGTGTTTTCACCGCCGCTGATCATCACCCCCGCGCAGGTGGATGAAATGGCAGATATCCTGACCTCCTGCCTCGATACCGCCAGCGCCGAGCTTTGAACTCTCGGGGCGGCCCCGATGCCGCCCCCTGACAAGACACTGCCTTGAAACGGAGACATGCTTTGAAGATCGGAATCGCCCGCCTTTGGCACGAGGCCAATTCCTTCACCCCGTCCCATATCGGGCTCGCGCATTTCTTGGGCCGGGAATACGGCAAGGGGAACGAAGAGGCGCAGGTCTTTCGGGGCACGACGGTGGAAACCGGCGGGGCGTTCGGCTGGGCAGAGCGGAGCGGGGCGCAGTTGGTCTTTTCGCGCCTTGCCGCATCGGCACCGGGTGGCCCGGTAGAGCAATCCGTTCTGAACACCATCATCGACGAGATCGCGACCGATCCCGCCTTTGACGAAGTGGATGGGATTTACCTCTCGATGCACGGCTCCTGCCTTGGAACAGACGATCCGTCGCCTGAAACGACGCTGGTGACGCGGCTGCGCGCGCGCTTCCCAGATCTGCCGATCGTCGCTTCCTTCGACATGCATTGCATCCCGACACCGGCGCTGGCTGCGGCGTTGGACGGGGCCACGATCTACCGCAAATATCCCCACACAGACATGCGGGAAACTGCAGAACGGGCGCTGGACTTGCTTGCGGCGCTGATCCTTCGGGGCGGCGGGCACGGCGCGGTGACGCTGGCGCGCTGCGATCTGGTTTTGCCGAGCTTCAACATGCGCACCGACGAGGCGGGGCCGATGACCGAGATAGAGGCTCTGGCCCTTGCGTTAGAGGGCCAGGCCGCGGCCAAAGGGCTGCCGATCACGGTGTATCCCTATGCCAGCTTTGCCTATGCCGATAGCCCAGAGGCGAATGCGGGCGTAATGGTTACCAACCTGACCCCGGAGGATGCCACGGCGGAGGCCATGACGGCCGAGACTGCCAGCCGGATGGTGGCCGAGATGCGCAAGCGACGGGCGGCCTTCATCCCCGATCTGCCGACGGCAGAGGCGTTCATGGCGACCGGGTCTTGGGCCGACGGGCGTCGCTGGGCGATCCTTGAGCCGTCCGACAACCCGATGTCGGGTGGTGCCGGAGATACGCCCGGCCTGTTGGCCGCCGCCCTGAAGGCCGATCTTCCCGAAGGCTCTGTTTTTGCCTTCTTTGACGATCCGGGCGCGGTTGCGGCCGCGCGCACGGCAGGGAAGGGCGCGCAGATTGCGCTCTGCCTCGGCGGGCGGATTGATGACCGGTTCGGCGCACCGGTGCCGGTTGAGGCGGTGGTTGAACGGCTGACGGATGGGCGATTTGTGAACACGGGCCCGATGGAAACCGGGATCGCGGTCAATCTTGGCAATACGGCCGTGCTGCGCGTCGGTCCGCTGAAAATCCTTGTCACCAGCGGCGGCTATGCGCCCAATGATCCAGAGTATTTCCGGCTGCACGGGATAGATATTTCCAAGGTTCCGGTGCTTTTGGCCAAGGCAAAGAACCATTTCCGCGCCTCTTTCGGCACACAATTCGACGCCTTCGCCCAAGTGGAAACGCCGGGCCCTGCGATGGCCGAGGCCACCAAGCTACCGTTCCGGCATATCCCGCCCGAACGGCTTGACCTGACCCGCTGAGAAATCGGAACCCGAGAGATGATGACCCTTCAAGACCTCCATTCACTGATCGTGAACACCCTGCCGAACCTGCCACGGCAGGTTGGTCAGGCCGGGCGTCACGTGGTTGACCATCCCGACGCTGTGCTCATCTACTCGATGCGGGATCTGGCGGCGCGGGCCGGTGTTTCGCCCGCCACGCTGCTACGCCTGACACAGGCGCTGGGCTTTGAAAGCTGGGCCGATTTTCGCGCTGTCCACGCCGATAACCTGCTGCGCGCGCCCGACGCCTATGCAGATCGCGCCAAGCGCGTGTTGCACCATTCAGGCTTGCCTGCGTTGGTGGAAGAAAGTTTTGCGGCACACCGCGCCAATCTGGACCATGCCGCGGCAGTCAATCCACCCGAGGTCTTTGGCCGCGCCGCAGCAATCCTTGCCGAGGCTGACCGGGTCTTCATCTCGGCTTTCATGAGTTGCCGTGGCCCCGGGCTGACCTTTGCCTATCTTTGCCGGATGCTGCGCGACAATGTGGCCTTTCTAGGGGGCGAGGCCTCTCCTCTAGCAAGCGATCTTGCGCTTCTTCAGCCGGGCGATGCGGTGCTTTCGATCAACTTCCGGCCCTACGGGCACGAGATTGACAAGGTGGCGCGCGCGGTGGCCGACAGTGGGGCCAAACTGATCTGCCTTTCCGACAGCCGCGCAACGCAGGCCACGCGGGTTGCGGCCGAAACGCTGATTTTCCCGATCGAGGGGCCGTCCTTCTTCCCCTTGATCACCACCGCCCATGCGCTGGTTGAAAGTTTGATCGTATCGCTGCTGGCCCGCTTGGGCGACGACGCAACCCAGCGCATTCGAAAGATCGAGAACGCATTTTACGAGAGCGGGACCTACAGTTCCGTACATAATCAAAGAAAAGAAGACAAAGATGAGTAATGTCTTTCACCGATCAGCGTTGACCACCCCGCCGATGGCCACCCGCGCCTTGGGCCAACAGATCACCGACGTTGCAGGCCGCAGCTATCTGGACGCCTCAGGCGGCGCGGCGGTGAGCTGCATCGGCCATGGCGATCCGCGTGTGGTGGCGGCTGTTTCCAAGCAGATCGCGCAACTCGACTATGCCCATAACGGCGCTTTCACCAGCCAGCCGGCAGAGGAACTGGCCACCCATATCTGCAACGCCGCAGGGCTTGGCATGACCCGCGTTTATTTCGTGGGCTCCGGGTCCGAAGCGGTCGAGGCGGCGATCAAGATGGCGCGACAGTGCCAGATCGAGCGCGGACAGGCGGGGCGCCACATCGTGATCTCGCGCCGTCAGAGCTATCACGGCAACACGTTGGGCGCGCTGGCGCGGTCGGGTAGCGAAACCCGGCGCGCGCCCTATGCCCCGATGTTGCCCGACCGCACGCAGGTCATGCCCTGTTTCTACTACCGCTACGCCGAACCGGGCGAAACACCCGAAGCATTCGGTCGCCGCGCCGCCGATACGCTGGAGGCAGAGATCTTGCGGCTGGGGCCAGAAAACGTCGCGGCATTTCTGGTTGAGACGGTGGTCGGCGCGACCTCGGGTGCGGTCACGCCGGTGCCGGGCTATTTCACGCGCATCCGCGAGATTTGCGACCGTTACGGCGTGCTGCTGATCTGCGACGAGGTGATGTGCGGCGTTCACCGCACAGGCCCCTTCCTTGCCTGTGCCGCAGAGGGCATCGCCCCGGATATCGTGACCCTCGCCAAGGGTTTGGGCGGTGGGTATCTGCCAATCGGCGCGGTTGTCTGCCGCCCCGAGGTGCATGACAGCTTTGCGCAAGGTTCGGGCACTTTTACCCATGGCCACACCTACATGGCCCATCCGGTGGTCTGTGCCGCGGCGCTGGCGGTGCAGCAGGTGATCGTCGAAGATGGTCTTGCCGCGCGGGTGGTCGAACAAGGCGCGGCGCTCGAAGCGGCGCTGCGGGGGCGCTTGGGCCAATATCCGCATGTGGGCGACATTCGGGGTCGGGGCTTGCTTTGGGCGGTGGAACTGGTCGCAGACCCGGAAACCTCTGCGCCATTCGACCCCAAGCTGGGGATTTCGGCACGGATTGGTGCCGAGGCGAAGGCGCGCGGGCTTCTGGTTTACCCCGGCAGCGGCACGATCGACGGGTGGCAGGGCGACCACGTCTTGCTCGCCCCGGCGTATTCGATCGGAACGGAAGATCTGGAGAAGATCGCGGATGTTCTTGCGACCTCGATCGAGGTGGTGACGCGCCGCACGGCTGACGTGGTATCATGAAAAATCATCAAAGAGAAAAAGACGTGAGCAAACCCTGTATCATCTGTGTGGCCATTACCGGCTCGCTCCCCAAAAAAGCGGATAACCCGGCGGTGCCAATTACAGTCGAGGAACAGATTGAAAGCACCCAAGCCGCCTTTGAGGCGGGGGCAACGATCTGCCATGCGCATGTGCGCGACGAAAATCAGGAACCGACATCGGACCCTGAGCGCTTCGCGCGTCTGGTCGAAGGCGTGCGCAAGCATTGCCCTGACATGATAATCCAGCTTTCAACTGGCGGTCGCACAAGCGCAGGCAAGATGCGTGGCCAGATGTTGCCGCTAAGGCCCGATATGGCGTCACTTTCTGTCGGGTCGAATAATTTTCCGACGCGGGTATACGAAAACCCGCCCGATCTGGTGGATTGGCTTGCGTCAGAAATGCGCAAGTACGACGTGATGCCAGAAGTGGAGGCGTTTGACCTATCGCACATCTTCAAGGCGGCCGAGATGAATGCCGATGGCCGCATCGCGGGCAACGCCTATGTGCAGTTCGTCATGGGCGTCAAGAATGCGATGCCTGTAGACCGCCGCGTTTTCGATTTCTACGTCGAGACAATGGGGCGCCTGCTGCCGAAGTCGGAATGGTGCGCAGCTGGGATCGGCCAGCACCAGTTGACCGTCAATGAATGGTCTGTCGCTGCGGGCGGACATGCGCGCACGGGGTTGGAGGATAACGTGCGCCTCGACAAGCACAGGCTTGCCCCATCCAACGCCGCACTGGTCCAGCGGGTCGTCGATCTTTGCGACAAATACCAGCGCCCCGTGGCAAGCGCCGCAGAGGCGCGTTCCTTGCTTGGCTTGGCGCAGAAAGGTCACTGAGCGAATGGGAATGACCCTTCATCATGGTTTCCGCAATGCTAGCAGCACCCCCAAGATCATTTCGATCGAGCGGCAGCAGACCGCCCGATGGGCGAACAGGGGCCGGCCAAACCTGCGGCAGGTGCGAGTCTCTCGCGTAGATTGGCGTCAAATCGGGGCCGTGCAACGGACGCTTCACACTATGCGCGGGCAAGGATTGCCTAAATCAGTCGCAGCTCATGCCCCGGTTTCCAGCCATTTCAACAGAGCGCGCCACGACACTGATCGCCAGGGTCGCAAGGTGAATCGCGCCATCGCATTTGCCGGGCGGTGCGGCCAATTTCGTTGCCTAAGGGACTGTAAATACGGTGAAATATATACGCCCTCACAATCGTCTGACAACACCTTCCAGCGTCGGTGCGTGGGGGCGGGTCTTTATTGCCCGATGCGACCCGACCCTGCACTTTGTTGCTTGACTTGTTCCGGCGAGCCAACCAGCTTTTGTCGAATTAATTCATTCTACCACGTGACCCCATGAAAACCGAAACTGTCCCCCTCACGAGCGCAAGCCCGGGTACTAGCCGAACACTGACGCGTCATGTCTGGGGGGGCGGGGGCCAGCGGCCCAAGATTTACCTGCAAGGCGCCTTGCACGCCGACGAGATGCCGGGGGCGATCGCGCTTTGGCACCTTATGGATCTGCTCGATGTGGCCGAGGCCGAGGGCAGGGTCGTCGGCGAAGTTTCGGTGGTGCCGTTCGCCAATCCGATCGGGCTGACGCAATGGGTGCAAAACAAACCCCAAGGGCGTCAAGACCTTGAGTCGATGCGCAATTTCAACCGCCATTACCCAGACCTTGCGGCACTGGTGGGTGACGGGCTGGAGGGAAAGCTTGGCGACGAGGCGGAGGAAAACGCCCGGGTGATCCGCGCCGCCTTCGCCGCCGCGCTTGCCGCCGAGACGCCGAAATCCGAGGCGGAGGAAATGCGAATCCGGCTTATGCAATGGTCGCATGACGCCGATATCGTGCTCGATTTGCATTGCGACCATGTCGCGCTGATGCATTTCTACGCCTCTAGCGCGCGGCCCGAGGTGACTGAACTGCTTGGTCGGGCAACGGGTGCCAAGCTTGCGCTGATCGAAGATATATCAGGCGGCAACGCGTTCGATGAGGCGCATACAGCGCCGTGGGCGGCACTGCGGAAGCGCTATGACGCGCGCTTCCCGATTCCGGCGGCCTGTTTTTCGACCACCCTAGAATACCGCGGCCAGAACGATGTTGACGATACCGTGGCGCAGGCGGATGCGGCCAAGCTGATGACCTTTCTTGGTGCCGTGGGCGCGGTATCGGGCGAACCAGCACCAGCCTATCCACCGGCCCTGCAAAGGCCGCTCGGCGGTGCTGGCGAGGCGTTCGCGCCACAGGGCGGAATCGTGACCTGGGTCCGTGCACCGGGCGCTGAGGTCAGTGCCGGCGAAACCATCGCTTGGGTCAGCGACCCGGTTGCGCGCCGCCGCATGGCTGTTGTGGCACCGGCGACGGGGCTGCTGTTCCGCCGCGAGCTCTGGACGCATTGCCTTGCCGGACAAAGCCTCTGCAACGTCGCGGGCGATACCATTCTGCGGCGTGGAAACCTGCTTTCCGATTAGAAGTGAAACCAAAAAACAAAAACCAACCTGACAGGAAGTGTAACGATGAAAACAAACAAAATTGCCAAGTGGTTTGCCATAACAGCCATATCGCTCGGTCTTACCGCCGCCCCGGCGCTGGCAGGCGACATCCTTGACCGTGGCCTTGGATCGGAGTGGTCCTCGCTTGACCCGCAGGTGAACTTCGATGCCAACGCGGGCTGGATCATGTCCGATGTCTACGAGGGGCTTGTCACCTTCGGCCCAGGCGGCGTCATACGGCCCGGCGCGGCCGAAAGCTGGGAAGTTAGCGAGAACGGGCTGATCTACACCTTCCATCTGCGCGACGGGGCGAAATGGTCGAACGGCGACCCGCTGGTGGCGCAGGATTACGTCAATTCGGTGCTGCGCACGCTCAACCCCGACACGGTCAGCGACAAGGGCTACTACTTCTATTCGGTGGTGCAGGTGAAGGGTGCAGAGGCGCTGGCAAACGGCGACACTACCGACCCCTCGACGCTTGGCGTGACTGCGCCCGACGCGCGCACGCTGGTGATAGAAATGCTGACGCCCGCGCCGCATATCCTTGATATCCTTGGGGCGTTCCAGATTCCACCGCTGCACTCGCCCTCCTACGAGGCGCATGGTGCGGGCGTGTTCATCGACCCCGCCAAGGTGGTGTCGAACGGTGCCTACGTGATCAAAGAGGTCGTGCCGCAAAGCCACGTGCTGCTAGAGCGCAACCCGAATTACTGGGATGCTGCGAATGTTTCGATCCCCTTCGTGAAGTATCAGGTGACCGAGGATGTCTCGACCGAGTTGAAGCGCTATCAGGCAGGCGAAATCGATATCACCTACGATATCCCGGCCAACCAGATCGAAAGCCTGCGCGCGTCGATCCCAGATCAGGTCGAAATATATCCGATCATCGAAGAACTTTTCTACACCTTCAACCTGACCCATGACGCGCTCAAGGACATCAACGTTCGCATGGCCTTGTCGCTGGCGATCGACCGCGAAACGCTGATGAACAAGATCGTCAAATCGGGCGCGGTGCCGACCTATTCCTACGCCGGTGGCTTTGATCCGACCTATGACGGGCCGCTTATTCCGGGTGCCGAACTGACCCAGGCCGAGCGCGAGGCCAAGGCGAAAGAGCTGATGGCGGCGGCGGGTTACGGGCCGGAAAATCCGCTCAAGATCAACATCGTCACCACGGTAAGCGATGCGCGCATGAAGATGGCGCAGGGCGCGGCGCTGATGTGGAAAAAGGTGCTGGGTGTCGAGGCAACGGTCGAACCGGTCGAGGTCAAGGCTTGGCTCGATTCCTTCTACGCTGGCACTTGGGATGTCTTTGCCGACGACCTTGTGGGGGATTTCGCCGGGGCGGAAAGCTTCCTAGCCTATATGCGCCCAAGCGCCGACAGCGGCTACAATTGGGACAAGCCCGAGTACGACGCGCAGATGGACATAGCCGCCACCAAGGCCGACATGCCCAGCCGCAATATCGAGCTGGCCAAGGCGGAAAAGATCCTGCTCGACGACGTGCTCTTCGCGCCGATCGCGCGGGAGGCAAGCCGGCATTTGGTCAGCCCGCGTGTCCATGGGTTCGAGCCGTCGGTGGGCGAGTATATCCTCAGCCAGTTTCTGACGCTCGAGTAAGCCAGCGGGGGCGGTCTTCGGGCCGCCCCCCATAAGATGGAATATCCGATGCTGCGATTTGTCGGCAAAAGGCTTTGGAATGGTTCGCTGACGCTTTTCGCGCTGGTGACGCTGACATTTTTTGTCATGCGGCTGGCGCCGGGCGGGCCGTTTTCACGCAACCGCAAGATCAGCCCCGAGGTGCAGGCCAATATCGAGGCGGCCTTTCACCTTGATGAGCCGGTCTGGCAGCAGTTCGCCCGCTTCGTCTGGGGGCTGCTGCACCTAGACCTCGGGCCATCGACCCGGTTTCGCGACTATTCCGTAGGCGACATTATCGCTTCGGGTTTGCCCTATTCGCTGACCATCGGCGCTTGGGCGGTGCTGCTGGCGGCCATTGTGGGCATCGCGCTTGGCATCGCCGGGGCGATGCGCCGCAACGGCTTTACCGATTATGCCGCCGGCACCGTAGGGGTGATCGGCATCGCCATCCCGATCTTCGTGATTGGTCCGGTGCTGCAAGTGATCTTCGCGGTGCAACTTCAGTGGCTTCCGGTAGGAAGCTGGAACGACGGATGGCGCTCGTTGGTGCTGCCGGTGGTGGTGCTGGCCCTGCCGAACATCGCCTATATCTCGCGCCTCACCCGCGCCTCGATGATCGAGACCATGCGCGAAAACTACGTGCGCACCGCCGTGGCCAAGGGTATCGGCCCCGTCCGCACGCTATTGGGCCACACGCTGGAGGGGGCACTGATACCGGTCATCGCCTATCTCGGCCCGGCCACTGCGGCGATCATCACCGGCTCGATCCTGATCGAGACGATCTTCGCACTGCCCGGGATCGGGCGTCACTTTGTAGATGCCGCACTCAACCGCGACTACCCGTTGGTGATGGGTATCACCTTGCTTTACGGCGCGTTGCTGATCCTCTTCAACATCGTCACCGACCTGATCCGAGCTTGGATCGACCCGAGGTTACGCAATGTCCGTTGACGCAGATCCCCTTATCGTGGCCGCGCCCGTCCGCCACGCCTCGACGCTGCAACTTCAGTTTCGTCGCTTCCGCAAGCACCGGTTGGCGATGGTGTCGGTCTGGATACTTGCGCTGATCGTGATCGCCTGTTTTTTCGGCCCGTTCCTGTTTCCCTTCACCGGGCAGGACGCTGATTTCGACAATATCGGCGCGCCGATCGACCTGTTCTCGGCACATCCGTTCGGCACCGACGATTTCGGCCGCGATCTCTTGGTTCGGGTGCTCGAAGGCGGGCGTGTCTCGCTGACCATCGGTTTTCTCGGTGCCATCGTCGCCGGGGTCATTGGCGTGTTCTACGGGGCAGTCTCGGGCTTTCTCGGCGGAAGGGTCGATGGGATCATGATGCGCCTCGTCGAGATCCTTTTCGGCTTTCCCTACGTGATCCTTGTGATCCTTTTGAGCCTGCTCTTCGGCGGCGGTAACATCGCACTGTTTGCGGCGATCGTCTTTACGCTTTGGTTGACCCCGGCGGTTGTCGTGCGGGCGCAGGCGCAGGGTTTGGCGCGCAAGGAGTTTGTCGAGGCGGCGCGGGCAGGGGGCATGACAGGGCGGCAGATCGTGTTTGAACATATCGTGCCAAACTCGCTTTCGGTGGTGATCGTTTACGGCTCACTGCTGGTGCCCGAAGTGATCCTTTCAGAAAGCTTCCTGTCGTTCCTCGGCATCGGCATCAAGGAACCGCAGGCGAGTTGGGGCAACCTGATCCAGACCGGCACATCGGCGATGGCCACAGACCTGCGCCTGCTGCTTTTGCCCGGCACTCTGCT
>NZ_JBFHIA010000095.1:0-10737 GCF_041596715.1 Phaeovulum sp.
AGATTGATCTGTCGCAAAGCGCAAGGGGGTTGGCGCGCCACTACCGCATCGGTCCCGCGACACTCGGCTATGACGACGCGTCTTTTGTGCATCGGCATGAAGCATTCGAAGGTATCGGGCTTCGGCCATATTCGCCGTGTCAGTTGCGGGTTCGCATGCAGGATGATGACGCGAACTTCAGCTGGATTCGTCGCACGCGCATTGGTGGCGATAGCTGGGCGGGGGTTGAGGTGCCGCTGGGCGAGGCCGCAGAAACCTATCTGGTTCGTGTCGTCAAAGACGGGGTGATCCGCCGCGAAGACATCACGGATGCGCCCAGTTGGGTTTACGCCGCAGCGATGCACGCCGCAGACGGCATTTCGGGCGGGTACGAACTTCATGTAGCGCAACTTTCCGACGTATTTGGCGCCGGACCTTTCGCAAGGATGACGATCGATGGCTGAGACTTTGAGGATGGCGTTTCCGCTGCTACAAGCAGCACAGGCGCAAAAACACGTCACGGTAAACGAGGCGCTGCTACGGCTTGATGGGTTGGTCAACCTTGTGCTCGTCTCGCGTGGGGTCGTCACCCCGCCAACGAGTGTTTCCGATGGCGCATGTTATGGCGTTCCCGCAGGTGCGGTGAACGCATGGGCGGGGCAGGCGGGCAAGGTGGCGATCGGTGCCAATGGCGGATGGGTTTTTGCCAGCCCCGCCGCTGGGTGGCGCGCCTTTATCGCTGATGAGGGGCGCGGCGCGCTGCACGATGGCACCGATTGGGTGGCGGGCGCGGTGACGATGAGCGCGCATGGTGCGGGGTTGATGTTGGGGGTCGCCGAGATCGACCACACGATTGCGCCGGGAGAAACCTCTAGCACGACCGTTCTGATTCCGAGCCACGCCATGGTGATCGGCGTTTCGGCGCGTGTGGTAAGCGAGATCACCGGCACTATGACAAGCTGGCAATTGGGCAATGCCGGGGCGCCGGATCGCTTTGGTGCAGGCCTAGGGCTTGCCGCAGAAAGCTGGGCGCGCGGGATGCTTTCGCAGCCCATGACCTTCTGGGCGCCCGAACCCTTGCTGCTGACCGCCACGGGGGGGAGTTTTGCGGGTGGCAAGGTGCGGCTTGCGGCGCACTTTATGGAGATTTCGTTGCCCATGCTTTGAGTATGCGCCAGATAACCCACGGCGATCTGACGGCTGCGGCGCGCGCGATCTGGCCGCTGCCGCCAGAGGCGCGCGATGCCGCTATCGCATCGCTATTGGCCAAGGCGCGCGCTGCGGATGCGTATCGCAAGCGCTTCGGGCGCGCGCATCCACGCTGGGGCAACGGGTCGCTGGCGGGTGCTGCCAGCATCGGGCCGTTGCCGCCGGAACCCTTTCTTTCAACACGCACATACCGAGATTGCCTGATGCGGGTGTTGGCCGCGCTGGACCGTCGCCCAGAGCAGAGGGGAAATTCGCTTTCCCGATCAAATTACTTTGGTTATGCTTGGACCCTACGAAGTAGCGCGATTGGGCAAGTGATGACCGAGAGGAAGGCAAGAATAGCGGCAGTTGACCCGGTCTGGTCGCGAATCTGCGACGAAGCGCGCGTGGCCGTGCAGGACGAGCCTTTGCTTGGCGGCCTGATCCATTCCGGGCTTTTGCATCACGCGAGTTTAGAGCGGGCGCTTGCCTATCGTTTTTCGCTCAAGCTTGCCTCGGGCGAAATGAGCGAGCAGATTTTGCGCGAGTTCGCCGACGAGGCATATGAGGACGAGCCTGACCTAGGGCAAGCCGCGCGTGCCGATCTGGTCGCGGTGCAAGATCGCGATCCGGCGTGCCACCGGTATCTACAGCCAATTCTGTTTTTCAAAGGCTATCAGGCGCTACAGGCTTACCGCATCGGGCACTGGCTGTGGCGCAAGGGGCGGCAGGACATGGCCTACTTTGTACAGATGCGAACATCGGAAGCCTTTGGAGTTGATATTCACCCCGCCGCGCGGATTGGGCGCGGGGTGATGTTCGACCACGCGCACTCGATCGTCATCGGCGAGACGGCGGTAGTGGGGGATAATGTCTCCATGCTGCATTCGGTTACGCTTGGCGGCACTGGCAAGCAGGAACAGGATCGCCACCCGAAAATCGGCAATGGCGTGCTTATCGGCGCTGGGGCGAAGGTGTTGGGCAATATCCGCGTTGGTGACAATTCGCGCATCGCGGCGGGTTCGGTGGTTCTGGAAGACGTGCCGTGCTGCAAGACGGTGGCCGGGGTGCCTGCGCGCATCGTTGGCGAGGCGGGGTGCGAACACCCGGCGACCGAGATGGATCAGTTGCTGCGCAAATGAAAACGCCGGGGAATACCCCGGCGTTCCTGTATAGTCGGGCGCTGCCGCCTTAGGCCAGCATCGCCATCGGGTTTTCGAGGTTCCACACGATCGCTGCGAGCAGTTCGGCACCAAGCGCACCGTCGATGACCCGGTGATCGACCGAAAGCGTGAGTGACATGACCGTGGCAATTGCCACCGCGTCACCCTCGACAACCGGTTTCCTGATCCCAGCACCGACCGCCAGAATGGCGCCGTGCGGCGGGTTGATAACCGCATCGAAGTTCTCGATGCCCATCATCCCAAGATTTGAAACCGCGAAGCTGCCGCCTTGGTATTCCTGCGGCGCAAGTTTGCGCGTTTTTGCCCGTGCGGCGAGGTCTTTCATTTCGGCGGAAAGTGCCGAGAGGCTTTTCGCCTCGGCATCTTTGAGCACCGGGGTGAAAAGCCCGCCCTCAATGGCCACTGCTACCGCAACGTCGGATGCCTTCATTTGAAGCACCCGGTCACCCGCCCAGACGGCATTGGCAGCCGGCACCGATTGCAGCGCCAGTGCCGAAGCCTTGATGATGAAGTCATTGACCGACAGTTTCACACCGCGCGATTCCAACTGTTTGTTCAACTGCGCGCGGAAGGCCAGCAGCGCGTCGAGCCGCACGTCGCGGCGCAGGTAGAAATGCGGAATGGTTTGCTTGGCTTCGGTCAGACGTGCGGCGATCGTGCGCCGCATACCGTCGAGCATGACCTCTTCATAAACGCGACCTTCGTACATACGCGCGACTGACGCGGCGCTGATGGGCGCTGCGGCCGTGGCTGTGGCGGCGGGTGCTGCGGCCGCAGCCGCAGGGGTGCTTGCCGAAACGGGTGCCGCGGGGCTCGCAACCGGTGCTACGCCCGAGACATCGGCCTTGACGATTCGGCCATGCGGGCCGGTGCCTTTCACAGAGGTCAGGTCAAGGCCCTTTTCCGCGGCAATGCGCCGGGCCAAGGGCGAGGCGAAAACGCGTTCGCCCGAGCGTGGCGCTTGGGTAGGCGCGGGTGCCGTTTCTTTCGGTGCTGGAGCGGAAGCAGTTGCTTCGGCGGGGGCAGGGGCGGGTGCAGCGGCCGGCGCGGGTTTTGCGCCCGGTGCCTCGCCTTCGTCGCGCACCGTGGCGATCGGGGTGTTCACTTTGACACCGCTTGTGCCTTCGTCCACCAGAAGCGCCTCGATCACGCCTTCATCGACCGCCTCGAACTCCATCGTCGCCTTGTCGGTCTCGATCTCGGCGAGGATCTGCCCTGCCTTGACCGTATCCCCCACTTTCACCAGCCATTTGGCAAGCGTGCCCTCTTCCATCGTGGGCGAGAGCGCCGGCATCAGGATCTGTTCAACCATATCCTTAACCCCTTCAGCGGTAAGTGACTTTTTTGACCGCCGCCACAACCTCGTCCGAGGTCACAAGCGCCAGTTTTTCAAGGTTCGCAGCATAGGGCATGGGCACGTCCTTGCCGGTGCAGTTTATCACCGGCGCGTCCAGATAATCGAACGCGCGCTCCATGATCGTGGCGCTCAGGTGGTTGCCGATGCTGCCCACGGGCCAGCCCTCTTCTACCGTTACGCAGCGGTTGGTTTTCTGCACACTGGCAATCAGCGTGTCGTAATCGATGGGGCGCAAGGTGCGCAGGTCGATCACCTCGGCGGAAATACCCTCGGCTGCCAGTTTGTCGGCGGCTTCGAGCGCATGCACCATGCCGATGCCAAAGCTGACGATCGTCACATCCTCGCCCTCGCGCCAGATCTTGGCCTTACCGAACGGGACGGTGAAGTCGGGCAGATCGGGCACCTCGAAACTGCGTCCGTAGAGGATTTCGTTTTCAAGGAAAATCACCGGGTTGCCATCGCGAATCGCGCTTTTCAGCAGGCCTTTTGCGTCGGCCGCCGAATAGGGCATCACCACCTTCAGCCCCGGGATTTGTGCATACCATGCGGCGTAATCGTGGCTATGCTGGGCACCCACGCGGGCGGCCGCACCATTCGGGCCGCGGAACACGATTGGGCAGCCCATCTGCCCGCCTGACATATAGAGCGTTTTGGCCGCTGAGTTGATGATCTGATCAATGGCCTGCATGGCGAAGTTGAACGTCATGAACTCGAGAATTGGGCGCAGCCCAGCAAAGGCGGAGCCTACGGCGATGCCGGTGAACCCGTGTTCGGTGATTGGCGTGTCGATCACGCGGCGCGCCCCGAACTGGTCCAGCAACCCTTGGCTGATCTTGTAGGCGCCTTGGTATTCGCCCACTTCCTCGCCCATCAGATAGACGGTTTCATCGCGCGCCATTTCTTCGGCCATGGCCTCGCGCAGTGCCTCGCGCACGGTCATGGTCTTCATCGGTGTGCCTTCGGGCCAGTCGGGCGAGGCTGCGGCCACCACCGCAACGGGTGCAGCGGGCTGTGCTGCAACGGGGGCGGGCTTTTCGGCTGGTGCTGGGGCGGCGGCCGGGGCAGGGGCGGCGGGTGCCGCAGCCTCGCCATCTACCTGAACCGTCGCGATTGGCGTGTTTACCTTGACGCCAGCGGTGCCCTCGGCCACCAGCAGCGCCTCGATCACGCCCTCGTCGACCGCTTCAAACTCCATCGTCGCCTTGTCTGTTTCGATCTCGGCAAGGATCTGGCCGGATTTCACGGTGTCGCCGGGTTTGACCAGCCATTTTGCTAGTGTGCCCTCTTCCATCGTGGGGCTGAGCGCGGGCATCAGTATTTCGGTTGCCATATCGTGCCCCTCCCTCAAACCGTCACGTCAGTCCAAAGCTCGGCGGCATCCGGCTCGGGACTGGTTTTTGAAAACTCGGCGGCTTCGTTGACCACCGACTTGATGTCGCGGTCGATCGCCTTCAGATCGTCGTCGGTGGCGTGACCGCCGGTCAGCAGCAACTCGCGCACATGTTCGATCGCGTCGCGCTCGTCGCGCATTTTCTGCACTTCTTCGCGCGAACGATACTTGGCCGGGTCAGACATCGAATGGCCGCGGTAGCGATAGGTCATCGCTTCCAGTATATAGGGGCCCTTGCCCGCACGGCAGGCCGCCACGGCGCGCGCGCCTGCGGCTTTGACTGCCAGCACGTCCATGCCATCAACCGCCTCGCCCTTGATGCCAAAGGCCGCGCCGCGGGTGTGGATGTCTGGGCTAGAGGTCGAGCGTCGCTGTGCGGTGCCCATGGCGTACTGGTTGTTTTCGATCACGAAAACCACCGGCAACTGCCAGAGAGCGGCCATGTTGAAGGTTTCGTACACCTGCCCCTGATTCGCGGCACCGTCGCCGAAATAGGTGAAGGTCACGTTGTCATTGCCCAAGTATTTGTCGGCAAAAGCAAGCCCTGCGCCAAGTGGCACCTGCGCGCCCACGATGCCGTGTCCGCCGTAGAAGTGCTTTTCCTTGGAGAACATGTGCATGGAGCCGCCCTTGCCCCGTGAATAGCCGCCCTCGCGGCCAGTCAGTTCGGCCATCACCCCTTTGGGGTCCATGCCGCAGGCCAGCATATGGCCGTGGTCTCGGTAAGAGGTGATGCGCTTGTCGCCTTCTTTCGCCGTGGCCTCTAGCCCGACGACTACCGCTTCCTGCCCGATATAGAGGTGGCAGAAGCCGCCGATCAGGCCCATGCCGTAAAGCTGCCCCGCCTTTTCTTCAAAGCGGCGGATCAAAAGCATCTCGCGGTAATACTTTAAAAGTTCTTCGCGCGAGATGTTTGGCTTGTCGCTTGCGGCGGCGGTCTTGCGTGAAACCATGACGGCGCTCTCCCATCGTCAGGAATAGTTCAACGTTAAACCATTCCATACCCGATCGGGCGAGCCAGTGCAATCAGCGGATCAGAATCTCGTCGGTGCGAAGGTAGCCCAGCACGTCGCGGGCGCGTTCGTCCAAGAGGTCGAGGTCAAGAAAGTCGTCCGACAGCCGATGCGTGAGGTTGGCCATACGCGTGGCCTCTGCTGCCAACGCATCGCGTTCTGCTTGCAGCGTGGCGATCTCGGCGGAAACCTGCACGCGCCGCAACAGGCCGTAAGAGCCCTGCAACGCGGCCAGCGCAAAGTAGCCGCCAAGAACAAGCGTACCCAATACTAGAATCAATGGCCAAAAACCGGGCCGTCGTTGCGTCATGCCTGCCTCGCGCGCCGCCCCTCTCGGGTGGGGGCGATCGCGCGAATCATGACACAGACGAATCGCCAAGGGAATCCCCCGGTGCCGATTCTGTTGAAAAACCCGAAAAGGGCAGCCGCTCAGGCACGACCCTTGTAGATATCGACCAGCTTGCCCAGCATCGCCAGCGCGTCCTCGCGGCTCCGCTGAAAGCTGTTGCGCCCAATGATCGAGCCGTTGCCGCCGCCGTCGCGAATGGCGCGGGCGTCGTCATAGACCGAATCCTCGCCCTTTTTCGCACCGCCCGAGAACACCACGATGCGCCGCCCGCCAAAGCTGGCCTGCATGCAATGGCGCACCCGCGCCGCCTGCGTGGCGACGTCGATCTTCTGGGCTTCGTAGACCTTCTTGGCCTCGGGCAGCATCAGATGATCGGTCGAAAGCTTGATCTTGATGATATGCGCGCCCAGCAACGCCGCGATTTGCGCGGCATAGGCCGCCACGTCGATGGCGGTTTCACCGTCTTTGCTGATCGCCTCGCCGCGCGGGTAGGACCAGATCACGGTGGCCACGCCCTTTGCCGCAGCCTCTTGCCGCATCGCGCTGATTTCTTCGTACATTTCCAGCTGCGTGTCAGAGCCGGGGTAGATGGTAAAGCCGATCGCGGCACAGCCAAGGCGCAGCGCGTCATCGACATTGGCAGTGACTGCCTGATCTTTGCCGGCAGTCTCGCTCATCAGGCTGTTGGCGCTGTTGCACTTCAGAATCGTCGGGATCTGGCCTGCGAAGGTATCCGCCCCCGCCTCCAGCGCCCCCAGTGGTGCTGCATAGGCATTCAATCCCGCGTCGATGGCAAGTTGGTAGTGGTAGTGCGGGTCGTAGCCTGCCGGGTTCGGCGCAAAGGTGCGCGCCGGGCCATGCTCAAAGCCTTGATCGACCGGCAGGATGATCATCTTGCCGGTGCCACCCAGACGGCCCTCCATCAGCATGCGGCACAGGTTGGCCTTCACACCGGGGGTTTCGCCTTCGTAATTAGCGAGGATTTTTTGAACGATCCGAGTGGCGCGCATGTTGGTATTCCTTATGACGAAAAGGTCATGACAGGCTTAGAAGCTTGGGGCTTTTCGCGCAATACGTTGGTGCGTTTGCGCGCGAAATTCAGCGCGGTTTGGCAAAATGTCACGGCTGGCCGGGGTCGCGGCACTTGCGGATACGATCGACCGGGGTTCCGTCTGCCAGCGGAATCGCCTGCAAGACCGCGTAATCGGCAAACCCGAGGCCGCTGTAATACGCCAGTCCTGCGGCATTGTCGGCCCTGATCGTGGCATCGATCATGCGCACTTGCGCGCGCACCGCCGCCGCCTGCGTTGCCGCCCATAGCGCCTGCCCGATGCCGCGCCCCTGCGCGCCCGGACGCACGAAACTTGCGATGATCGCCCAGCCTTCAGGCAACATCCGTGTGCTTTTCGGATGCGGCCATTCAAGTGCCTGAAAACCAAGCACTTCGCCCCCGACATCGGCCACAGTGCAGGAAATCAGCTCTGCCGCGGCGATGTATTCGCGCGTCATGCGGGCTTCATCGAAGCTGCGCTGATGCGCTGTCGTGCCGCCGATCTCGATGATCCGGTTCAGCAATGCGGCCATCTGTGCCGCATCGGCAATGGTGGCCGGGCGCGTGATTAGCGGGCCCTGCGTCCCGGTGCCGCGCATGATTAGCGCATCAACGCCGCGACGCCGGGCAACTCCTTGCCTTCCATCCATTCCAAAAACGCCCCGCCCGCGGTCGAAACATAGGTGAAATCTTCGGCCACACCCGCCTTGTGCAACGCCGCCACCGTATCTCCACCACCTGCGATCGAAACCAGTTTGCCCGCGCGCGTCAGCTCCGCAGCCTTTTGCGCCGCAGCCGTGGTTGCGGCATCGAACGGCGCAATTTCGAATGCGCCAAGCGGGCCGTTCCAGATCAGCGTGCGGCAAATCTCGAAAGTATGCTCGACCTCCGCCACGGTTTTCGGCCCGGCATCAAGAATCATCGCGTCTGCTGGGCAGGC
The DNA here is from genome assembly GCF_041596715.1 of Phaeovulum sp. GTDB lineage: Bacteria > Pseudomonadota > Alphaproteobacteria > Rhodobacterales > Rhodobacteraceae > UBA6213. The sequence goes on from NZ_JBFHIA010000095.1 coordinate 8,452, forward strand.
AGCGATAGGCACGACCTTGCTTTCGGCACCTTCCACAAGCTCCTGCGCCACCACCACGTCAACGGGCAGGTGAATCGCGCAGCCCTTTTCGGCCGCCTGTGCGATGATCGCGCGGGCGGTCTCGGCCATCTCACGCTCGGCCAACGAACGGCCAACCTCGACGCCTTGCGCAACGAGGAAGGTGTTGGCCATTCCGCCGCCGATCACCAGATGATCGACACGCGCCACCAGATTGCTAAGCAGTTCAAGCTTGGTCGAAACCTTGGCGCCGCCCACCACCGCCACCAAGGGCCGCTGCGGTGATCCAAGCGCCGCTTCGAGCGCCTTCAATTCCGCCTGCATCAAACGGCCCGCGGCGGCCGGCAGAATACGCGCGACCCCCTCGGTGGATGCGTGCGCGCGGTGCGCAGCCGAGAAGGCGTCGTTCACATAAACCTCGCCCAAGGCCGCCATCGAGGCCGCAAGCGCCGGGTCGTTCTTTTCCTCGCCGGGGTGAAAGCGGGTATTTTCCAGCAGCAACACTTCACCCGGCACCAGCGCCTGTACCGCGCGCTTGGCCGGGCCACCGATGCAATCTTCAGCAAATTGCACGGGCACACCCAGCGCGCGCGAAAGTTCTGGCACCAGCGGTGCCAGGCTCATTTCGGGCACGACCTGCCCCTTGGGGCGTCCGAAATGCGCCAGCAATACCGGCTTGCCGCCTTTTGCCAGAATATCCTTGATGGTTGGCACGATCTTTTCGATGCGGGTCGCATCGGTAACGCGCCCTGCCTCCATCGGCACATTGATGTCTACACGCACCAGCACAACGCGCCCGCGCACTTCGATCTCGTCCAGCGTTTTCCAGCCCATTGCGCCCTCTTGCGAAGTATCTCTTTGGCGCGAACTTGCGCCGCTATGCACGCATTCGTCAACACCATGCGGCGCTTTGCCCTTTTCACCGCGCTCGCCCATGCTTAAATCAATGCGAACGCCAAGGAGTATCGCATGTCCGAGATCAAAGATCCCGAAAACACCATCATCATCACGCTCGCGAATGGCCCGGTGGTGGTCGAGCTTCTGCCCAAGGTGGCACCCAAGCATGTCGAGCGGATGAAAACGCTCGCGCGCGCTGGTGCCTATGACAACGTGGCCTTCCACCGCGTGATCGAAGGCTTCATGGCCCAGACCGGCGATGTCGAACACGCCAATATGGAAAAGAACTACAACCCCCGCCGCTCCGGCACTGGCGGCTCCGATCTGCCGGACCTGCCGGCCGAGTTCTCGAAAGTGCCGCACGCGCGCGGCTCGATCGGTGCGGCGCGCTCGTCGAACCCCAATTCGGCCAATAGCCAGTTCTTCATCAACTTCTCCGACAACAGCTTCCTGAACGGGCAATACACCGTTTACGGGCAAGTGATTTCGGGCATGGAACATGTGGACAAGATCGCCCGTGGCGAGCCGCCGGCAAACCCGGACCGCATGATTTCGGTAAAGGTGGCAGCAGATGTTGCATAAGGTTTTCGCCGCCGTGCTTGGCCTCGGGCTCGCCTTCTCGGGCGCAGCTTCGGCACAGGACGCAGTCGATGGGCCCGGCCCCAACCTCGTTCTCGATGTAGCAGGGCAGGCAAGCGGCCGTATCGTCATCGACCTTTTGCCCGACATCGCCCCCCGCGCAGTCGATCAGATAGTCGCCCTGGCGCGCGAAGGTGCCTATGACGGCGTCGTATTCCACCGCGTCATCGAAGGCTTCATGGCGCAGACGGGCGATGTGCAGTTTGGCAAGAAGGGCGGCGATATTTCGCTTGCTGGCATGGGCGGATCGACCCGCGCCAATCTGCCCGACGAGTTCTCGACCGTGCCATTCGAGCGCGGCGTTGTCGGCATGGCCAACTCGGGCAGCCCCAATTCCTCCAACAGCCAGTTCTTCATCATGTTCGCCCCGGCACCGCATCTCGATGGCGGCTACACGGTGATCGGCCGGGTGGTCGTGGGCATGGAGGTGGTTGACGCGATCCGCAAAGGCAGCGCGCGCCAGAACGGCCTTGTAGAAAACCCCGACTATATCGCGACCGCCACAGTCCGCTGAGGCCAACCCCGACCCCGCAATGCGGGGTCGGGTGTTTTTTACCCAGTGATCCGCGCCAGCACCCGCGCCCAAGAACGGATGCCCTTGTGGAAACACTCCAGATCGTATTTTTCGTTCGGCGAATGAATCTGGTCGCTGTCCTTGCCAAAGCCGATCAGCATCGAGTCCATCCCCAGCACGCTTTTGAAATAGCCCGCGATAGGAATTGAGCCGCCGCA
>NZ_JBFHIA010000096.1:0-10736 GCF_041596715.1 Phaeovulum sp.
ATGAACCTGCGCCATGTGCTTTACGGCCCGGCGCTGATGAAGGCTGCGGGGCCGGGGGCAGGGCGGCGGCGCGCTTGGGCCTGGGCCTTCGGGCTGACCGATGAGGTCTTTGGCGCGGCGCTGGGGGCGCTGGCGCGTGGGCGGGTGCGGTTTTCCGAACCGTTCATGTTTGGTATCGGTCTTGGTGCCTATGCGGCATGGGTTTCGGGCACGGCGCTGGGGGCGCTGGCGGGCGGTGCGGCATTGGCCGACTGGCCGGTGCTGAGCGCGGCACTTGGCTTCATGTTGCCTGCGTTGTTTCTGGCGCTGCTTTTCTCGATCTTGCGCCGCGCCGCGCTGCCGGTGATTGCCGTGGCGGCACTTGCAACCGTGGGCGCAACGCTTTGGTTCGGTGCGACCGCTGGAATCTTGGCCGGCATGGTGGCGGGGGCGCTGTCGGGGGTGGCAGGCTTGGGGGGGCGGCGATGAATGGCGAGTTGGTGGCGCTGGCGCTGACCGTGGGGGCGGCGAACTGGGCGTTTCGTTACCTGCCCACGCGGCTTGACCTTTCAGACACACCGCAGGGCGGGCCATTCGCGCGGTTTCTGGCGGCGACAGGGCCCGCGGCCATCGCCACGCTGGCGGTGGCCTCGTTGCAGCCAATGGTGGCATCTGCGGAATTGGCCGAACTGGCACCGGTTGCGGCAGGGGTTCTGGGTGTTACTGCGGCCTATTTCGCCAGCCGTTCCGTGGCGCTGGCAACGCTTGCCGGGGCGGGGCTTTACGGTGTGGTATTCGCCCTTGTCTGACCGCGCGCCTGCCCCATATATTCTCCAACGCGAATATGATGCGAGGCTGCAATGACCCAACCCCTGACACTGACTTGCCTGTCCTGTGGCAAGGCAAACCGCGTGCCGCACGACCGCTTGGATAGCGGGCCGAAATGCGGGGTTTGCGGTGCGCCCTTGACGGCGGGCAAGGTGGCCGAGCTGAACCCCGGCACTTTGGCCAAATCGATCAAGGACGATCTGCCGGTGGTGGTCGATTTTTGGGCGCCGTGGTGCGCGCCATGCCGCCAGATGGCACCCGAGTTCATCAAGGCGGCGGCGCAATTGGCCCCTAAAGTCCGCTTTGCCAAGATCGACACGCAGGCATTTCCGCAGGTGGCAGAGCGGCATCGTATTCAGGGTATTCCGGCGTTCATCCTGTTTCACAATGGCCGCGAGGTTGCCCGCGCCGCAGGTCTGCGCCCCGCGTCCGATCTGGTCGCCTTCGTGAAATCGAAGGTGGCGGTCTGAGCCGCCAGTTTTTTTCGCGCGCGCTTGCGGCGCTTGCTTGACAATGCCGATGCCGTGCGCGAAATACCCCCCCGGTGCGGGGCAGTAGCTCAGTTGGGAGAGCGCGACGTTCGCAATGTCGAGGCCAGGGGTTCGATCCCCCTCTGCTCCACCAAAATCTCTACATTATCCCTAGACCGGGTTGGCAATACCTGCCGCGATGCTTTCTCCCGCGGCGAGGCGGCATATGCCGAGCCGAGTAGCCATTTGTCGCCCCGGTAACGAGGCGGCATGCAATTGGCGACGCCGCAGGACCGGTGTCAGAGCGTGGAGGCTGATTCCAGATAGCTTGGTGCGCGCGAAACGGTCCGTGGCAGGCCAAGGTTTGGCTTGGTGCTGGTCAGGCACAGGAAGAGATGTGAATAGGTCAGGCTCGATTGGTGGCTGGCCGTGGACGCATATTCCGCCTTGAGCCCCTGCGTGCCACAGATACGCTGCGCTTCGGCAACCGCTTGCGCCGTCGGCTTGCTGGAGACTGACTGGATTCTGATGCTGTCGCCATTGTATTCGGTGACAACGGTCGGCGCACAGGCAGATAGCGCCAGCGCCAGTACAAGGTATTTACGCAAAATAAGTGCCCTCCGAAAAACTCGTATCTACAACTGGCGCAATTATAATTTCCAAAAGGCATGCTTCTGCCCGCGGATGCGCTACCAGCATGCTAGGCCAGCAAATCCTGATGTGCAACCTCAGGTTTTGCGGCGATCCACGCGAGGGGTTGGCAAGCTCACCAAGCCATCGGCCCGTGCCTTTGCCCCTTGGCAGCAATGGGTGCTGCGCGGCATAAGGCGGCATGACAGCGGACCTTACCCTGCCGATTGACACGCTTTTGCCCGAGTTAGCTCGTGTGCTGGTGGCCGAAGGCCGCGCGGTGCTGGTGGCTCCGCCCGGCGCGGGCAAAACCACGCGGGTGCCCTTGGCGCTGCTGCCGGTGGTGGCGGGGCGCATCGTCATGCTAGAGCCGCGCCGCCTTGCGGCTCGTGCTGCGGCAGAGCGGCTGGCTGAAACGCTGGGTGAAACCGTGGGCGGCACGGTTGGCTACCGTATCCGCGGCGAGGCGCGCGTGGGTCCCAGCACCCGCATCGAGGTTGTGACCGAGGGGATCCTGACCCGGATGCTGCAATCCGACCCGGGGCTGAGCGGCATTGGCTGCGTGATTTTTGACGAGTTTCATGAACGCTCGCTTAACGCCGATCTAGGCTTGGCGTTGGCATGGGAGGCCCGCGGCGCGCTGCGGCCCGATCTGAAGCTGTTGGTGATGTCTGCTACGCTTGATGCCGGGCCGCTGGCCGCGCTGCTTGATGCGGCACCGGTGCTGGTCAGCGAAGGGCGCGCCTATCCGGTCGAGACGCGCTGGTTAGGCCGCCCCATTGCCGCGGGAATGCGGCTTGAGGCGGCAACGGCGGCGCTGGTGGCCGAAGCATTGGAGGAAACCGATGGTGGGGTGCTGGTATTCCTGCCCGGTGAGGGTGAGATCCGCCGCACTGCGGCCTTGCTGGCCGCTCGCCTGCCCGAGGGTGTGGCGCTGCGCCCGCTGTTCGGCGCGATGGAGTTTGCAGCACAGCGCGCCGCCATCGCCCCCGCGCCCGGCCTGCGCAAGCTGGTGCTGGCAACCGCAATCGCGGAAACCTCGTTAACCATCGAGGATGTGCGTGTGGTGGTCGATGCTGGCCGCGCCCGGCGCGCCCGCTTTGACCCCGGCTCGGGCCTGACGCGGCTGGTGACAGAGCGGGTCAGCCGTGCCGAGGCGACCCAGCGGCAGGGGCGTGCCGGGCGGTTGGGGCCGGGGGTTTGCTATCGGCTTTGGACACAGGGCGAAGAGGGGGCGCTTGCAGCCTTTGCCCCGCCCGAGATCGAAACCGCCGATCTTGCGGGCCTCGCGCTGGAACTTGCAGCATGGGGCTCGGATGGTGCGGACCTTGCTTTCCTGACGCCCCCACCCGCCCCGGCGCTGGCCGAGGCGCGCGCGTTGCTGGCGGGGCTTGGGGCGATGGATGCCACCGGGCGGATCACGCCGCATGGTCGTGTGCTTGCAAACTTGCCGCTGCACCCGAGGCTTGCGCATATGTTGGCAACCGCAGGCCCCGCCGCCGCGCCGCTGGCTGCGCTGATGGAAGAACGTGATCCGCTGGGCGCGCGCGCGCCTGCCGACCTTTCGTTGCGGGTTGCGGCGCTGGAAAACCCCTCTCGGTTTGAGGCCGAACATGCGCTGCGGCCCAACCGTGGCGTGCTTGAACGGGCGCGCACCGAGGCCAAGCGCCTTGCGCGGATGGTCAAGCCGCCGCGCGAACCGCTGAGCCTTGCCGAGGCCGCGGCCACCGCTTACCCCGACCGCATTGGCCAGCGCAGACCGGGCGAGGCTGCGCGCTTTTTGCTGGCCAATGGCAAGGGCGCGGTGATGGACGCCGCCGACCCGCTGGCCCGCGCCGCGCTGATTGTGGCGAGCGAGCTTGATGGCGACTTGCGCGAGGCGCGCATCCGTCAGGCGGTGGAACTGCCCGAAGCCAGCCTCAGGCGGCTTTTTGCAGATCAGATCCGCCGCGAGGAAAGCTGCATCTGGTCGCGCCGTGACGGCAGGGTGGTCGCGCGCAAGCAGGAACGCCTTGGCGCGCTGATCCTTGCCGAGACACCTTGGCCCGACCCGCCGCAATCCGCCGTGGCCGAAGCCGCGCTGGAAGGGATGCGCCAGATCGGGTTGGTGTTTTCAGAGCCCGCGCGCCGCCTGCGTGCGCGGATCGCGCTGTTGCACCGCGAAGGTGCCGATATGCCAGATGTCTCGGACGCAGCACTTCTGGCCAGCGCCGAAGTGTGGTTGGCACCCTTTCTTGGCAACCGGCGCAGCGAGGCGGATCTGCGCGCGCTTGATCTGGCCGAGCCGTTGCGAGCATGGCTGACACATGCGCAGCGCCAGTTGCTTGAGGCGCAGGCCCCGGCGCATTTCACCACCCCGCTTGGTCGCGCGGTGCCGATTGATTACGAGGGCGCAGCCCCCGCCGTTTCCTTGCGCTTGCAAGAGCTTTTTGGCCAGCGCGCGCACCCCTGCGTTGGCCCGCGCCGCTTGCCGCTGCAACTGACGCTGTTGTCGCCGGGCGGAAAGCCGATGCAAGTGACACAAGATCTGCCGGGATTCTGGGCGGGCTCTTACGCCGACGTGCGCCGCGATATGCGCGGCCGCTACCCGCGCCACCCTTGGCCGGAAGACCCATTGCAGGCCGAACCCACTATCCGCGCCAAGCCGCGCGGTCACTAGGGCCAAAGCGCGGATCAAATGCGATCACACAGCGGATGATGCACGCAGCAAGATGCGGTCACTGCCATCGGCGCGTAGGCAACCAAGCCGCGTGAAAGGGTTTTCCAGCACCCGCTGGGCGGCGAGCAGCGTGTCATTTGCATTGATGCCGTCGTCGATCCGCTCGTCAAAGCTGATGCGCAGGGGCAGTATTTCGCGCACCACCACCGCACCCGCCTCTACCGCTGGCATTGGGGCGATCTTGCCTGCCACTACGAACAGCGGGCAATTGCCCCAATCGTACAGGTGGTGATAGCCGGGCCGCATGTCGATGCTGCCGAGATTGGCAAGAAAAACCGAGCAATAGAGCGGATCCTTGTCAAGAAACGAGGCGGGCAACAGATTGCGCCTATCAAGCCACTTGAGCGCCGCTACAACAAAGCCAAGCAGCGGGCGCGGCAGTGCCAATGTTGCGTGCAGTTCGCGATCCGTATAGGTGCGCTGGCCCGAGCGTTCGATCGCGATGCTGGATTGAACGGCATGGTGCAGATCGTCAAATGCCCAGTCATCCTTGATGGTCAGTTGCACCGCCGCCACCTCTGCGCGGCGGTCCTTCTTGCGCCGCAGCGCCGAAAAGGAAACCTTGCGCACATGTCGCTGATAGAGCCTGCGCCCGACAATAAAGCGGTTGAGCCTTGGCGTTTCATCAAGCGCCACGGCGATTGCGGCCAGCAGGCAATCGGTTACATCGACATCTTTGCCAAGCTCGCGCTGCGCTTCGACAAAGGCCAAGAGTGGTGCTGCGTCGATCTGCGCGTCATAAAACGTAATCGCGCTGTTCGGCGTGGGCAGCAGATAGGGAAGCATCTGCCGATAAGGGTGCGCGCGCACCAGCGTGCCATCAGGACGCGAAGTCTTGAGTTCTGCCAGCGCCAGTACCACCAGCGCCGCCGCGAAGACCCACCAGATCATGTTTGCCCCCGAAGCAGCGCCATTTGCCGCGCCCTTAGCGGACTTGGCTTGCAGCGCCACTTTCAACGCATCGAAGGGGGTGATGCAAGGCGCAACGCCAGCTTTCACCCCCTCGCGCCCTCTTGCGGCGACTGACCCGTTCCATTATGTGAAAGCCACCTCGAAAGGCTGGCGGGTTGGCGGAGAGGTTACGCAGCGGATTGCAAATCCGTGAAGACCGGTTCGATTCCGGTACCCGCCTCCAAGGTTTTTCAATGACTTAGGGCTGCAAGCATCTGCGGCAGCCTCAAGGTCTAAACAAGTGTCTACACATTCCGTTTTGTTCCGTTTGCATTTGTTGCGCGCGGGTGGCTCTGGCTTTCTGCTGAACCTTCTTTGTGGAGTGCAGAACCATGGCTTGGCTTCCGCCATACCCACTCCGAATTTGCGGATAGCACTAAAATAAGCGCCTTCGCAAAAAAATGCTCAATTTTTAGAGACTCGCCGGAATCTTGTGCATTGTGGCTTCGCTTTGTCTGGGAAAGCGCCAACGCCTCCGGCCAAATCAGGGTAGCTCAAACTTCCAAACCTGAGGACATCCAATGCAATTTGATATGACCTTACTTGCAACCTTTGTTGCAGTACTCAGCACCCCGGCACTCGCGCAGACAGATATCCCGTTTGCGCTTGATTGGAAGTTTGAGGGGCCGTCTGCACCCTATTTCCAGGCTTTGGATGCTGGCTATTTCGACGCCGCCGGCATGACTGTTACGATCAGTGAAGGCGCGGGTTCCTTGGATGCGATTCCAAAGGTCGCTACGGGGGCTTTCCCATTCGGTTTTGCGGACATCAACTCTTTGATGCGTTTCCTGGACCAGAATCCTGGCGCGCCGGTGACGGCTGTGATGATGATTTACGACAAGCCGCCGTTCGCAATCGTCGGTCGCCCGTCACTTGGCGTGACGAAACCGTCTGATCTGGAAGGCAAAATCCTCGGCGCTCCGCCCCCGGATGGTGCATGGGCGCAGTTCCCGATTTTTGCCGCTGAAACGGGAATCGATATGGATGCGATCACCGTCGAGCCAGTAGGTTTCCCCACTCGCGAACCGATGCTGGCCGAGGGCAAGGTTGCCTCGATCACAGGCTTTTCGTTCACCTCGACGCTGAACCTCAAGCGTTTGGGAGTGCCCGCTGATGATATCTCAGTGATCCTTATGGCCGACTACGGCGTCGATCTTTATGGCAATGCGATCATCGTGAACACCGACTTCGCCAAAGCCAATCCAGAGCTGGTTACCGCCTTCATCAGTGCAGTTGCCATGGGCTGGAAAGACGCAATTGCAGCGCCCGATACCGCCATTCAGGCGCTGATGGGACGCAATCCTGCGGCTGATGCAGCGCTCGAACTGGAACGTCTGCAAATGTCCATCGACGCCAATGTGCTGACTGACTACGTCATCGAGCATGGCTTGGGCAGCATTGATCCAGACCGCATGGCCAGCGCAATCGAGCAGACCAAACTGGTTTATGATTTCGTGAACGCACCTGATGCAGCCATCTATTTTGACTCAAGCTACCTGCCCACTGATGGCAGCTTGATGTTGCAATAAAGCCCTTAGGGCCGCCTACCCGGCGGCCCCGACACTCAGAGGCCATACCATCGAAAACCTTATAGAAATTAAAGGTGTACGGCACGCTTATCAAACCGGCAGCGGGCCTTTGCCTGTTCTCGACGGTCTTGATGTTGCTGTTCCCGAAGGCACTTTCGCCGCTGTGGTCGGCCCGTCTGGTTGCGGCAAGTCCACACTGACCAAATTGGTCGCAGGACTGATGAAGCCCAATGAGGGCGAGGTCTGGCTGCACGGGCAGCGCGTTACCGGCCCGCGCAAGACCGTTGGTATGGCGTTCCAAAATCCGGTCCTGCTGGAATGGCGCACCATTCTGGAGAACGTGATCCTGCCACTTGAAATCGTGGCGCCCAAAATGCCGAAAGCAGATCGTATCGCGCGCGCGATGGAATTGCTTGAGATGGTTGGATTGCACGGCTTTGAGAACAAGCGCCCTTCCGAGCTGTCCGGCGGCATGCGCCAGCGTGCTTCATTGTGCCGCTCGATCGTGCACAAACCCGAGGTCCTGATCCTTGACGAACCCTTCGGCGCGCTTGACGCCTTCACGCGCGAAGACCTGTGGCAAACTATGCGCGACCTGCGCGCGGCAGAGCCGTTCACCGCAGTTCTGATCACCCACGATCTGCGCGAAAGCGTTTTTCTAGGTGACCAAGTGATCGTGCTGTCAGGGCGCCCCGCGCGCACGCAATACGTCATGGAAGTCGACCTGCCTGCAGACCGGACGCTTGACGTTCTGTTTTCGTCCCCTGCCACCGAAATGCTGCATATCCTTCGCGATCAGATCAAGATCGCCCAAGGTCGAGCCCAAGAGGTAATCGCCTGATGCTCCAAAAGATCACCACGCCCATTATAGCTATCCTCATCTTTCTCGGGCTGTGGGAGCTCTTGGTCTGGGTCAACGGCTGGCCCAATTACAAAATGGCCTCCCCTTCCGACCTTCCGCCCGCCTTCTGGAAATACAAAGAGCTGTTTTTTGTCATGGGCTGGCAAACGCTTTGGCGCACGGTCGTGGGGTTGCTGCTTGCGGTGGCCGTAGGCACGTTCATCGGCATGATCATCGGGTTTTCCCGGCTCGCGCGGGACGCGCTTTATCCGCTGCTCGTGGGCTTTAACGCGATTCCAAAGGCGACTTTGGTTCCCGTAATCTCGCTTATTTTCATCGGCCAGCACGATTTCAATACGATCCTAATGGCCTTCATGATTTCGTTTTTCCCCATCGCGGTCTCGGTCGGAATTGGGCTGTCAACGCTAGAGCCAGAATACCGAGACATCCTGCGCGCTCTGGGGGCTTCTCGGTTCACGATCTTCCGCAGGATAGCCTTGCCCAAAACGCTTCCAGAGTTTTTCGGAGCATTGAAAGTCTCTGCAACGCTGGCCTTTATTGGCACGAATCTAGTGGAAATCGTAAGCCCCCACGGGCGCGGCCTTGGTGCCCTTTTCAAATCTGGCGAGACAAATGGGGATTACCCGCTGATGTTTGCCGTGTTGATCGCTTTGGCCCTGCTTGGCATCCTGCTATATTATGCGGTGATTGTCTTGGAACGAACCTTCGCAGGTTGGGCAGATCGCCAGGGCAGCTAGGAAGGTTGTAGACGGCAAGATGCTGATTTTGCCCTAGAGGCTTATGCAAAAAAAATGGATGCCGGATATACTGTGATCGCAGACATCCAAGGGCGTGCGCATGCCCTCGGTGCCGGACCAATCTGACAAAGCAAGTGTGCGCGCTTCACGATATGGACGCCCTGATAGGGCTAAGTCCTTAGCTGCTGTATGGTTTGAGTGTAAAGCTGCGGCGTTCAGCTATGCCCGTTTTGTCTGCATAGCTGACATTGGTGCAAACCACTGCGAACGTCCGCTTCCCGCCCTAGTCCACTATTTGTCACATAGGCAGTGTCAAGGCTCTGACCTGTCCGATCGGGTCTGATTTCGAATAGTGCCGCGCCATGTGTCGAAGACTGACAAAGTCGAAGCTACAGGTTCGCTCTGCCCAACGATTAGTCGCCGCGACGTTGTCCGGGTGTTTGTTAGCGTGCCCTGAACCTCCCGGTACGTTGCGCGCGAATAGGCGGTTCGTCTAAACATAGATGCTTTAGAGACAGACGGATACTTAGTCTTGCAAATCCGTGAAGGCCGGTTCGAGTCCGGTACCAGCCTCCAAGGCTTTCCTGACGATCCGGTTTTGAAAGCCCTTTCAGGGAAGGGGCCTCCCTTCCTTTTCTCTTATATTTACTGGCTGCGGTTTCAATGGGTTTCGCAAATCTTGCGGTCGCGCACGCAACGGCCGCGCGCTGGGCTGTCAATTTGGGCACGATTTGCTGCGACGGTCTGCCTCGCATTTATCGAGGCGCATTGCGATGGTGCGAGCCGCCATTGTCGCGCCCGCAGCGCGAGGAGACACCACCATGAACCCCTTCAAGAACAGAGAACTTTCGCTCAATGGGCCGGCCACGGATATTCTGCCGGTTTCGCCCAGCGATACCGTCGATCTGCCGCTGATCGCCCCCGCGATCTATACGGAAACTGGTGGCACCATCGTGATCGTTACCGTGGCGGGCCAGACGCGGACAGTCAAAGTGGCTGACAATTCGGTTCTGGCCGTCGGGGTAAGCCGCGTCATGGCGACGGGCACCACAGCCACGGGTATTCATGCGCTGGTGCTTGCATGAAGTTCATCAGTGATTTTTCGTTCACCTCGGCACCGCACCGCCCGCGTGGCGACTGGCACCCGGTTCAACTTTTTGACGCAGGGGCGCGAGGTGCCGTATTCGACCCATCGGACCTTGCCGCGATGTTTCAGGACAGCGCGGGCCTTGCGCTTGTTACGGCGCTGGGTCAGCCAATCAGCAAGTGTCTGGACCAATCCGGGGGTGGCAATCACGCCAGTCAAGCTGTCGCAGCCGCGCGGCCCCAGCTTGCGCGTTATCCGGCGAGCGGGATCAGGAACGTAGCGACTGGCGCGGGCGCGATGGATAGCGTGACCTATTGGCCCGCGTCGATTACCAGCGGCGGTGTTACGGCTACCAAACAGAGCAGCGGCGTAGATACGGATGGGCTGGAATACGCAACTTGGAGCATTGCGGGAACGGCCTCGGCGGACGCCTATCTTGGCATTTACGCCTACGCCCATTCGCGCGCCCCGGCATCTGTCGGGCAGACGTGGACTTGCAGCGCTTTTGTTCAGCTTGTTTCGGGCAGTGCGCCGCCCGCAGGAAGCGGCTTGGTTATCGGTGTCACCGGAGAAAAGGCACCATCCACGAGCAATGAATCCGCCACATACACCACTGGTCTGACCGACGCTGAAACCCTGTTCATAGTATCAAAAACCTTGTCTGCAATCGGCACAAACCAAGTGCGTGCCAACCCATTCCTCAAGATACTGTCCGGAGCGACTGTGAACTGTGTGCTGAAGGTGAAAGCACTACAGCTTAACACTGGCGCAGAGCGGGGGGCCTATCAGCACAACCTCAGCCCCTACGACATCACCGAGGCGGGCCAGCGAGACGTGTGGGCGATCTGCCGTGATGGTGTTGATGATGCGTTGCCTGCAACGCTCCCGGACCTAGGGTCGGATGCAACGATCTGGTATGCCACGGCCTCGGGCGGCGCAACCAT
>NZ_JBFHIA010000097.1:0-10732 GCF_041596715.1 Phaeovulum sp.
CGCCCCACCACTTGGCGGTGTTCAAGCACGAAGGGCGCTTCGTGGCAGCGCACCTCTAGCACGCCGCGCGAACCTGCCCCACCCGCGGCACCGTGGCCGAAACCGGGGTCAAAAAACCCCGCGTAATGCACCCGAAACTCGCCCACCATCGCCAGATACGGGGCCATTTCGGCTGCGTGGTCGGGTGGAATGGTCACCGCCTCGCGGCTGACCAGAATGTAGAAGGCGCCGGGGTCAAGAATGATGCGCCCTTCGCGCGAGTGGATTTCTTCCCAAAACTCCGAGGCCGGGTAATAGGCGATGCGGTCAAGGTCGATCACCCCGGTATGCGGCTTGGCGCGATACCCCAAAAGATCGCCCGACTCGGGCCGCAGATCGACCGAAAAGCCAAGGCCGCCATCGAACAGCGGCGTGCCCGACACTAGCGGTTCTTCGGCATGCAGGCGCGCCAGTTCCGCGTCGCTCAGCACCGCTTGGCCCGCGCGAAAACGGATCTGGTTCAGCCGCATACCGGGGCGCACCAGCACCGAAAACGAACGCGGGCAAATCTCGGCGTAAAGCGGGCCCTCGTAGCCTGCTGCGATGCGGTCGAACTCGCTGCCTTCATCGGTCACAAGCCGGGTGAGCAGATCGAGACGGCCAGTCGAGCTTTTTGCGTTGGCGACCGCGGTGATGCCTTCGGGCAGCGCAAGGGTTTCCATCAGCGGCACCAGATAGACGCAGCCTTTTTCCAGCACTGCGCTCTCGGTCAGATCCATCCGGTGCATCTCGAACTCGGGTAGGCGCGCGGCCACCCGGTTGCCGCGCCCCGGCAGAAACGAGGCCCGAACCCGGTAGGCCACATTGCCAAGGCGCAGATCGAGGCTGGCGGGTTGCAGTTGCGCGGCGGTCACGGGCGGGTTGGCGGCAATTTCGCCCCGTGCGATCATCGTGCGCAGCGTGTGGTCAGGCAGCACTCCGGTGCGCATCGGCTTTCCCTTATCCAGCCTGCGCCGCAATGGGCGCCAGATATGCCAACGCCCACCGCCCGGTGGGGCGATGGGCGTTTTGGTTAATGGTCGGGCCGGAGAGATTTGAACTCTCGACCTTCCGCCCCCCAGACGGACGCGCTAACCAGGCTGCGCCACGGCCCGACGAGGCGCATATAGAGCGAAGTCGGAGCCAGGGGCAAGCATCAAAACGCAGCTTTTCCATCAGGGACGCGCGGGTGACGCAAGGCGCGCGCGCAGTGCTACGGCACGCGCGGCCAGTGCGCCAGCAACCGTTGCGATTTCGGGCGTGGCCTGCGGCGCCGCCCTGCGCAGCCTTTCGGACCAAAGCGGGCGCGGCGGTTCTTCGGCAACCGTGCTTTTGGCTGGCGTTGGTGCAGCAATGGGTGCCGGGGCCTCGGGCAAAGCGTCAAACAGCATCGGGGCCTGCGAATCGCGCGGGTTTGCGGTGCTGTGCTGTGTCGGTGTGTCTGGGGCATTTGCCGCCACATCCGACTCGGGCTGGGCCTGCGTGATCTCTGGCATCATGGGCGCTTTGGGCGCATTCGCGGTGCGGCGGCGCACGATGGACGCAGTCGCGCGGGCAGGGGCCTCATCGGCATTGCGGGTTAGCTTTGTGGCTGGTGCGGCTGGTGGGCTGATGATCTCGTCGGCCAGCGCGGCAACTTGGCGAACGCCGTCTTCGCGCAAAATCTTTTGCACACCCCGGATGGTGATGCCGCGGTCATGCAAAAGCACCTTGATGCCCGCCAAAAGCGCCACGTCGGACGGGCGATAATAGCGCCGCCCACCGGCCCGCTTTACCGGCTTTACCTGTGGAAACTTGCTTTCCCAAAAACGCAGCACATGCGCGGGCGTGCCCATCGCCTCGGCCACTTCGGAAATGGTTCGGAACGCTTCGGCCGCTTTCGTCATTGCGCGCGGCCCTCCGCTTAACCCTTGTTACCCGCTGCGACGCGGTCTTTCATCAGATGCGAGGGGCGGAACGACAACACCCGGCGCGGGCTGATTGGCACTTCTTCGCCCGTCTTGGGGTTGCGCCCCATGCGCGAGGTCTTGTCGCGCACCGAGAAGGTGCCGAACGACGAGATCTTCACGGTTTCGCCCGCCACCAAAGCGTCGGACATGAGCGTAAGCACGCTTTCTACCAATTGTGCGCTTTCATTGCGCGACAGGCCAACTTCGCGGAATACGGCTTCCGACAGGTCCATGCGCGTCAGTGTCTTGCCACTCATGCCAAATCTCCCTCGGCGGCTCCCCTTGGGTCAGGATGGTCGGTTTGGATTCCCGAGTCAATATCAATGGCTTGCCGGTGGCTCTTGCAGGCTGGTTACCAGCGCAAAACCACCGCGCCCCAGGCCAGACCGCCGCCTATTGCTTCGGTCACGATCAGATCGCCTTCTTTGATCTGCCCGCGCGCGCGCCCCACCGATAGCGCCAGTGGAATCGATGCCGCCGAGGTATTGCCGTGGTCTTGCACCGTTACCACCACATGATCCATCGACACCTGCATACGCTTGGCGGTGCCTTCGATGATGCGGATATTGGCTTGATGCGGCACGATCCAGTCAATATCGCCATCTGTCAGGCCCGCTTTGGTAAGCGCCGCCTCAGCGGTTTCTGCCAATTTTTCAATGGCATGGCGGAAAACGGCGTTGCCTTGCATTCGCAGATGCCCGGCGGTGCCGGTGCTGGAAGGCCCGCCATCGACATAAAGCAGTTCGCGGTGCCGCCCGTCGCTGTGCAGGTCGGTTGCGAGTATCCCGCGGTCGGCCGCGGTTCCGTCGCCGGGGGCCGCTTCAAGCACCAGCGCCCCCGCGCCATCGCCGAACAGCACACAGGTCGAGCGGTCGTTCCAATCAAGGATGCGGCTGAAGGTCTCGGCACCGATCACCAGCACGCGCTGCGCCTGCCCCGAGAGAATCAGCGCATTGGCATTGGCCAACGCATACACGAAGCCCGCGCATACCGCCTGTACGTCAAAGGCATAGCCCGTGGTGTTGCCAAGCCCCGCTTGCACCATCGTCGCAACCGAAGGGAACGTAAGGTCGGGGGTCGAGGTGGCAACGATGATCGCATCAATCGCCGTGGCCTCTATGCCCGCGTCTGCCAGCGCGGCACGGGCGGAATGGATTGCCATTGCAGAGGTGGTTTCACCCTCGGCCGCAATATGGCGTCGTTCGATGCCCGAGCGGGTGCGAATCCATTCGTCCGAGGTTTCTAGATGGGCCTCGAACTCGCTATTTTCCATGACGCGCGCAGGCAAATAATGCCCGACGCCGCGCACAACGGCTCTGATGGTCATACGGAGTTCTCGCTCTCAGCCCCTGCCAGAGGCGCATCCTGCGCGCTTCTTGACGCAAGGGCAACCCGTGCCGCGACACGCTCGCGAAAGCCGCTTTGCGCGAGTTGGCAGGCAAGGCGAACAGCGGCGGCGACGCCGGTTGCATCGGCGGAACCGTGCGACTTCACCACGATGCCGTTCAGGCCCAGAAACACCCCGCCGTTGACATGGCGCGGGTCGATGCGCGCCGAGAGGCGGCGCAGCGCGGGCAGGCCAAGCAATCCGCCCAACCGGGCGCGCCAGGTGGAGTTCAGCGCCTCGCGGGTCAGCGATGTGACCAGTTTCGCGGTGCCTTCGCCAGTTTTCAGCGCGATATTGCCGGTAAACCCGTCGGTTACGATGACATCGACTCGGTCCGAAGGCAGATCGCCGCCCTCGACAAAGCCCACATAGACAAAGCCGCCGGATTCTGCGGCGGTGCTTAGCAATTCTGCGGCGACCTTGAGTTCAGGGCGACCCTTGTGCTCCTCGGTGCCGACGTTCAGCAGGCCGACGCGCGGCCGCTCTACGCCCAGACCGTTGCGCGCATACGAGGCGCCCATCATCGCGTATTGCAGAAGATCGTCGGCGTCCGCCTTCACATCAGCGCCGACATCGAGCATGACGTTGAACCCCGCAGGGTTGAGCGATGGCCAGAGGCAAGCGATGGCCGGGCGGTTGACGCCGGGCAGGCGGCGCAGACGGATAATCGACACCGCCATCATCGCGCCGGTATTGCCACAAGACACGGCCACGGGCGCTTCGCCGGCGCGCACCGATTCGATGGCTGACCACATCGAGGTGGCTTGGCCCGAGCGCATCACCTGACCCGGTTTCGACTCCATTGTGACGACTTCGGGGGCATGGCGCAGCTCGCAGCGCCCGGCAAGGCGCGGCTCAGCCGCCAGAAGCGGTGCAAGTTCGCTCTCGGGACCATGCAGAATGAAATGCGCAGACGGCAACGCAGCGGCCGCCAAGGCGACCCCCGCCACTACTACAGCAGGCCCGCGGTCTCCGCCCATTGCATCGACCGAAATAACGACGCTGCCCGCCCCTTCGGGCGTGGCAGCGAGCTTTCTTGGGTCCTGCGATGCAGGCATGAGCAGTGCGCCCCGCGGCTCAGGCCGCGTCCTCGTCTGATTCGACGGCGGCTTGTGCGATCACTTCACGCGAATCGTAGTGTCCGCAAGAGCCGCACACATGGTGCGGGCGCTTCAGTTCGCCGCAGTTCGGGCACTCGGCGGGGTTTGCAGCAACCAGCGCATCATGCGCACGGCGCATGTCACGGCGCGAACGGGTGGTGCGGTTCTGTGGGACGGCCATGTCTCAACCTCGGGTTTCGGGGGCCATTGGCCCAGTATTTCATGGGGTAACTGCACAAAAGCCGCAAAGCGGCAGGGGTGCGAACCCGATCTCGGAACGAGGCCGGGAACATACTGCGATTCCGCCGGGGCGCAAGCCCTTTCTTGCGCGCGCCGGCGGGGTTTAGTCGGGCTTTCGGGATTTGGCCTCCAGCATTGCCGCAAGCCCTGCGAAGGGACGCCGGGCTTCATCGTCTATCGGTGCAAGCCCCGCGTCGGTCACTTCGGCGGCACCAAACTCGGCACCCGGCGCGCGCGGATAGAGCGGCAGCGCCAGTTCCAGCGCCTCGAGCATCACCGCGCCGAGGTCGATTTCGTCTGATAGCGGTTCGAGGGCCACATCGTCGGGCATTTCGGCCTCGTCGGCCTCGGGCGTGGGCAGATCGGCCAGCCAGCGGCGCTCGACCGGTTCGCTGATCTTGGTTGTCACCGGTGCCAGAGTGACGACGCAAGGTTGCACCACCGTCGCCTCAAGCTCTGCCTCTAGCTGCCAATCATGCCGACCGCGCGGCGTAAGTGCGCCCTGAAAGCGTAGGCGGGGCACAGCCTCGATTCCCGCCCAAAGCGCGATTTCGGCGCGCGCAGCGGCATCGGGGGTAAGCGTAAAGCGCGTCGGCTTGCGCCCGGCCAGTTCGGATAGGCGCAAAACATGGTGAAACGGGGGGGGTAGGTCGGGCATCGGTGGCTCCTTCGCGGCACACGCGCGGGGCATCGGCGCGGATTTCGGTCACAGCGTCCTTGAGGGTGGGCCGCGTCTGATGTAATCGGGATAAAAGGCTTGGTGCCGCAAGGCAAGAGGGGGTTCAGCGTGGATAGAGGTTCGGTGACGCGGCGCGGCGCGCTGGTCCTTGCGCTTGCGGCACTTACCATGGGTGCGGCCTGTTCGCCGGTTTATCGCAACAACGGCTATGTGCCGACCGATGAAGACCTTGCCAAAGTGGTTGTGGGCAAGACCACGCGCGAGCAGGCGGCGGCAGCCGTCGGGCGGCCCTCGGCCGAGGGCTTGCTTGAAGGTTCGGCCTGGTATTACGTCGGCAGCCGCTGGAAATACCTTGGCCCGTTTGCCCCGCGCGAGGTTGAGCGGCAGGTGGTGGCGATCAGCTTCAGCACCCGCGGCATCGTCACCAACGTCGAGCGTTTCGGTCTTGAACAAGGCGAGGTCGTGACCCTGTCGCGCCGCGTCACCGACAGCAACATCAAGGGCGTCGGCTTCATTCGCCAGATGTTGGGCAATATCGGCAATTTCGATGCAAGCCAGTTCACGAACTAGCCGCGGTCCTCAGATCAACCCTCGTTTGGGGTGAAATCCAGCGCCACGCCGTTGATGCAATAGCGCAGGCCGGTCGGGCCGGGGCCATCGTCGAACACATGCCCCAGATGGGCGTCGCAAGACGCGCAGCGTACCTCGGTGCGCACCATTCCGTGGCTCGTGTCGCGCCGTTCTTCGATCGGCGCGGTGGCAAGGGCGGCGCTGAACGAGGGCCAACCGCAGCCTGATTCATACTTTTCCTCGGCTGAAAACAACAGCGCGCCGCAGCAGACGCAGCGAAACGCGCCGGGGCCCTCGGCAAAGCCGGGGTGGCTGAAGGGCGGCTCGGTCGCGGCCTTGCGGGTAACGGCATAGGCCATCGGCGAAAGTTTTGCGCGCCACTCGGCGTCGCGATCGTCGGTATTCTGGCTCATCACGCCTCCTTCCGCTTGTCGCGCCCTTGGCATAGCGTGCCGCCAAGGCGCATACCGTTCATATAGGGCGTGGGCGCGACCATGCCAAATGCAGGAACGCCAGCCGATGGAACCGCTTTGCCGAGGCCGACTGATTGCCCGCCTTGCCCGCTCGGACGAGGATCTGGCGCGCGCGCAGGCGCTGCGTTGGCGGGCGTTTCGCGCCGCACTTGCCGGGCCGGGGGCGGGCGCGGGCCGCGACGTTGATGCCTTTGACGCGCGCTGCCTGCACTTGCTGGTGGAGGATGCTCGCGAGGGGGGTGAGCTTTTGGCGACCTGTCGGTTGTTGCCACTCGCCTCGGGTGCTGCGATCGGGCAAAGCTATGCGGCGCAGTATTATGATCTGGCCAAGCTGCGGCACTACCCCGCGGCGATGCTTGAGGTCGGGCGGTTCTGCACCCGTGCGGGCCCCGTTGAAAGCGATGCCTTGCGCCTTGCATGGGGTGCTTTGACGCGATTTGTCGATGAAAGGGGGGTGGCGCTGATGTTTGGCGCGTCGTCTTTTGCGGGCACCGACCCTTCGGCCTATGGCACGGCATTTGCCCATCTTGCGCGCCACCACCTTGGCCCTGCCCGCTGGATGCCTGCCGTGCGCGCGCCGGAGGTGGTCCGCTATGGCGCGAGCAATGCCGCGGCAGGGCCCTTCGCCTCAGATGCGGAATCCGTCCGCCAAGCGGCAGTCACGGGGGCCGCGCAGGCCGGTCTGATGCCTTCCGCTGCGATGCCCGCGCAAATACCGCCGCTATTGCGCAGCTATCTTGCGATGGGCGGTTGGGTTTCGGACCACGCGGTGGTGGACCGCGACATGCAAACGTTGCACGTTTTCACCGGCGTTGAAATCGCGGCAATCCCGCCAGCGCGGGCGCGCCTGCTGCGCGCGCTTGCGGGGCAAATGGCAGCCCCGGTTCCGACCTGATCGCGCGCGTGGCCGGTGCTGGGGGATGCGCGGCCCCCGTTGACCTTTTGCGCGCCGCCCGCTAGCCCGCAGCCATGGCACGCGCACCCCTTCTGCAACTTTCCGGTATTACCCTCGGCTACGGCGGCAACCCGCTCTTTGCCGGGCTTGACCTTGTGGTGCAACCGGGCGACCGGCTGGCATTGGTGGGGCGCAACGGTTCTGGCAAATCGACGCTGATGAAGGTGATGGCCGGGCTGGTCGAGCCCGACGCGGGCAGCCGCGTGGTGCCGCCGGGCGTTGCCGTGGGTTACATGGAGCAAGAGCCAGACCTTTCCGCCTTTGCCACGCTGGGCGATTTCGCCGCCTCTGCGTTGGACGACGATCTGGGCTACCGCGTGGCGATGGTGGCCGAGGGGCTGCATTTCGACCCCGACACGCCGGTTGCCACCGCCTCGGGGGGCGAGCGGCGGCGCGCGGCGCTGGCGAAGCTGTTGGCCGAAGCGCCCGAGCTTTTGCTGCTTGATGAGCCGACCAACCACCTTGACATCGCGGCGATCGGCTGGCTTGAGGCGGAACTGGCAACGACGCGCACCGCATTCGTGCTGATTTCGCACGACCGCACCTTTTTGCGCGACCTCACGCGCGGCACGCTTTGGATCGACCGTGGCCAGTTGCGCCGCCTTGAGCGCGGCTTTGACGGGTTCGAAGATTGGCGCGACACTTTCTGGGCCGAGGAAGACGAGGCGCGCCACAAGCTAGAGCGCAAGATCAAGGCCGAGGCGCGCTGGGCGGTCGAAGGTATTTCGGCGCGACGCAAGCGCAATCAGGGGCGGGTGCGCGCGCTTGCGGACCTGCGCGCCGAACGTGCGGCGATGATCCGTCGCCAAGGCACCGCCGAGATGGCGCTTGATGCGGGCAGCTCGTCCGGCAAGCGGGTGATCGAGGCGCGCGGGCTGAGCAAGTCCTTTGGCGACCGCCAGATTGTCAAGAACTTCGATTTGCGCGTGCTCAAGGGCGACAGGATCGCTTTTGTCGGCCCCAACGGCGTTGGCAAGACCACGCTTTTGAAACTCTTGACCGGCGAAGAGACGCCCGATTCCGGCACCGTCACGCTCGGCACCCGGCTTGAGGTGGCTGTGTTCGATCAGGCGCGCGCCACGCTCGATTTCTCGATGTCACTCTGGGACGGGATGGTGAACGACCCAGAGATGAGCGTTTCAGGCCGCTCGGATCAGGTGATGGTGCGCGGCACGCCGCGCCATGTGGTGGCCTATCTGAAAGATTTTCTGTTCGACGAATCGCAGGCGCGCGCCCCGATCGGCTCACTTTCGGGGGGCGAGCGGGCGCGGCTGCTGTTGGCGCGGATCATGGCGCGGCAGTCGAACCTTCTGGTACTTGATGAGCCGACCAACGATCTGGATGTCGAAACGCTAGACCTTCTGCAAGACGTGCTGAACGATTACGACGGTACCGTGCTTCTGGTTTCGCACGACCGCGATTTCATCGACCGGGTAGCGACGACCACGGTGGCGATGGAGGGCGACGGGCAGGCAACCGTTTATGCTGGCGGCTGGTCGGACTATCAGGCGCAAAAAGCCGAGGCGAAGGCCGCGGCCGAGGGCGCGCCTACGCCAGCCCGTGCTACATCGGCAGGCGGCGGCGCGCGCACCGGGGGGCAAGTGTCGCCCCCCAAGCCCGCTTCGCGTAAACCACCGCCGGGTCTCAGCTTTACCGAACGGCACCGGCTGGAGGCGCTGCCTGCGCTGATCGCCAAGCTCGAGGCCGAGATTGGCAAGCTGGCAGGTCTGCTTTCGGACCCCAACCTGTTCAGCAGCGCACCGGAAAAGTTCCGCAAGGCCTCAGAGGCGCTTGCCGAGCGGCAAGCGGCGCTGAGCGCGGCCGAGGAAGAATGGCTGGCACTGGAAGAACGCGCAGGCGGCTGACGCGCCAAGGCGCTGCCTGCAATCGGCATCCGCGCAAAGCGGCGGCGGTGCTGCGGGCAGCCCGCAGCACGCGTGGCCCTTTCCTGCTTTGCGCAATGCGCGCGCGCCCCTAATCTGCCGGGGCGCGCAGGTTTTGCCGCTCGCGCCAGACGAAAGGTGCCGTAATGACCGTTGCCCAAGGCCCGCTTGCCGGGGTTCGTATCGTCGAGATTGCGGGGCTTGGCCCGACGCCCTTTGCAGCGATGCTGATGGCCGACATGGGGGCTGACGTTATCCGCATCACACGGCCCGGTGGCGCGCCGCATGTGCTGGGCCTTGCCTATGACGTGCTAGACCGGGGCCGCGATGTGCTGGAGCTTGATCTGAAATCGCCCGCCGGGGCCGCTGCCGCCCGCGCGCTGATTACCCGCGCCGATGCGCTGATCGAGGGGATGCGGCCGGGGGTGATGGAGCGTTTGGGGCTTGGCCCCGCCGACTTTCCCCAGAACCCGGCGCTGGTCTATGGCCGCATGACCGGCTGGGGGCAAAGCGGGCCGCTGGCACAGACAGCCGGGCACGACATCACCTATATCGCGCTTTCGGGCGCGCTGCACGCAATCGGCCCGGCCTCGGCACCGGTGCCACCGTTGAACCTGCTGGGCGATTTTGGCGGTGGCGCGCTCTACTTGGCGTTCGGCATGGTCGCGGCGCTGCTGCACGCACGCGCCAGCGGCAAAGGGCAGGTGGTTGATGCGGCGATCTCGGACGGGGTTGCGCATCTGATGGCGATGATTTCGGGCATGGCGGGGCAGGGGGCATGGGCCGACACCCGCGCGGCAAACCTGCTTGATGGCGCGGCACCTTTTTACACGACCTACGCCTGTGCCTGTGGTGGTCATATCGCGGTGGGCGCGATCGAGCCGAAGTTCTGGGCGGAGCTATTGGCCCGGCTGGGCATCGACGCAGCGACACTCGCGCCCCAGATGGACCGCGCCCGCTGGCCGGAAACCCGCGTGCGGCTTGCCGCAGTGTTTGCCACGAAAACCCGCGATGCATGGGCCGCTGAACTTGAAGGCTCCGACGCCTGCGCCGCCCCGGTGCTGCGCATCGCCGAAGCGCCTGCCCATCCGCACAACGCCGCACGCAAGACCTATCAGCTGTACGATGGGCTGATGCAGCCTAGCCCCGCACCGCGCCTGTCACTGACCCCCGGCGCGATCGGGCAAGGTTCGCCCATGCGGCGGGTCGGGGTTGATGAGGTGCTGGCGCGGTGGGGGTAAGGCGGGCGGGCGGGCTGCGAATTGCGCGCACGGCGTGCCAGATCGGCAACGTTTGCGGCACGTCTGGCCGCTTGCAAGATGCGCCCGGCGCAGCGATTCATGCCCCTCCGCTTTCCGCAATCTTGCTTGACAGCGCCGCCCCCATACCCGATAAGCGCCCGGTCCGGCGGAGGCATCCTGCTTTCCGCCGGATCTCAATTGCAATAACGCCCTTTGCTGGGCGCGCTGTCCGAGGCG
>NZ_JBFHIA010000098.1:0-10547 GCF_041596715.1 Phaeovulum sp.
ATCACTTCGGCGCCCTTTTCATAGACCGTGGCGGTGTAGAAGTTGTTGATTTCCACATAGCTTTCGGGGCGCACCGGGTGCGCCAGCGGCCCCTGATCCTCGCGGAACTGGCGCGCGCGCAGTGTCAGTACGTCATCAATGCGCTTGACTGCCGCCGAGCGCATGTCCGAGGTGAACTGCTGGTCGCGGAACACCGTCAGACCTTCCTTCAGGCACAGCTGGAACCAATCGCGGCAGGTGATGCGGTTGCCGGTCCAGTTGTGGAAATACTCGTGCGCAATAACGCCTTCGATACGCTCATAATCGCCGTCGGTGGTGGTGTCGGGGCTGGCCAGAACCAGCTTTGCGTTAAAGATGTTCAGGCCTTTGTTTTCCATCGCGCCCATGTTGAAATCGTCCACCGCGACAAGGTTGAATACATCGAGGTCGTATTCGCGCCCATAAGTGTCTTCATCCCATTTCATCGAGCGTTGCAGCGCGCCAAGCGCGAAGGCGCAGCGGTCTTCATCGCCGCGCCGAACCCAGATGTTGAGCCCGACCTTTTTGCCCGACATCGTGGTGAACTCGCCGGAATGGGCCAAAAGATCGCCTGCCACCAGCGCGAACAGATAAGCAGGCTTGGGCCACGGGTCCACCCACTCGGCCCAGCCGGGGCCTTGGCCTGCGGGGTTGCCGTTGGACAGTAGCACCGGCAGATCAGACTCGATGCGCACGCTGAAGCGCGACATCACATCGGGGCGGTCGGGGTAAAAGGTAATGCGGCGAAAGCCCTGTGCTTCGCACTGCGTGCAATACATGCCGCGCGACATGTAAAGACCCTGCAACGCGGTGTTGCCTTCGGGCGCAATCTCGACCTCGGTTGACAGGGTAAAGGCTTGGTCAGGCAATGCTGCGGGGTGGATGCTGAGGCCGGTCTCGCCAAGCAGATAGTCCTCGGCGCTTAGCGCCTGCCCGTCGATCGCAATCGAAATCAGCTTCAACCCTTCGCCATCCAGCACCAGCGGCGCGCCGGGGCTATGCGGAGTGATACGAATTGTGGCTGCGACCCGCGTCGTCTTTGGGGCAAGCTGGAAGCGCAACGCGACATCATCAAGGCTGAAAGGGTAGGGGGTATAATCGGCCAGAAGAACGCTCTGGGCGGCAACAGCATTGGTCATGGTCACTCCGGTGTTGGGCAATTCGCGCAGCGTATTCCTCTGATTTGCGAGGTGCAATAAAGCTTCGCGGTAAAGAGTTTGATCAATTCTAGGATGTCTGGACAGAGTGTTGTGTTCTGCGCATAAAGGGCGCGATCACTTAGGGAGGAGTTATCATGAACGAGCGGTGCCTGCGCGCTGGCTTGCAGTTGGATGCTGGCCTTGCGGCTTTTTTTGAGAACGAGGCGCTGCCCGGTAGCGGAATCGAGCCTGACACATTCTGGGCGGCGCTTGCGGCGCTGGCAGCCGAGTTTGGTCCACGAAACCGCGCACTGCTGGAACGGCGCGAAGAGCTACAGGAAAAAATCGACGCTTGGCACCTTGCGCGGCGCGGGCAACCGCATGATGCAGACGCCTACGAGGCGTTTTTGCGCGAAATTGGCTATCTGGTGCCGGAAGGCCCCGATTTCAGCATCGAAACCGGGCCGACCGATCCAGAAATCGCCACGCTCTGCGGCCCGCAGCTGGTCGTGCCGGTGATGAACGCGCGCTACGCGCTGAACGCCGCCAACGCACGCTGGGGCAGCCTTTACGATGCGCTTTACGGCACTGACGCGCTTGGCAGCGAGCCGCCATCGGGCGGGTTCGATGCTGCGCGCGGTGCCGAAGTCGTGGCTTGGGCCAAGGCGTTTCTGGATGATGTTGCACCCTTGGCGGGCTTGGCATGGGGCGCGGTGCAGCGCCTTTATGTGCAGGCTGGCGTGCTTATGGCCGAAGGGCCGCGCGGTAATGCCGGGCTGGTGGCGCCGGGTCAATTCGCGGGCTATCGCGGCAGCGAAACGGCACCGACGGCGGTGCTTTTGCGCCAGCACGGGCTTTACCTCGAACTGGTGATCGATCGCAGCCACGGCGTGGGCCGCGCAGACCCGGCAGGTATCGCCGATCTGCGGCTCGAATCGGCGCTCTCCTCGATCATGGATTGCGAGGATTCGGTGGCGGCGGTTGACGGCGAAGACAAGGTCGTCGCCTATCGCAACTGGCTGGGGCTGATGCGCGGCGATCTGACTGAAGAGGTCAGCAAAGCTGGCGAAATCTTCACCCGCCGCCTTGCCCCCGATGCCGAATATAGCGCCCCGCAGGGTGGCACGCTGCGCCTGAAAGGGCGCGCGCTGATGCTGGTGCGCAATGTTGGCCATCTGATGACCACGCCCGCCGTGCTTGATGCCGAGGGGAAGGCGTTGGGCGAGGGGCTGCTGGATGCGCTGGCAACTACGGTCTGCGCGCTGCACGATTTGCGCAAACCCGAAGCCCCGCGCAATTCGATTTGCGGCTCGGTCTATGTGGTCAAGCCCAAGATGCACGGGCCCGACGAAGTGGCCTTTGCCGACGATCTTTTCAGCCGCGTTGAAAGCCTGCTGGGGTTGCCGCGCTATACCGTCAAGCTTGGCATTATGGATGAGGAGCGCCGAACCAGCGTCAACCTCAAGGAATGTATCCGCGCCGCGCGCCACCGCATCGCCTTTATCAACACCGGGTTCCTTGACCGGACCGGCGACGAGATCTGGACCTCGATGGAGGCCGGGCCGATGGTCGCCAAGGGCGAAATGAAGCGCCAGCCTTGGATTTCGGCCTACGAGGACCGCAACGTAGACATCGGGCTTGCCTGCGGGTTGTCGGGGCGTGCGCAGATCGGCAAAGGCATGTGGGCCGCACCCGACCGTATGGCTGCGATGCTGGCCGAAAAGATTGCGCATCCGATGGCCGGTGCCAACTGCGCATGGGTGCCAAGCCCCACAGCGGCGACGCTGCACGCAACGCATTATCACCGCGTCGATGTTTTTGCCCGCCAGCGCGAGATTGCGTCGATGCACCGCCCCGCGCGTTTGCGTGATTTGCTGACGATTCCCTTGGCGACGGGTGTGAACTATTCCGAGGCCGAAATCTTGGCCGAGGTGGAAAACAACGCCCAAGGCATTCTTGGCTATGTGGTGCGCTGGATCGACCAAGGGGTCGGCTGCTCGAAAGTGCCCGACATCCACGATGTGGCCCTGATGGAAGATCGCGCTACCTGCCGCATCTCGAGCCAGTCTTTGGCGAACTGGTTGCATCATGGCGTGGTCAGCGAAGCCGCCGTGATGGATGCGCTGCGCAAGATGGCGCGTGTGGTCGATCGGCAGAACGCAGGCGATCCGGCTTATACGCCGATGGCGCCAAGTTTTTCCGGGCTTGCCTTTCAGGCGGCGTCTGATCTGGTGTTTCTGGGCCGTGTGCAACCTTCGGGCTATACCGAGCCTGTGCTTCACGCGCGTCGTTTGCAATTGAAGGAGGCAATGGCATGAGCCTAAATCTAGAGGCGGCGCGGCGGATCATTTCGGTGGCGCTGGCGCATGGGGCGGACCACGCGATGAAACCGCTTTCGGTGGTGGTGGTTGACGCAGGCGGCCACCCGATTGCCTTTGAACGCTCCGATGGTGCCAGCCCCGGACGGTTCGAGATCGCCCGCGCCAAGGCTTACGGTGCGGTGATGCTGGGGCTTGGCGGCTTTGCGCTGGCGGCGCGGGCGGAATCGCAGCCGAGCTTCGTTTCCGCCCTGAATGGTGCCTTTGACGGGCGCATCATGCCGGTGGCGGGGGGCGTGCTGGTGCGCGACGCCACAGGCCAAGTGATCGGCGCGGTGGGTATTACCGGCGACACATCCGATAACGACGCGGCGGCGGCACTCGTCGGGATCAAGGCGGTAGGGTTGACGGGCGAGGCCTGAGCGCCGCCTCAGCGCGGCGTCACCACGCCGCGACGCTCGCCCCGCAGGCGGTGGAACAAGTGTGTAAAACTTGCCGCCGCCAGCACCGGCACGACGAAATTGAGCACCGGCACCGTTAGTGGCAGCGTCATCAGCACCCCCGCCAGCCAGACCTGCCCCCAATACTTGCGGCGCAGCGCGTTTGCCTCGGGCCGGGGCAGGCGGCGCAGCGCGACCATCTGAAAATATTCGCGCCCCAGCAGATAGCCGTTCATCCCCCAGAACAGCAGCGGCGCGGCGGGGCCAAGGGTGACATAGCCCAACAGCGCCAAGATATTGGCACCGATCAGCAGCAGCAGAAAGTTGAGGCTGTCCTGCAACGCCTGCATGAAGCTTGCCCCCTGCGCGGGCCCTAGGCGCGGGTAATGCCGCGCCTCGACACTTGCCGCGACCGTTTCCAGAAAAAGCCCGGTAAACAGCGAGGCGACCGGCACCATCAGAAAGAAGCTTAGCACCAGCATGAAGGCCAGCGAGCCCCAAGACAGCAGGTCTTTCACCCAATGCACCTCGCCCACCCAAGGCAGGGTCAGCACATCGGGCGTGGTCCAGTCGATCAGTTGCACAAAGCCTGCGTAAACCGCCAGCAGCAAGGCGATCGACAACGCGATGCCAAGCCCCAGAACCCCCAGCGCGCGGGGGCGAAAAAGGTCGCCCACCGCGGTCAGAAAATCGCCCAGCATCAGAACCCGCGCCATTCGGTCAGCGCCGCGACGTCCGGTCGGGGCCGCTCTGGCGAGGGGCCGGGTGCTGTGCCGATATGCACGAAGCCTATGACCCGCTCGCCCTCTGCAAGCCCCAGCGCGTCGCGGCAGAAGGTTTCATCATAGGCAGGCCAGCCGGTCAGCCAAGCCGCCCCCCATCCCGCCGCAAGCGCCGCGTTCAGAAGCGACAGCGCAACCGCGCCCGCCGAAAGCAATTGCTCGCCTTCGGGCGTTTTCTCAGAGGTTTTGGGCGAAAAGATCACGGCCACGGTCAGCGGGCTTTTGACGAACTGGTCGATTCCCTTGGCTGCCTTTTCATCGGGCATCGCGATGGCGGCGGCCCGCGCCGTTGCGGCATCGGCCAGCGCCTCTAGCGCAGGGCGTGCCAGAACGATCAGCCGCCACGGCTCCAGCTTGCCATGGTCGGGCACCCGCAGTGCCGCGCTCAGCAGCGGTTCCATCTCGGCGCGGGTGGGGGCGGGGGCGGACAGCGTTTTGGCGGGGTGCGAGCGGCGGGTCTGCATAAAGCGCAGCGCCTCGGGTTGGGGTGCGGGCATGACAATCTCCGATTACCTTTGCAATTTCTGCGCCAAAGGGGGCGCGGCCACAAGGGCGCGCCGCGCCCGCCAACCGAACGGTGGTTCCCCTTGCTGCCAATCCACTTTAGAATTGGACGCATGTTTACCATCGAGCACGAATTTGACGCGACCGTCATCACCCTCATCGATGAGGGCGAGCGCCCCGAAGACGGGTTGATCGAGGATGTCACCATCCGCGCCTACGACGATTGCGTGACGCTGGAACAGCACGATCCCGAAAGCGGCGACGAAGTCGTGGTTGTGCTGAGCGCGGGGCAACTGCGCGAACTGGCCGCGGCGCTCAACCTTCCCGAAGGGGCCTATCAGTTGCGCAAGGGCAAGACCGAAAGCAAAGGCTGACCTTCAGTCGAGTCGGAACACCTTGTCGCGCGCCTTGGTGCCGCGCAGCAGCGTCAGGCGGGTTTTTGCCACGCCAAGCGCCTTTGCCAGCAGCGTGCGGGCAGCCTCGGTCGCTTTGCCGTCTTCGGGCACGGTGGTCACCTGAATGCGGATCACGCCGTCTGCAACATTCAACGCGTTGCGCGATGCGCGCGGTGTCACGCGCACCGCGATTTCGGCACCGGGGTGCGCGAGATGGGCAAGCTCGGCCATGCGATCTCCTCTGGCACCGGTTCTAGCGCGCAGCTAGGCTTGCCGCCAGAGCCGAGGGGATTTGCACATGAAAACCGCCTTCTTTCACGACGAACGCTGCCTTTGGCACGGCGGCGGCAATTATGCGTTTACCTTGCCGGTGGGCGGTCTGGTGCAGCCCGGCGGCGGTCTGCCCGAAAGCCCTGAAACCAAGCGACGGTTGGTAAACCTGATGCGGGTCAGCGGCCTGATGGCGGAACTGGCCGAACAAAGCGCAGCGCCCGCCAGCCGCGAAGATCTTTTGCGCGTTCACCCCGCCACCTACCTTGATGCGTTCAAGGCCGCCTCTGATGCGGGCGGCGGCGAAATGGGGCCGCGCGCCCCCTTTGGTGTGGGCGGGTTCGAGATTGCTGCGCTGTCGGCGGGGCTTGCCAAGGGCGCGCTTTTTTCCGTGCTTGAGGGGCGCGCGCGCAATGCCTATGCGCTGGCGCGCCCGCCCGGCCATCATTGCCTGCCCGCGCAGCCGATGGGGTTTTGCCTATTGGCTAATATCGCTGTTGCGATCCGGGCGGCGCAGGCGGCGGGGCTGGCACAGCGAATAGCGGTGGTGGACTGGGATGTGCACCACGGTAACGGCACCGAGGCGATCTTTTATGAAGACCCGGATGTGCTGACCATTTCGCTGCATCAAGACCACAACTTCCCGCTTGATACCGGCGATGCGGCGGCGCGCGGGGCAGGGGCAGGGCTTGGCGCAAACCTCAATATCCCGCTTCCTCCGGGCACGGGCCACGCAAGCTATCTGGAGGCTGTTGAGCGGTTGGTGTTGCCTGCATTGGCCAGCTTTCGCCCCGATGCCATCGTGATCGCCTGCGGCTTCGATGCCTCGGCGGTTGATCCTTTGGGGCGGATGTTGGCCAGTGCCGAAACGTTCCGCCTGATGACCCGCGCGCTGATGGGCGCGGCAGAGGCGCTTTGCGGTGGGCGGCTGGTAGCGGTGCACGAGGGCGGCTATTCCGAGGTGCATGTGCCGTTTTGCGGCCATGCGGTGCTGGAGGAATTGTCCGCCAGCACCATTCACGCCCCCGATCCGCTTGCCGCCACCTTGGCCGCGCGCCAGCCGGGGCCGGAATGGGTGGCCCTTGTCAGCACCCATATCGGGCGGTTGGCGGCGGCGCTGGGCTAGGCGCGCCTAGCCCGGGCGCGCCACCAGCGAACGGTCGATCGCCGCAAGCCAGTTTTCATGCGTGAGCTTGCGCATCAGCGCGGCGTTGAAGCCGTGCGCCTCAAGGGCAGCCAAAAACACAGGCAAGCCTTCAACCCCGCCGATGTCTTTTGGCGTGGTGGCACCGTCGTAATCGGAGCCAAAGCCAACGCGATTTTCCCCCAGCTTCGAGATCAGATGATCCAGATGGCGCAGCATCGGTTCGAGCGTCATGTCGGCCGATTTGCGCCCGTCGGGGCGCAGGAATACGGTGGCAAAGTTCAGACCCACCAAACCGTCGGA
Source organism: Phaeovulum sp. (assembly GCF_041596715.1). Taxonomy (GTDB): domain Bacteria; phylum Pseudomonadota; class Alphaproteobacteria; order Rhodobacterales; family Rhodobacteraceae; genus UBA6213. Next base: position 7,314 of record NZ_JBFHIA010000098.1, read on the forward strand.
CTCGGCGATCATCGCCAGTTGCCGATCGGTCAGGTTGCGCGCGCCGGGGGTAACAGCGTGGGCGTTCGAATGTGTGGCAATGATCGGCGCGGTCGAGATTGCCGCGACATCGTTAAATCCCGCCTCGTTCAGATGCGACATATCCAGCATGATGCCAAGCGCGTTGCAGGCGCGCACAAGGCGCTTGCCCGCGTCGGTCAGGCCGGGGCCGGTATCGGGCGTGCCGGGATAGCGGAAGGGCACACCGTGGCCAAAGATAGTGGGTCGCGACCAGACCGGGCCGATAGAGCGCAGCCCCATCGCATGAAAGCTGTAGAGCGCGTCGAGTTCGGGGTCGATCGCCTCGGCACCTTCCATATGCATGATCGCGGCGATCGTGCCATTGGCGACGCAAGCGCGCACCTCGGCCGCCGTGCGGCATACCTTGAGCGCGCCTTTCGCTGCGCGCTCCATCCACAAAAGATGCCCTGCCATGGCCAAGGCCACCGGCTGCGCCGCCTCGTGCCCAATCAGATCTGGCAGCGGCAGATCATAGGGGGGCGCATCCATCATCGTTTCGAAATCAGGTGAATCATGCGCCTCGGGCGAGGGGATGTAGATCGCGAAGAACCCGCCCGCAAAACCCGCCTTGCGCATCCGCGGCAGATCAAGGTGCCCCTCGCCATCGCCCTTGAGCCAGATCTGTTCGCGCTGTTCGGGCGCACGCAATAGGCGCAGCAAAAAATCGTTATGGCCGTCAAAAACGGGGTAGGTCATGGTGTCCTCATGAAGCGGCGCGGCTGAAGCCTTCGGATGCGGCCAGTAGAGCGCGGGTATATTCTTCTGCGGCGTGGTGCGCCTGCAATTCGGCACGGGTAAGCTCTTCCACGGTCTGGCCGTGCTGCATCACCATCAAGCGCTCGCACATATGCGCAACCACGGCAAGGTCGTGGCTGACCAGAACATAGGTCAGGCCGCGTTCGGCGCGCAGCCGGTCGAGCAGGTTCAGCACTTCGGCCTGAATCGAGGCATCAAGCGCCGAGGTCGGTTCGTCCAGCAGCAGAACCTCGGGTTCGAGGATCAATGCGCGCGCCACGGCTACGCGCTGGCGCTGCCCGCCCGAAAGCTGGTGCGGAAAGCGGAAGCGGAAGCCCTGGCCAAGCCCGACATCGTCAAGCGCCTTTTCCACCCGTGCTTCGCGGTCGCCAAACCCATGAATTGCCAGCGGTTCCGATAGCACCCGGTCCACCGTGTGGCGCGGATGCAGCGAGGCGTAGGGGTCTTGAAAGACCATCTGCGTGGTGCGGTAAAACTCGGGGCGGCGTGGTGCGGTCAGCTCCTCACCCTCGATGCGGATGCTGCCTTCGGATGTTGGTGCAAGCCCGCAGATCGCGCGCAGCACCGTCGATTTGCCCGAGCCGCTTTCGCCTACGATTCCAAACGCCTCGCCCTTGGTTACAGAAAGGCTGACGCCGCGCACGGCGTGGACTGGGCCAAAGCGCACATGCAGGTCTTCAATCTCGATCAGTGCCATTAGAGTGCCCAAGCCTCGTCGCGTTGCAGGGTCGGCAGCGGTCGTGTGTCGCTGTCGATACGCGGCAAACAGCCCATCAACCCGCGGGTATAGGGGTGCTGTGCCTGCCGCAATTCGGTGGCGCGCAGTTCTTCGACCACGCGGCCTGCATACATCACCAACACCCTGTCGCAGAAAGAACTGACCAACCGAAGATCGTGGCTGATGAAGATCAGCCCCATGCCGCGCGTCGTCACCAGATCGTCGAGAATACGCAGCACCTCGATTTGCACGGTCACATCAAGCGCCGAGGTCGGCTCGTCCGCGATCAAAAGATCGGGCTCGGTGATCAGCATCATCGCGATCATCGCGCGCTGGCCCATGCCGCCCGAAAGTTCGTGCGGGTAGGCGGCCATGACCCGCGCGGGGTCGCGGATCTGCACTGCTTCCAGCATTGCAACTGCACGTTCGCGCTGTTCGGCGCGGCTGGATGCGACGCGGCGCGCCGCTTCGGCCAGCTGTCGCCCGATGGTCATAACAGGGTTGAGGCTGAACTTGGGGTCCTGCATCACCATGCTCATCCGTGCGCCGCGCAAGGTGCGCCATTGCTTGGCGCTGGCACCACGCAGATCGATGCCGTCAAACGCCAGCTTGTCGGCCGTGGCGCGGCCGGGGGGCGGTGTTAGGCCAAGGATCGCGCGCCCGGTCTGGCTTTTGCCAGAGCCGCTTTCGCCCACAATACCCAACCGCTCGCGCCCAAGCGTAAAGCTGACGTTGCGCACCACTTGCTGCGGCCCTTGGCGCGAGGGGAAGGTGACGGTCAGATTTTGAACATCTAGCAGGGTCATTTGCGTGCCTTCGGGTCGAGCACATCGCGCAGACCGTCGCCAAGAAAGTTGAAGCCAAGCGAGACGACAAAGATTGCCAGCCCCGGCATCGTTGCCACCCACCAGTGATCAAGAATGAAGCGCCGCCCGCCTGCGATCATCGCACCCCATTCGGGTTGCGGCGGTTGTGCGCCAAGGCCAAGAAAGCCAAGCCCCGCTGCTGTGAGAATGATGCCCGCCATATCAAGCGTGACCCGCACGATCACCGACGAAAGGCACAAGGGCACCACATGCCCCCAGATGATGCGCGCCGAATGCGCCCCTTGCAGGCGGATCGCGTCGATATGATCGGCGGTGCGGATGGTCAACGTTTCGGCCCGCGCGAGGCGCGCATAGGGCGGCCAAGAGGTGATGGCGATTGCGATGATGGCGTTTTCAATGCCGGGGCCAAGGGCTGCCACAAAGGCCAGCGCAAGGATCAGGCGCGGAAAGGCCAGAAAGATGTCGGTGATCCGCATCAGCACGGTATCGACCCAGCCGCCGTAATAACCCGCCGTCGTGCCAACCAGCAGCCCGATCGGCGTGGCGATCACCGCCACCAGCGCCACCACCAGCAGCGTGATGCGCGAGCCGTAGATGATGCGGCTGAGAATGTCGCGGCCCTGATCGTCGGTGCCCATCAGGTGCGCCCATGAGGGGGGCAGAAGGCGCTCGGTGCGCAGGCTGCCGCCCACGACCGGGTCTTGTGGTGCCAGCCACGGTGCAAGCATCGCTACCAGAACCAGCACCACCACGATGCCGAGGCCGATCATCGCCAGACGATTCCGGCTAAACGCGATCCATGTGCGATACGCTTGGCCCGCGCGTGCCTGTCGGCGCGAGGCGGGTTGCTCGGTCAAAAGCCATTCACGTGTG
>NZ_JBFHIA010000099.1:0-10525 GCF_041596715.1 Phaeovulum sp.
GATGCACGGGCATCTGATCGGCGCAACCGGGGCGGTCGAGCTTGTCGCCTGCCTGATGGCGCTGGGACAGGGCGTGATCGCGCCAACCATGGGCTACCGGGTGCCAGACCCCGAGTGCGCACTGGACGTGGTGCCGAATGTTGCGCGGCAGGCACGTGTCGATGTCGTGCTGTCGAATGCCTTTGCATTTGGCGGATTGAACGCCGTGCTGGCGCTTGCACGCATCTAGGGGGCAAAGCAAAACGCCGCCCGGTGTGGGCGGCGTTCAATCCTGCGTATCTTGTTGCGATCAGGGGCGCGGGGTCGGCGCGTCGGTGGGCGCAGTTGCCGGGGCCGCGGCGGCGGCAGCGGCGGACGATGCTGCGTTGGCCGCGTTGACCGCAGCATACCCTTCGGCAAAACCTTCGAGTGAGATGACCGAGTCGACAGTCTGATCGGGGGCCACCATTGGCACCAGCGACAGCACAGCCGAGGTGCCGGTCTGCATCGCTTGGATATCTTCCTTGGTGAACCCTGCACGCACCACGCAACCGACAGCGTTGCAGAAGGTGAAGGGGTAGCGCCGCGCTTCGCCACCGTTGAAGCTGATCGACAGCATTTGCGACAAGAGCGTCTCAAGCGGCGTCAAGATCGTGGCACCTGCCGCAGCCGCTTGGCCATCGGGCAGTGCGAACATGCTGATTTCCGCCAGCGGCGTGCCATCCTCAGTTTTCAGCAACTGATAAAGCTGGCAGGGGTCAAAGCCATCCTCGGTGCGGATGCACTGCATTTCCCAAGCGCCATAGGTTTCGGCTACATAGGTTTCGCCGGCGGGGATTTCGGCAGGCTCCGTGGCGGCGGGGGCTGCGTCTTGTGCAAACGCGGGCGTCGCGACTGCGAAAGTCAGCGCGACCGCGAGCGTCTTGAAAAGGTCTGCCATGGGGCTTCATCCTGTTGCTTTTGACGTTGCGGCTCGCTTAGCACGGCGCGGCATGGGAGTCAGCGCCGAAATTGTTGCGCCGCGTTGAGCATCGGGCGGAAAACCGCCGGAACGAAAAAGAAAAAGGCCCCAAGCGCGGGACCTTTTCCTGTTGTTTCTCCCTGTCGGACGGGCCGACTTTATTAGCGAGATGCTAATGCGCGACATATCGTCCGTCAACAGCCAAGAATTGCGTTTTTGCTTGTGCCGCCGGTCCCCATTGCGGGGGGCGTTTGATTTGGAAAAAGGTCGTCGGGCGCTGCGGAATTGCGCGAATGGTGGCGCGTGTCGGTGAACATTGTATTGTGGTTGTGAAAGACTTGCGGGGGATGCAGCGGTGTTGACGGAAAAAGGCGTTTTTATAGGTGGCGGCGGGGCGGGCTATACAGAGCCGCAAGAACTGCTGCTGAAATACGGCAACCGCCACGGCCTGATCGCAGGGGCGACCGGCACCGGTAAAACCGTGACCTTGCAGATCCTCGCCGAGGGGTTTTCCACCGCCGGGGTGCCGGTGTTTCTGGCAGATGTGAAGGGCGATCTGGCGGGGCTTGCGATGCCGGGGCAGGCCGATGGCAAGCTGCATGAGGCGTTTCTCAAGCGCGCGGCGACGATTGGTTTCGATCTGGAATATCAGGCCTTTCCAGTGACCTTCTGGGACATGTTCGGCGAACAGGGCCACCCGGTGCGCACAACGGTCAGCGAAATGGGGCCACTGCTTTTGTCGCGCCTGATGGATCTGAGCGAGGCGCAAGAGGGGGTGCTGAACATCGCCTTCCGGCTGGCCGACGAAGAAGGGCTGCCGCTGCTCGACATGAAAGACCTGCAAGCAATGCTGGTGTTCATCGGCCAGAACGCCGCCGAAATCGGCCTGCGCTATGGAAACGTGGCGGCCTCTACCATCGGCGCTATCCAGCGTCAGTTGCTGGTGCTTGAAAATCAGGGTGGTATGCGGCTGTTCGGGGAACCCGCGCTTGATCTGGCCGATATCCTGTCTTGTGCGCCCGACGGGCGCGGCCGCATCAACATTCTGGCGGCCGACAAGCTGATGGCCTCGCCACGGCTTTACGCGACCTTCCTGCTTTGGCTTTTGTCGGAACTTTTTGAAGAACTGCCCGAGGTGGGCGACCCGGATAAGCCCAAGCTCGTGTTCTTTTTCGACGAGGCACATTTGCTGTTTCAGGATGCCCCGAAGGCGCTGATCTTGAAGGTAGAGCAGGTGGCGCGGCTGATCCGGTCGAAGGGCGTTGGGGTTTATTTCATCACGCAGAACCCGACCGACGTGCCCGACACCGTGCTGGGGCAGCTTGGCAACCGTGTGCAGCACGCATTACGCGCTTTTACCGCGCGCGATCAGAAAGACCTGAAGCGCGCGGCCGAGAATTACCGCGCCAATCCCCGTTTCGACACTGAACTGGCAATCAAGGAAGTCGGCACGGGCGAGGCGGTGACCTCGTTCCTGCAAGCCAAGGGTGCCCCGGGGGTGGTCGAGCGTACGCTGGTGCGCCCGCCCGCCAGCCGCCTTGGCCCGATCACGCCAGCGGAGCGCGCAGAGGTTTTGCGCGCCTCGGCGTTCGGGGCCAAATATGATGCGCTAATCGATCGTGATTCCGCGCATGAACGGCTGGCGGCACGCGCTGCAAAAGCGGCCGCCGCCACTGTTGCCGCCGAAGACGAAGCGCGCGAGTTTTCCAGTGCGCGCCGCTACTCGGGCGGGGCGAAACCGGCCAAACCGACCAAGCGGTCTTCTCGTTCGGATTCGATTGCCGAGACCTTCGGCAAAAGCCTTGCCCGCCAACTTGGCACCAAGACAGGGCAGGCGCTGGTGCGTGGCGTATTGGGCGGCCTGTTCAAGTCACGTTGAACCTTGTTCGGCGCGCAACCGCGACTCTGCCAAGAGTGCGATCAGCACATCGATGTGGCGCGCGAGGCTGTAGTGCGCAGCCCCCGCGCGCCGCGTTTCCTCCAACTCCGCTTCGGCGGTCATCAGCGCGGAAAGCGCGTGATCGGGATTAATTGTTTCCATGTTGCGCACAATTCGGCGCAGATCGCGGCTTCTGTTGTAATCCGCAAGGCCAATCCGTGCCGCGCGGATCAATAGCCGTGGGCGGCGCAATTCGGCGAGCAGGCGGGTAAACTCGGTCATGGCAGGTCCTTTGCAGTTGCAAGGACAGCAGCATAAGCGGCCCGTTGGGGTGTTGCGTTTTTCGCGCCACCAGCGAACGGCGAAGTGTCAATTGTTTATCAATTAGCAACAAATATCGGCATACGGGCGTTTTGTTAACGAATGGGTAACAAAAGCAACCCACGGTTGCAAAGCATCGACCAGGATCTGTAAGTCGAGGATTTAAAGCGCAAATGTCGAACTTGGCTATACCTGCTGGCGCGCTTCCTGCGTGGCTGCCCGAAGTTACACGGGCATATCTGCGCCATGTCGAGCATGGCGTTCCAATTCGCCAGATCGCGCGCGAAAAGGGCGAACACGCCTCTACCGTGCTGCGCCGCTTGCGCCGCATCGAAGCGCGCAGGGATGATCCGTTGCTTGACGAGGCGCTTAGCCGCTTTGCCCATTCTACAGGGTGCCCGCCCTGCAACTTCCGCTCAGCGAAGGATGATAGCGCCATGTCAGCCCCGATCCGCACACGTAAAAAATCCGAATCCGATGAAACCTTGCAGCGTGAAGGGCGGCGCATATTGCGCCGTCTGGCAGAGGCCGGTGCCGTGCTGGTGGTTGCCGCCGATATGGAAAAGGCCGTCGTGCTGAAGGGCACGGTGCGCACTGCCGTGCTGGAACGCAGCGTGGCGCAAAGCTTTGCGCTGCACGACTGGATCGCGGTGATCCATACGGGGCGCGTTACCAGCTACGAAATCACGCCAGCAGGCCGCGCCGCGCTGCGCCGGATGGTAGAGGCGGACGATGTTGCGCGCGCGGCGGGGTTTGCCGAGGCGCAATCGGGCTTTGCCACGCCCTATGCCAACCAGCACCGCCACTGGGAAACGCGCGATCTGCCCGAGATGGGCGGCGAGGGGCAGCGGCGACTGCGCGTGAACCTTGCCGAAAGCCCACTAGGTGTGCTGGCGCGTCGCCGTGACAAGGATGGAGAGCCGTTTTTGGCCCCAGAACTGGTGGCCGCGGGAGAGCGGTTGCGCGAAGATTTTGAACTGGCCCAGTTGGGTCCGCGCGTGGCGCAGAATTGGGAACGGTTCCTTTCTGGGGGCGAGCGGGGCCGGTATCGCCCCGATGCCAGTCAATCGGGCGGTTCAGACAAGGCGCGGGCGCGCGTGGCCTTGGCGCTGCGCGACCTCGGGCCCGGTCTGGGTGATATGGCGCTGCGCTGCTGCTGCTTTCTTGAGGGGTTAGAGGCAGTTGAAAAGCGCCTTGGTTGGTCTGCGCGCTCGGGCAAGATCGTGCTGCGCATCGCGCTGATGCGGCTCAAGCGGCACTACGAGGAAACCTATGGTGGCGCGGCCCCATTGATCGGGTAGCGTGGGGTCAACCGGGCCGCGGCAAAACGCGGCCCGGTTTCGTTTTTCAGGCTTCGAACTCTATCAGCAGGTCTTTCGCGTCGATCTGCTGACCGGGGGTCACCAGCAACCGCAGCACCACCGCATCGCGGTCGGCGTGGATGCCGGTTTCCATCTTCATAGCCTCGATCGTCATCAAAAGGTCACCCGATTTCACCCGCTGCCCGGCCTGCACCGCGACCGTGGCCACCACCCCCGGCATCGGCGCGCCAATCTGCGCGGGGTTGCCGTCGTCGGCCTTGGGCCGCGCGGCAGTGGCTGCCTTGATAGCGCGGTTTGGAACCCGGATCACCCGAGGCTGGCCATTGAGCTCGAAGAATACCTTGGCCTCGCCCTCTTCGTTGGTTTCGCCCAGTGCCTGCAAGCGAATCTCAAGCGTCTTGCCGGGGTCAATCTCGGCGGAAACCTCGTCGCCGGGCTGCATGCCGTAGAAAAAGGTCGGCGTGGGCAGGCTGCGCACCGGGCCGTAAAGGCGATGCCGCCCCATGTAATCAAGGAATACCTTGGGATACATAAGGTAGCCCGCAAGGTCTTCGTCATCGACCACAAAACCGTCAAGCTCGGCCGAAACCTTGGCGCGCACCGCCTCAAGATCAACCGGTGCCAAGCCCTTTCCGGGGCGCTCGGTCGAGGGTTTTTCACCCTTCAGCACCTTGGCCGAAATACCCGCAGGCCAGCCGCCGGGCGGCTGCCCGAGGTTGCCGCGCAGCATGTCGGCCACCGAGTCTGGAAAGGCCACTTCGATGGCGGGGTCTTCCACCTCGGCGCGTGTGAGGTTTTGTGACACCATCATCAGCGCCATATCACCCACCACTTTCGACGAGGGCGTGACCTTGACGATATCGCCGAACATCGCGTTGGCATCGGCATAGGCTTGCGCCACCTCGTGCCAGCGTTCCTCCAGCCCCAAGCTGCGCGCCTGCGCCTTGAGGTTGGTGAACTGGCCCCCCGGCATCTCGTGCAGATACACTTCAGAGGCCGGGGCGGGCAGGCCGCTTTCGAATGCCGTATATTGGCCGCGCACCGCTTCCCAATAGTTCGACATCGCGCGGATCGCGGCGATGTTTAGGCCGGTATCGCGTTCGGTATGACTAAGCGCCTCGACGATCGACCCAAGGCAGGGCTGTGAGGTGCCGCCCGAAAACGCATCCATCGCCGCATCGACCACATCGACCCCGGCATCCGCCGCAGCCAGCACCGTGGCCGCCGAAATGCCCGAAGTATCGTGCGTGTGGAAATGGATGGGCAGGCCCACCTCTTCCTTCAAAGCCTTGACCAGCACACGAGCCGCGGCGGGTTTTAGCAGCCCCGCCATGTCTTTAAGCCCCAGAACATGCGCGCCCGCGGCCCGCAAATCCTTGCCCATCGCAACGTAGTAGCCGAGGTCGTATTTCGCGCGGTCGGGGTTGAGGATGTCGCCCGTGTAGCAGATCGTGCCTTCGCAGAGCTTGCCCGTCTCAAGCACCGCATCCATCGCTACGCGCATGTTCTCGACCCAGTTGAGGCTGTCGAACACGCGGAACACGTCAATGCCGGTCGTCGCTGCTTGCGATACGAAATAGCGCACCACGTTGTCGGGGTAGTTGGTGTAGCCCACGCCATTGGCACCGCGCAGCAACATCTGGGTCATCACGTTGGGCAGATGGGCGCGGATGTCGCGCAACCGCTGCCACGGACATTCCTGCAAGAAGCGGTAAGCGACGTCAAAGGTGGCACCGCCCCAACATTCGACCGAGAAAAGCTCGGGCAGGGTGGCGGCATAGGCGGGTGCCGCGCGCACCATGTCGATCGATCGCATCCGCGTGGCGAGAAGGCTCTGATGGCCGTCGCGCATGGTGGTATCGGTCACCAACACCTGCTTTTGCGCGGCCATCCAGTCGGCCACCGCCTGCGGGCCCTTTTCGTCTAGCAACTGACGGGTGCCGGGGGCAGGGGCTGCGTCGCTTTCGGGTGGCCGGGGCGCGCGGGCCTGTGCTGCGGGCTTCGGGCGGCCCGCAGTTTCGGGGTGCCCGTTGATCGAGATGTCGGCGATATAGGTCAGAATCTTGGTGGCGCGGTCCAGACGCTTTTTGAAGTTGAACAGCGCGGGCGTCGTGTCGATGAACTTCGTGGTGTAGGTGTTGTCCAGAAACACAGGGTGTTTCAAGAGGTTGATGACAAACTCGATGTTTGTCGAAACACCGCGCACGCGAAACTCTCGCAGCGCCCGGTCCATGCGCGCAATCGCCTGTTCGGGCGATTGCGCCCAAGCGGTGACCTTGACCAGCAAGCTGTCATAATGGCGGGTGATGACCCCGCCCGCATAGGCGGTGCCGCCGTCAAGCCGGATGCCCATGCCCGTGGCCGAGCGGAAGGCGGTGATACGCCCATAGTCGGGGATGAAGTTGTTTTGCGGGTCTTCGGTGGTGACCCGGCATTGCAGCGCATGGCCTGAAAGGCGCACTTCGGCTTGGTTGGAAACACCGGTCGCCTCGGCCAGCGTGGCGCCTTCGGCGATGCGAATCTGCGCTTGCACGATGTCGATGCCGGTGACTTGTTCGGTCACGGTGTGTTCGACCTGCACGCGCGGGTTAACCTCGATGAAGTAGAACCGCCCGTCGTCCATATCCATCAGAAACTCGACCGTGCCTGCGTTGCGGTAACCTACCGCGCGGCCGATCTTGAGCGCGAGCCCGCAAACCTCGTCGCGCTCGGCTTCGGCGAGGTAGGGCGCGGGGGCGCGCTCGACCACCTTCTGGTTGCGCCGCTGCACGGTGCAGTCACGTTCGTAGAGATGGTAAAGCCCGCCGTGCGTATCGCCTAGAAGCTGCACTTCGACATGGCGCGCGCGCTGGATCATCTTTTCCAGATAGCCCTCGCCGTTGCCAAAGGCGGATTCGGCCTCGCGCCGCCCCTCGCGAATCTTTTCGACCAGTTCCGAGGCCGAGGCGATCGCGCGCATACCGCGCCCGCCGCCGCCCCAACTGGCCTTCAGCATCAGCGGATAGCCCAGCGCCTCGGCGGCATCGCGTGCGGCGGCCATGTCATCGGTCAAAAGTTCTGACGCGGGCACCACCGGCACACCCGCCTCCATCGCCACCCGCCGCGCACTGGCCTTGTCACCCAAGGCGCGCATGGTGTCGGCGGTGGGGCCGATGAAGGCGATTCCGGCCGCCACACAGGCATCGACGAAATCGGGGTTTTCCGACAAGAGCCCGTAGCCGGGGTGAATGGCATCGGCCCCACATTCGCGCGCCACGCGGATGATTTCGGGGATGCTCAGATAGGCTGCCACGGGCCCCAGCCCCTCGCCAATCCGATAGGCCTCGTCGGCCTTGAAGCGGTGCAGGCTGAGCTTGTCCTGCTCGGCGTAGACCGCCACTGTCTTTTTGCCCAGTTCGGTTGCCGCCCGCATCACGCGAATGGCAATCTCTCCTCGATTGGCAATAAGGATCTTTCGAAACATTGGCCCCCCCCCTGCGGCAATATGACGGGCGCAAAGTTATCTATGCTGCGTTGCAGCGCAAGCTGATTCGCTTTCTCCGCGCTTTGACACGTGCATTCTACCACGGCGCGATGCTTGACAGGCGAACCCGGCAGCGCCAAGCAAGTGCCATGATCGATCTGCGCCCCGCTTCTCATATTATCGGCCTGCTTGTGGCTGTTCTGGGGCTGCTCATGCTGCTGCCGATGGCGCTTGACTGGCAGCGCGGCGATGCCAACTGGCGCGCGTTTCTCGAAGCCTCGATCATCACCACCAGTGCCGGTGCGTTGATCGCGATGAGCACGCGCAGCGACATTGCCCGTGGCCTTGGCCTGCGCGACAGCTTTTTGCTCACATCAGGGGCTTGGCTGGTGCTGCCTGCGTTCGGAACCCTGCCGCTGCTGATCGGCGCGCCCGACATTTCGTTTACCGACGGGTTTTTCGAGGCAATGTCTGGCATGACCACCACAGGCACCACCGCCATTCCCGCGCTTGATGTTCTGCCGTGGGGGGCAAACCTTTGGCGGGCGATGCTGCAATGGCTGGGCGGCTTGGGGATCATCATCGTCGCGCTGATTTTTCTGCCGGTCATGAAGGTCGGGGGGATGCAGTTTTTCCGTTCGGAAGGTTTTGACACCCTGGGCAAGATTCTGCCCCGTGCCATCGACATTTCAAACGCGATGCTGCGCATCTACGTCGGGCTGACAGTGCTGTGCGCCGTTGTCTATGTGATCTCGGGTATGACCCCCTTTGATGCCATCTTGCATTCGTTGACCACGATAAGCACCGGCGGCTTTTCGAACTATGATGCCAGCTTCGGTGTCTACAAAGGTGCGCCAGAAGTTGTCGCGACGGTGTTCATGATCCTTGCATCGTTGCCCTTCATCCGTTTCGTGCAACTGACGCAAGGCCAGGTCAGGCCGATCTGGCAAGACGTGCAGGTTCGCGCATATCTGCGCTGGACGCTCTATGCGATTGCGGTGATCGTGATCTACCGCATGTTCCGGCACGAGGCCGCGTTCTGGCCGACCTTGCGTGAAGTTTCCTTCAACGTTGTGACGATCTTTTCGGGCACCGGCTATCTTTCCGAAGATGTGACCCAATGGGGGCATCTGGCCTTCGTGGTGCTTCTGGTGGTTGGGCTGATCGGTGGCTGCACATCGTCAACGGCCTGTTCGGTCAAGGTTTTCCGCTACCTGATCCTGTTCGAGGCGATCAAGACCCAGATCAAGCGCCTGCACAGCCCGCACCGGGTATTGGCGGTGCATTACGGTGGCCGCCCCGTCGAAGCCGATGTGGTCAACTCGGTGATCGCCTTCTTTTCGCTGTTCATTCTCAGCTACGGCGTGCTGATCGTTGCCTTGTCGCTGACAGGTCTCAGCGCCGAAACGGCGATGACTGCGGCTTGGACCGCGATCGCCAACGTCGGGCCGGCATGGGGGCAGGGCATTTCGCCTAGCGGCGCGATCGACCAGTTTCCGACCTCGGCCAAATGGCTGATGATCTTCGGCATGTATGTGGGCCGATTGGAGCTTTTGTCGGTATATGTGCTTTTGCTGCCGCGCTTCTGGCGCGCCTGAGGCGGCGCGCTAAGACTTGTGCGTTTAGTTCCAGCACGACACCTGCACCGCAAGCCCGCGGGCCAGACGGGCAAGGTCTTCGGGTGCCATCGCAGCACCGCCCATGCTTGCCATCGGCGCAAAGCCCTGCGCGGCCAGAACCGGGGCCAGCGCCGCAGACTGCCGGGCCAGCGCGATATCGTCGGGCAGCAGGCGCTCACCGTCGTTTTCGGTGGGCAAAAGCACGCCCAGCACCGCGCCGCTGGGGTCAAGCACCGGCCCACCCGCATCGCCCGGCAGCGCGTTAAGGCGCAAGCGCGCCAGATCGGCCTCGCCCGCCAATCCGTTCATCGCCGCCAGCCGCCCGAAGGTTAGAACCGGCGCTGAAATCGCATCGGCATAGGGAAAGCCTGCAACCGCGACCTCGGTTTCAAGCCGCGTCGAGGCCGTGGTAAAGCCTGCCACAGCTTGCGGCGCCAGCGCCACGCGCGGTGTCAGCACCGCAATTCCAAGTGCCGCATCGACAAAGGCCACGTTGAAAACGGCCCCATCGACCGTCACGCGGTTACAGCTTGCGGCGGCGTCGGCGGTTGTCAGCACCGCTCCGTTTGTCGTGAGGTAAAAGCCCGAGCGCGAAAGCGTCGGCGTGCGCACGCCAAGCCCCGAGGTCAGGTCTGCCGCCGAAACGGCCAGCGGCTCGCCCAAGGTTGTGTCCATTGCGCTGTTGCCCAGCGGGGTAAAGCTGTCCTGCATCGCCTTGAGCACCCGCACCATGCGCGCGGTGTCGTTTGCGGGCCAGACCAGTGTGAAGCCCTTGATCAGGCCGTTGCGCAGCGAAACCTCGGTGTGCGAATGGATCTGCTCGTTCTGCCCTGTCAGGACAAAACGGCTTGCGCTGCGCTCGCGCGCGCCTTGCAGCGGCACGATCTCGAAGCTCTGCATGATGTCATAAAGCGTGAACAGCGCGGTCTGGTCGCCCGGTTGCGAGATCAGCAGCACCTGCACACCCGATCCGTCGCGCGC
>NZ_JBFHIA010000100.1:0-10387 GCF_041596715.1 Phaeovulum sp.
CCAAGCGGCAGAGTTTCTTATCCGGTCAAGCGAATTGAGCCGGTATTGCAGCAGAACGATACGTTCTTCCCACGCCGCATCGCCGTGCTGGATCGCATCGCCAAAGGCGATCGCTTCTATGCGGCAGCGGGTGTTCAGCAATATGACAAAGTCATCGGCGCTGATTTCTGGGGTGCGGAACCCGCGCTGTTCGTGGCGGATGACAAGCTGCTCTGATGACAGGATGCTGAGCGCTTCTCGCACCGGGCTTGCACCGATTTCCAGCTTCTTGCAAAGCGCGTCAATCTGGATGCGGCTTGAGGGAGGCAATTCACCCGAAAGCACCATTTCGCGGATGCGGTGGTGGGCCAGAGAGGTCAGCGACCTGTGGGAATCCGTGCTGTTTTTCATGATGACAGTCTAGGATGAAGGTCATGATACCGCAAACAAAATCGATTTTCGGCGACCTTTTGCCGCGAAGATCACGCATGATAAAGCCCCGCCGTTCGGCCCCGCAGCGCCACCAGTGCCAGCACAGTGTCGATTGTTGGCGTCGGTGTGCCGGTGATGCGACCAAGTTCCTGTACAGAGCCCACCAAAGCGTCGATTTCCATCGGGCGCCCTGCGTCAAGGTCTTGCAGCATCGACGTTCTATGTGCCCCAACCGCGGCACCACCGTCGATCCGGCGCTCGACATCAATGGGGAAGGATACGCCCAGTTTCTCGGCGATCTCTTGTGCTTCGATCATCATGCGCCGCGCAACCGAGCGGGTGCCCGGATCGGTGCACAGCACATCCAGCGTGGCATGGGTCAGCGCCGAGATCGGGTTGAAGGACAGGTTTCCCCATAGCTTGACCCAGATCTCGTCACGCAGTCTTGGCCGCACAGGGGCCTTGAGCCCGGCCGCCGTCAAGGCTTGTGATAAGGCCAAGGCCCGCTCGGACTTGGCACCGTCAGGTTCGCCCAGCGAAAAGCGGTTGCCCTCGATATGGCGGATCGTGCCGGGTTCGCTGACCTCGGCCGCAGGGTAAACGACGCAGCCAAGCACGCGGTCGGGGCCAAAGCCATCCCATTGCGCGTTGCCGGGATCGACACTGGCCAACCGCGTGCCTTCCAATGCGCCGCCGTGCTTGTAGAAATACCACCACGGCACACCATTGACGCCGCTGACGATGGTGGTCTGGTGCCCGAGCAACGGTTGCATCGCGCCTACCACCGGCGGCACCGAGTGCGCCTTGAGCGTGACGATAACATAATCCTGTGGGCCAAGATCAGCAGCCGAAGCACTGGCGCGGACTTGAACCGTCAGCGGTTCGGCGCCTTCCTCAAGTAGGGTCAGACCGCGCGACTGGATCGCCGCCAGATGCGGGCCGCGGGCGACGATGCTGACATCGGCACCGGCCTTTGCCAGCTTGGCCGCCATATAGCCGCCAATCGCGCCGGCGCCGAAAATGCAGATCTTCATCTTTTCTCTCCGCTCAGGCGTCGGCACCCAAGCCAAGCTTCTCGGCCAGCCCGATGCGTTGCAGTTTGCCTGTGGCGCCCTTGGGGATTTCGTCCAGAATGATTACCCGGCGCGGCACCTTGAAATCTGCCATGCGACTGGCGCAAAAATCGCGGATGTCACGCTCGGTCGCGCTTTGGCCTTCGCGCAGGACTACCGCTGCCGCCACCTCTTCGCCCAGTTTGGCGTGCGGAATAGCAAAGGCCACCACCTGTTGCACGGCAGGGTGATCGAGGATGATGCCATCAACCTCAAGCGGGCTGATCTTTTCGCCCCCGCGGTTGATGATCTCTTTCAAGCGGCCCGTCAGGCTAAGATAGCCCTCGGCATCCAGCGCGCCTTGGTCGCCGGTGCGGAACCAGCGCCGACCATCGACTTCAAAGAAGTTCTTGGCGTTGGCGTCAGGGTTGCTTTCATACCCCGGCGTCACATTCGGGCCTGAAATCACGACTTCGCCGGTGCCATCTATCAGCCGGTTTTCGACCTCATGCGCAATGCGCAACAGCGGACCGGCCGCAACGCCCACCGAACCGGGCTTTTGCGCACGCGGGGGCAGGGGGTTGCTGGCCATCTGATGGGTGGCCTCGGTCATGCCATAGGCTTCGATCACTGGGGCGTTGAAGGTGCTGGCCAGTTCGCGCATCACCTGCGCCGGAAGCGAGGCAGAGGATGATCGGAGGAACCGCAAAGGATGCGCCTCGATCACGTCCCGATTGCGGGCGGCACGGGACAGAATAGCCTGATGCATGGTGGGCACGGCGGTATACCATGTCGGTTGCGCCTCTTTCATCCAGCCAAAGAACTTCAGCGCGTCAAAGCCCGGCGCGCACCAGACCGATGCGCCCGCGGCAAGCGAGGAGGTCAGGGCCGCGATGAGGCCATGAATGTGAAAAAGCGGCATCACGTTCAGGCAACGGTCCGCGGCTGTCAGGTTCAGTGCCGTGCCGATATTATGGGCCGAGGCGACGAGGTTGGATTGCAGCAAGGGCACGATCTTGGGGCGCGAGGTCGTGCCCGAAGTGTGCAAGATAAGCGCCACCGACTCTGGCCCGGGCTGTGCTGTGGGGGCAGGGCGTTCTGCATCGGTGCCAGACAGGCTAAACCAACCTGCGGGCTGATCGCTTTCGGAATGAAGCCGCAGGACGGGCAGTCCAAGCGCGGTGGCGGCTGCGACTGCTGCTCCATCCTGCCCGGCAGGCACAACCAGTGCCTTGGCACCCAGATCCTCTAGATAAAACTGATATTCGGCCAGTTGATACGCCGGGTTCAGGGGGGCGGTCGTCGCGGCCTGCGCGATGGTGACAAAGGCCGCCGCCATTTCTGGCCCGTTGGGCAGAACGATCGCCACCCGGTCACCCGCGCCGATGCCAAAGCGGCGCAAGTCGGTGGCAACCTCGGCGGACAGCCGCCTCAGGCCGCCGTAATCGAGCCAGTCGCGCCCGGGGGCCCCGATCGCCGGGGCTGAAGCATCCTGATCCGCCAACAAAGCGGCAATAGTCGCAGTCATGTCATTTCTCACTTTTCTTGCCGAAGGCAGGTGCCCGGTGCATCACCGGGCGGCTGCGTAGTAGGCGACTTTGCGTTCCAGATAGGCGAGGAACTCGGACAGGCTGAAGGCAAGGCCGAACAGCACGATCAGCACCGCCCAGAACTCCGCCATCAGGAACTGGCTTGAATAGAGCTCGAACAGCGCGCCAAAACCCACGATGGAAATCAGCAGCTGACCGATGATCACGCCCTTGACCGCACGGATGATGCCGATGCGCACGCCCCCCAGAATCTCGGGCAGGGCCGCCCAGAAGTAGATCTTGAAGAAGGCCTCCATCGGCGAGGCACCAAAGCAATGGGCCATTTCAACCAAAGAGCGGTTGATCTGCTTTACCCCGGTGCGGGCATTCAGGATGACGATCCAGATCGCGAAGAGCGCGGTGGTGATGATGACGGTCCTTGTGCCAAAACCGAACAGCACCATCAGCACCGGCACCAGCGCCGTCAGCGGGGCCGAGATGAAGATGTTGACCCAAGGCAGAAGCAACTCATCCAGAATACGGCTTTTGCCCATCAGGATGCCGACAGGAATCCCGATCACCAGAGAAAAGAACACCCCGACCGCGAAAGACCAGGTGGTGATCGAAAGCGCGTTCAGAAAGCCCTGCGTCGGCACCAGACCAATGAGGGTCATGATCACTTCGGAGAAGGGCGGCACGAAGAAGGTCAGGTCCAACTGGCCGACGATCTCCCACAACAGCGCCCAGAGGATCAGCGATGACAGCGCGGGCAGTTTGTATCCGAATACGGTCATTGCCTACTCCACATAGCTGCGTAGCGATGCCCAGATCCCATCGACGATATCGAGGTACTCAGGATCGCGACGAATGTTGTCCACGCCCTTGTCACGAAAGCTGGAAGGACGAATGATCTCGTGCACGCGGCTGGGCCGGGGCAGCAGGATGGCAATCTGATCCGAGACATAGACGGCTTCTTCGATCGAATGGGTGACGAAAATGAAGGTCTTGTTCTCGTTCTTGACCAGTTGCAGCAGGTCTTCCTGAAACTTCCGCCGGGTCTGTTCATCGACCGCCGAGAAGGGTTCGTCCAGCAACAACACCTGCGCATTCACCGACAAGGCCCGCGCTAGGCCCACGCGCTGGCGCATACCGCCCGAAAGCTGATGGGGATACTTCTTCTCGAACCCCGCAAGGCCAACGTCGCGGATGTATTTTTCAGAAATCGCCTCGCGTTCTGATTTGGCGACGCCCCGCAGTTCCAGCCCGAAGGCCACGTTGCGGATGACGGTCGCCCAAGGCAGCAGGGCGAAATCCTGAAACACGAAGGAACGATCAGGGCCGGGGGCAGTAACCTTTTGGCCATTGACCATGATCTCGCCTGACGTCGCCTTAAGCAGGCCGGCGATGATCTTCAGCAGCGTGGTCTTTCCGCACCCCGATGGACCCAGAAGCGAGGTCAGTTCACCGCGTGGAAAATCCAGCGTCAGATCCTTGAGCGCCTGCACGTCGCCGTAGGTTTTCGACACGCCACGGACCGAAACCGCGATGTCGGCGGCGGGCTTGGCTTGGACTGTGTGGGACTTAATCTGAGACATATCCACGGTTGTTCCCTTTGAATAGGATGTTTTCGAGCGACCCGAGCAAGTTCAGGAAAAGGACCGCAAGAAGGATGATGGAGAAGATTGCCGCATACATGCTGGGGTAGTCGGCGATGGAACGGCTGAAGGTGATGATGTCACCAACGCCTGTCGGGGTGATCTTCAACTCCGACAGGATCGCACCGATGAAGCCGGCCGAGACCCCAAGGCGCATACCCGAGAAGATCATCGGCGAGGCGGCAGGAAGGACGATTTTCCACAGAACCTCACGGTCCTTGGCTAGGAACGAAGTTGCCATTTCCTTCAGTGATACCGGGGTGTTGCGCACCGCCGCTGCGGTATTCAGCACGATCACCGGCATTGCCATGATGATCACGACAAACACCTTCGAGGTAATTCCGATGCCGTAGACCATCACCAAGATGGGGATCAGCGCGGCAAGCGGAGCGGCCTGCATGACGACGAAAATGGGGGCCAAAAGCCATTCGATCCTGCTCGAAAGCCCGATCCAAAGACCTAGCCCGATGCCAAGCACGGTGGAGATGGCAACGCCGACGACGAGCGGACTGAGCGTCTGGGCATAGGCGGTGAAGATTGAACCGTTCAAGGTCATGCGCAAAAGCGCGGACATCGATTCAAAAAAGGTCGGGAAGGCGTAAGAGATCGGTACACGGCCAGCGATTTCCCAAGCGCCGAATACGATCACGGCCGAAAGGAACTTGAGCAGGAGAGAGCGGTCGAACATCGGAATACCTCTGCGGCAAGGGGGTAGAAAGTGGGCAGAGCAAGGCTAGAGGCCGCCAGCGGGTCTGTTGGTAGCTGGCGGCCTCGTTCAGTCGCAGAAGAGGTTACTTCATTGCCGCATCAAGCGGGGCAAAGTACCAGAAGTCCTCGAGGTTCATCGTTGCGGGATCGCCCTCAAGCTGACCCGAGCGAGTATACCACTCCAGATCGGCCTGTGCGGCTTCGCGCCCGCCACCGTTCGGATCGTAAAGACCGCCGGCGACGGCATTGGTGTAGAAGTCGTCCAACTCGGCAAGAACCTGTGCCGGCAGCGTGCCGATCGGCCCGTTCGGGTCGGTTTCGCGGGCGACCATCGTGGGGTCGGCCGTCATCTCGCTCCAGACGCTATGCAGCGCATCCACGAGAGTGCTGACTTCCTTTTCATGCGCCTTCATCCAGTCGAGGTTGGCGAAAAGCGCCTCGTCGCTGGCTTTCACTTCGAACATCGGCAGAGCAGAGAAGCGGTCGCCCGCCTCGGCAATGATCTTGTTCTTGTTGGACAGGTCAAGAATGGTCACCTTGGCCTGACCGCCCAACATCGCCACGACGCGGTTGCTGGAGCCTGGCACATAAGACCTATCGCCAAACTTGATGCCTTCGCGCTCTTCGATCACGTTGGCGATCGAGTCGGTGCCACCGCCGCGCGAGTGCAGCATGATCGGCTGGCCGTCCAGATCCTTGAGCGAGGTGAACTCTTTGGTCGCTACCGGAAAGAACACCAGCTTCGACAACTGGAAGATAATCCGGATCGGCGCTTTTGACCGCTGCATGACGGCGTAGGGCGTGCCAAAGGCAACGTCCATGTCGCCGCTGAGAACCGCCTGAATGGCCAGTTCCTCTTCGGCGAAGGCGGTCCATTCGTAGTCGAGGCCATTCGCCTTGGCGCGGTCGAGCGCGACGAAGAACGCAGCAAGCTCGTCCGACGGTGGCTCGGCCAGGGCAATGCGAACGGTCTCGGCGTTGGCCGCAGACATCATCATGCTAGTTGCAAGGGCAAGCCCCGCAAGTTTCGTAAAGAAAGTCGTCATGATTCTCCTCCCTGAGAAATCAGTTCACTTCCAGTTTGTTAACCGCGGCAGTCCCGCGCGTGGGCTGGTGCTGTCGGCGGTCACTCCTCTCCAAAAAGCCGCTTTGCCACCGACCCAAGATGCAGCCGCATGGCTTCATAGGCTTCGGTCGGATCACGACGTGAAATGGCGGCCGCAATCGCGTCGTGTTCGGAAAAGCTGAAGTGATTGGGGGACGGTCGGGCGGTATCACGCGAGACACTTCCCCACGCGACGGCGCGGCGCACTTCGTTCAATTGATCGAACAGGGAAAGCAGCAACAGATTGTCGCTGGCCTCGGCCACTGCGCGGTGGAAGTTGTCGTCCTGAATCTCGTATTCATGCCATGTGGTCGCTGCCTTGGCCCGCTCGATCGCGCGGCGCATTCGCGACAGCGCCTCACCCGATGCGTTCATGGCAGCTTCGCGGGCGATGGCCGGTTCGATTGCAAGGCGCGCACGCATCATGCGGAAGGGGGTAAGCTGGCGACCCAACTCTATCGTTGCCGTTGCTGGCGCTTTTGGCGCGCCGGAGTCGGCGATGAATGTTCCCTTGCCCACGTGCCGCCAGATCAGCCCGTCACGTTCCAATACATCCAGCGCCTTCCGGATCGTCGCCCGGGATAGGCCCAGCTCTTCAGTCAGTTGGCGTTCCGGTGGCAGTTTGCTGCCAGCGCCAAGCCCGTGATCCTCAATGTAACGACGCAGTCGCGACGCTGGATCAAGCTCGACATCGATGCGGTTGTCCATGAGCCAATCTCCGGCATTGGTTGACCAATGTGGCCTCAGAATCGACCATAGGCCCGTAAATTGGTTTAATCAATCCAAATTGGTTCGCGCATTGACGAAAAAATAATACCACTCCGGATTGATTTTCCAAAAGGCCTCCGGTAACACCTCAAGGTATCGAGGCCATAGGAGGTAAGCCGTGCCAAATCTCGTGATTCCCGCGCCGCAGGTGCATACGATTCCAACCAGCGATGGCGGGGGCTTTCCGGTTAGGCGGGTCTACTGCATCGGCCGCAATTTCGCCGCCCATGCCGTAGAGATGGGGCATGATCCCAACCGCGAACCGCCGTTCTTCTTCCAGAAGAATCCCAACAACATGGATGCCTCGGGAGAGTTTCCCTATCCGCCGCATACCAATGACGTGCATCACGAGGTCGAACTTCTGGTCGCGCTCAAGTCGGGCGGCACCAATATCGCCGTGGCCGATGCCCTGAACCATGTCTGGGGCTATGGTGTCACCTTGGATATGACTCGGCGAGATCTTCAGGGCGAAGCCAAGAAGATGGGTCGGCCGTGGGAAATCGGCAAGGCGTTCGAGCGTTCCGGCCCTGTAGGCCCGATTTCGCCGGTTTCGAAAGTTGGCCATCCTAGCGAGGGGCGGGTCGTGCTCAAGGTCAACGGAGAGATTCGCCAAGAAGGCGATCTGAACCAGATGATCTGGAAAGTGCCGGAAATGATCTCCTATCTGTCCGAGTATTTCGAGCTTCAGCCCGGCGACGTCATCATGGCGGGAACGCCGTCTGGCGTGAACTCGGTGGTGAAGGGCGATGTCATGGAAGCCACAATCGACGGCGTCGGCACTTTGGTCGTCAAAGTCGTCTGATCTGGCCGATTCTCCGGATCGGCGCAGCCTGCGCCGGTCCGCGTTTATGGGGCCGGGGTGCATGTTTCCAAAATATCTTCTTGCGCCTTTTCCGCTATCCAGCCAGCTTTGTGCTGCAAACGGCGGCTGTGCGGTCGTCGCACCCGCAATGGCCAGTTTCAGGCCGCAACCGAACATTCCAGAGGCCCCGTCATGACCAAGAGCAACACCGCAGACATTATCTTCACCAAGGTAGATGAAGCCCCGCAGCTTGCGTCGGCCTCTCTCTTGCCGATCATTCGCGCCTTTCTGGCGCCAGCCGGGGTCTCGGTCGGAACGCGCGACATTTCTCTGGCCGGGCGGATCATCGCATCTTTCCCCGAGAATCTGACGGCGGCGCAGCGCCAGTCCGATGATCTGGCCCTTTTGGGCGAGCTGGTGAAATCACCCAAGGCCAATGTCATCAAGCTGCCCAACATCTCTGCCTCGGTGCCGCAATTGGTGGCCGCTGTGAAAGAGCTTCAAGCGCAGGGCTACAACCTGCCAGACTATCCCGAAGACCCGCAGACCGATGCGGAAAAAGAAGCCCGCCGCCGCTATGATGCCGTGAAGGGCTCGGCGGTGAACCCGGTTTTGCGCGAAGGCAACTCTGACCGTCGCGCGGCGATTGCGGTGAAGAAATACGCGATGTCGCACCCGCATTCGATGGGCACATGGGCCAAGGACAGCAAGACCTATGTATCGACCATGGCTGCCGATGATTTCCGCTCGAACGAGAAATCGGCAACCCTATCGGCGGCCCAGGCCGGCCCCGTCCGGATCGAACTGGTCGGCAAGGATGGCGCAGTGACGGTGCTGAAAGAGGGTGCCAGTTTCCCGGCCGGTGCCGTTGTCGATGCCACGTTCCTTTCGGCGCGGGCGCTGCGGGCCTTTCTCGACCAGCAGGTCATCGAGACCAAAGCCAAAGGCGTGCTGTTTTCTCTGCATCTGAAGGCCACGATGATGAAGGTCTCGGACCCGATCATCTTTGGCCATGGTGTAAAGGCGTTCCTTGCGCCGGTGTTCGACAAATATGGCGATGTGCTGGCCGCAGCCGGGATCGATCCGAACGCCGGTCTTGGCACCATGCTGGAGCGCGTTGCAGACCTGCCGCAGGCGGCCGAGATCACGGCAGCCATCGACGCGACGCTGGCCTTGCGCCCGCCGCTTTACATGGTGAACTCGGACAAAGGCATCACCAACCTGCATGTGCCTTCGGATGTGATCATCGACGCCTCTATCCCCGCGTTGATCCGTGCGGGCGGCAAGGGCTGGGGCCCGGATGGCAAGGCGGCCGATACCAATTGCGTAATCCCCGATAGCTCTTACGCCCCGGTGTATGACGAGGCGATCCGCTACTTCAAGGAAACCGGCGCGCTTGACCCGACAACGGCAGGCACGGTGCAGAACGTGGGCCTGATGGCGCAGAAGGCTGAAGAATACGGCAGCCACCCGACCACCTTCGAAATGCCGCATGCCGGAACGGTTCGCATGGTGCTGGCCAATGGCGAGGTGCTGCACAGCCACGAGGTAGAGGCAGGAGACATCTGGCGCTCTGCTTCGGCCCGCAAAGCCCCGATCGAGGACTGGGTCGCCCTCGCGATCGCGCGCCAAAAGGCCGAAGGCTGCAAGGCGATATTCTGGCTGGACGAGACACGCGCCCATGACGCGCAACTGATTGCCTATGTCAAACCGCTGCTGGCCGCTGCGGGCGTGGCGGACAAGTTCGAGATCCTTGCCCCGCGCGAGGCCACGCGCCGCTCGCTTGAGACTATTCGTAAGGGCGAGAATACGATCGCCGTTACCGGCAACGTGCTGCGTGACTATCTGACCGACCTTTTCCCGATCCTCGAATTGGGAACCTCGGCCAAGATGCTGTCGATCGTCAAGCTGATGCAGGGCGGCGGGTTGTTTGAAACCGGGGCTGGCGGCTCGGCACCCAAGCATGTGCAACAGCTGGTCGAAGAAAACCACCTGCGCTGGGATAGCTTGGGCGAGTTCTGCGCCCTTGGCGAAAGCCTGAAGTTCCAGGCCGAGCTTTCGGGCAACCCCAAGGCCTTGATTCTGGGCAAGGCGGTCGATGCGGCAACCCAAGCGGTGCTCGACAACGGCCGCTCGCCCATGGGGCGGGTTGGCCAGCCCGACAACCGCGACAGCCATTTCTACTTTGCCCTCTACTGGGCCGAGGCTTTGGCGGCGCAGACCGAAGACAAGGAACTGGCTGCGCATTTCGCACCGATCGCCAAGGCGCTTGCGCAAAACGAGGCGGCTATCGTGGCGGAGATCGCGGCGGTTCAAGGCAAACCGGCGGATCTGGGCGGCTATTACAATACCGACCC
>NZ_JBFHIA010000101.1:0-10374 GCF_041596715.1 Phaeovulum sp.
CTGAAGCCGCAACTGGTGGCGGCACTCGGCTGTGTCATCATCATAAAGCGTAATCACGTTACGCAAGTAGATAATTTCACGACAGGTTTCGCGGCAGGCGTTGAAACTTGGATCGCCGCGCGCGCCTTGGCGGTGGAGCGCCAAAAGCCGGAAGCCTTCGACCGTCTCATCCGTCGGTTGCTGGCCTTTGGCGACAAGCCATGCAGACAGCACAGCCTCGCCATCGGCCAGAAATGCCTCGGCTTGCGCCGCCGTGCTGCGCATATCGCCAGCCCCGGCAAGAAAGCTGTCGATCCGGTCGAGAACCTCTGCAAAAAGGTCCGTCTCGTTCATCCCAGCCCCTTCTCTTTCAGAAGGCTGGAGGCATCTGAAAAGTTTTCATGAACCCCCACCTTGCGCGCCGATAGGCCGAGCGCCATGCCCAGAAGCTGGGTGAAATAGAGGATTTTCACATTGGTCTTGCGCCCCAGCACCTTTTCCGCGCGCACCTGATGCATTTCGAGGCCCGAATGGCAGGTTGGGCATTCGGTGGCGATTACCTCGGCACCGCAAGCCTCGGCCGTGGTCAGGATGTTAAGCACAAGCCGCGTGGAGGTGTCGCTGTCAGATAGCGCATGCGCGCCGCCGCAGCAGGCGGTTTTCAGCGGAAACTCCACGTTCTCGGCCCCGGCTGCGGCCAGAAGGTCATCCATGAAATGCGGCTTCAACGTGCTTTCGCTGCCCGGCCCCTTGTCTTTCTCGGGGAAAATGTGGCGCGGGCGGGTGTACATGCAGCCGTAGTAGTTGGCCACCTTGATGCCTTTGAGGCTGTTCTTCACGCGCTTGGAAAGTTCTTCCTCGCCGATGGCATCCTTGATCCAGTCGAGCGCATGGATGGTTTCAACCTTGCCCGGCTGATAGGTGGCATGCCCGGACTTTTCGGAAAGCCGGGCATTGACCTCTGCCGAAGCGGGGTCGTGTGATAGGTCGTATTCTGCTTTCTTGAGGTTATGATAGCACCCGTTGCAGGGTGACATGACCGTCTCGAAACCCATGTCCTCGGCAATCGCTAGGTTGCGCGCCGAAAGGTAGGTCTGGATCTTGGGATCGACGTTCTTCACCTCCATTGCGCCGCAGCAGTTCCAGTTTTTCAACTCGACCAGTTCAAGCCCCAGCGCCTTGCCCACCGCCTTGGTGGACCGATTATAGGAATGGCCGGTGCCTTCCAGCGCGCAACCGGGGTAATAGGCTACCCGCTTCAGATCATCCTTTGGCATCAGTGCCTCCCCTTGCCGTCAAGCCCGAGGGCCTTGGAGTTTCGCGCCTCAACTTCGCCCACATAGTCGTTCAGCACTGCTTGCGTGCGCCCCCAGCCAGTGGTGCGTGGGCGGATCACCGCGCTTAGCCCCATGCGCATCAGAAGCGTTATCGGGAACTTGAGGATCAGCCCGCGCACCAGAGCGATCAACCACGGTTGGTTGAGCGGCTGACCGGTTTTCTTGAAGAAGCTGCGCAACACCTGCCCTTCTTCGATCTTGCCGGTGGCGATGACCGAGTTGGTGAAGCTTTCGTCGAAATGCGTCGAGGGGCTTTTGGGCGTGTGGCCCTTCAATTCCATCCAATGCGCGGTTGCCTTCATCACCGCTTCGGGCACCACATCGCGCGGGCAGGCGTAAGTGCATTTGTTGCAGCTGACGCATTGCCAGAGGATTTCCTTGTCGCGCAAAAGCTCTTCTTCCATGCCCAGCCGGATCAGATAGATCCAGTAGCGCGGGTTGAACTCGGGGTTGATGGCGTTGACCGTGCAGGCGTTGGTGCAGGATCCGCATTGCCAGCAGCGGTTGATATGCTCGCCGCCGGGCAGGGCAGAAATCTCTTCCTCCATCGCCTCGTTATAGTCGGTGACCGTGCGCGAGGTGATGAAGGTTGACCAGTGGCCCGAAACATCCACCCCGTCGATTGTCAGGTTTTCATGGGTGACAAGGTTTTCCGGCCGGATCAGCGACTTTTCATGAATGGGCATCGGCGGACTCCTTGGATATCGGTGCGGGCAATCCGCCAAAGCGATGCACCGTGCCGTCGATCAGCCGCAGGCGGGTACGGCCAGTCTCGGTGTTGACCGCATCCAGCCCCAGCATCCGGCGCGTGTGCTGCATCGGATCGCCCTCAAGCGTGAAATCGGTGCGCAGATACTGGCCGCCGCGGTCGTTGATGTAGCCGGCGTAGACATGCGACATCAGCAGATCGACATAGAAATGCCGATCACGAAACACGCCCTCGTCGGCCAGAAAGCCGTCAAGCTCGTCGCGCAGGGTCTGGAATGTCGCGGCCTCGTTGGTGGCGACGATCTTGGCTGCGTCCACATCTTCGCTGGCCCAGATTTCGCGCAAGACTCCGGTTCCGGTGCCCGCGTCCCAAACCCAGCGGGTCATCAGCGGGTAGTCGGCGGGGCGCGTGAAATGCAGCACTTCGGCACCCAGATCGCGCACCCAGCGATGCGCGGAATCCGCGCTGAAGCCCGCATCGAAGGCCGCCATGCGCGCATCGGTGCGGTCGGTCAGATCAAGCTCGTGGACAAGTTCGGCAAGGCGCAGCCGCAGCGGTTCAAACCCGAATTGCGCAAGATGGGCGCTGATGCGTCGCCGCACCGGTGTGATGAATGCGGCAAGGTCCAGAAACTCGGCTTCGGTCAGATCGGCCGCTTGGCCATCACCCAGCAACTCGTCAAAAAGCGACGCTTTCAGCGCGAGCGCGGTGACATACCGCTCCAGTCCCCCGGTCGGTTCGGAGGCTTGCACCAGATCGTCAAACGCCCGCCGCAGCCGCGGCCCCGACAGGTCGAGCACCGGGCGCGGGGCTGCGTGTTCTGTTTCGGTGGGTTTGCGGCGCAGCCCAAACATCACTCAGCCGCCTTGATCTGATGCGTGGCGTGATAGGTCAGCGCAGCCATCGCCGCCGCGTGGCCCTGCGCGATGGAATCGTCGATGGTTTCCGGCCCCGTGGCCGCCCCTGCCACAAACACCCCCGGACGCGAGGTTTCGCTCATATGCAGATAGGTCGAGGGCTTGGCGATATAGCCGTATTTGTTCAACTCGACCCCGAACACCGCCGCGAGTGTCATGTTGTCAACGTTGGGGTCCATGCCGATGGCATGCACCACCATGTCGAAGGGAATTGTGATCGGGCGCTTCACCAGAGTGTCTTCGCCCTTCACCACCAGCCGCTTGCCGTCGGATGTGACCTCGGCAATGCGGGCCTTTATATACTTGACCTTCGCCTCCTCCTGACTTTTCCAGTAATACTCGCCCTCCAGAAGCCCGAAGGTGCGGATGTCCATGTAGTAGATGTAGACGTTGGTCTTGGGCGAAAGCTCGCGGATTTCCATCGCGATATTGGCCGAGACCGAGCAGCAGATTTTCGAGCACCATTCGCGCCCGATCTGCCGGTCGCGCGAGCCCACGCACAAAAGGATCGCCACCCGGTCGGGCACCCTGCCATCAGAGGGGCAGCGGATGCCCGCCCCTGACGAGATCATCTGTTCGACCTGCACGGTCGTCACCACATCGGGGTAGGTGCCAAAACCCCATTCAGGTTTGTTCAGGCTATCGAAATGCGTGAAGCCGGTGGCAAGAATTGCGGTATCGGCCTCGATCACGCTGCCGTCTTTCAGCGTTGCGGCAAAGGCACCGGGTTCGCCCGCAAAGCTTTGCACCGCCGTATCCAGCCGCACCTCGACGTTCGGGTTATCTGTCACCCGCGTGACCATGCCGCCGATCGCATCCTTGGCCCATTCGTGGCTGGGCACCAGTTTGGCATAGCCCGAAAGGATCGGCGCACCGCCCAGACGGTCCTCCTTTTCCACCAGCACCGCCTTGCGACCGGAGCTTGCCACCGCATGTGCCGCCGAAAGCCCCGCAGGGCCGCCGCCGATGATGAGAATGGGTTTCGTCATGCCTCAGGCTCCTGTCAGGGCTTTGGGTTTTACATAGCCGGGCCCGGAGGTGATGGCGCGCTTGGGGTCGTAAAGCGTTTCGATCCGCCCGGCCTTGACCTCGTCCAGATAGCCCTCGAACTCGGCCTTGGCCTTTTCCCAGTCGATGCCCATCTTTTCGAGCAGTTCTTCGAAGGGGCTGGCGTGCCAATGCAACTGTGCCAGCTTGTAAGGGTGCGCCCCCATCGTCAGCGCGGCAAACTGGCAATCGGCCATGACCGGTAGCGAATAGATCTTGCCCACCGCCTTTCCGATCCACTGGTTCTTGTCGAGCGTTGTGATGCAGCCGGTATCGTGGCCGATCATCACGTCAGACCGCGCCTCTTCGACCGCGACCTTGATCTTGCGGTCCATCGCGAACGAGCGGGTAAACTCGCGCTCGCCGATGATGTGCCGAAAGCCGAAACCGCAGCAATCATACCATGTGGAATAGTCGATTACCTGCGTGCCGAGCGTTTGCAAAAGGCCCGTGGTCACTGCCACGCGGTCGCCATTCAGCACGGTGTCGTCATAGATCACATCTTCAGGCACCATCTTGTAGACATGGCAGGCCGGGTGCACCGTGGTGCGAATGTTCGACACGTCGATGGTTTGGCGCTCTGCGATCTTGTCGCGCATGACGTGCAACCATTCGGAATAGTGCACGACCTCTTCGGGGATCAGCAGCTTGCCATCGACCAGTCGGCCAAGTTTGCCGAGTATGGTCTTCACCTCGGCGCGCAGTTCTGCCGAATGTAGCAGGAAGCCACGGATTTCCTTGTAGTTTCCAAACGATGTGCCGCAGTGGACAAGCGGGTAATAGGTGCCTTCGGGCAGGCCCTGCGACTTGGCGCTGACATAGGCCTGATGGAAGTTGCGCAAAAACACTGCTGCCAGCGAGACCACGTTGCCGATGCCCGAGCCGTGGTAGTTCCATGCCGTGCAGGAGGTCTGGTCGGTCTCGTCCAGATAGGTGATGCCCAACTGGTTCTGAATCCACAGGATCGAGGTCGGATAGCCGGGGATATTGCCGCACTGGCCGCAGGATTTGTGATGCCAAAGGTTGTTGGTCGGGATCTTCTTGTCCCAACCATAGAGCGTTTTGGCCACAACCGGGTCGTTGTGCTCGGCGACGCGATGCACCATGATTTCGCCATCGCGTTCCAGTTGCCACATGATGTCGCGCACGTCTTCCTTGCGGTCCTTGCCGGTCAGAAGGTGGCGTTTGTCGATTTTTGCCTCGACCCAGTCAGTGGCGCGGCGCGCCTCGGCGCTCGACAGGTTACTCGGGGCCCAGTCTGCGCCGAACCCGTTATAGGCGCCCTTTCCGCCCGGCTTTTCGGTGTTGCTCATCGTGCGCTCCTCCCAAAGCGACGGTCTTCCTTTGACCGCTCAGTCGTCGTCGGCCTCGTCTTCCTGCTCTTCGAGCCATTCCTCCCATTCCTCGCGCTTTTCCTCCATCACGTCGGAAACCACGTCGAACAGGTTCTCATCCACGGATTCGAGCTGCTTGAGCACGCCCGTGGCTTCCCAGATCGTGTAAAGCTCAACCGAGGTGCGCAGGTTCACCTCCCATGCGGTGTCGAGCGTGTGCATCGTCGGCATCGGAATTGCTTGGCGCAAAATCATCAGCGGCGCATCGACCTTGGCAACGTTCGGCCCCCAGTCTGGAAACGCCTCTTTGGTGATCATGTTCGGCGCAAGCTGGTTGCCGGTGGAAACCACCTTCAGCAACACGCGGCTGAAGGGGCGCAGCACCTCTTTGACCGAGGGCAACTCGTGCTTGATCGCCACTTCGCGCATGATCATCACCAGCCCGCCGGGCGAGTTTTCGAACGGGCAGCGCGCGGCGCAGGTGTAACATTGCGCGCAGGCCCAGATCTTTTCGTGCATCGCATCGTAGATGCCTTCGAGATTTTCGGTCCACAAAAGCTGCACGATCTCGCGGGGGGAGTAATCGTAATACTGCGCCGAAGGGCAGGTGGCCGTGCAGATGCCGCAGTTCAGGCAACCGTGGATTTCGTGGTCGTAAAGCGAATGGCCCCGAATATCTTCAAAGATTTCTTCGAGCTTTTCATAGGCGACCACCGGCGTGTCCGAAACCGGATCGCTGATCGGCGGGTTTGGCACCTTTGCATGGACTGTCATCGCTGGCCGTTCCTCCCTTGCTGGCCGCACGAACGCTGGCCGGTCGTCAGTAGGTCAGCACCTTTGCGTCGTCGTCCTCCATGATGTCCTCGATCACCTTGGCACCGCCAACGATGCCTTCACATTCGGGGATCAGATCTTCGGCCGTCATGTCGAACAGATCGAGGTTGGGCGAACAGCAGTAAAACTTTGCCCCCGCCTCATGGGCGTCTTTGATGAAGTCATAGACTGTTTTCGGGCTGCCGGGCTTGACCACAAGCTTATCGGCAACGCCTTTTCGCATCAGGCTGCCTGCGGTTGCGGTGCAGATCACATCAACCTCATAGTCCATCGCAGCGGCGACGGTGGCCTGAAAAAACGGTGCACCGAGCTCCTCGCCATTGCGCGGATCGGTGTTCACCATGACAATTATCAGCTTCTTGGCCAAAGCTCCGCCCTCCCCTTCGGATCTTTTCGTTGCTGCCCGGTCTCCCCTCCGGATAACAACTGTTAAAATTGGTATATGTCGTAAACGGAATGTCAAATCTATTCGTCGCCGCGTTGCAGCGATTACATCCACCCGCAGTGCGCGATCAGCGGCACCATCAGGGTGCTGAGCGCGGTGCTGACCGGCCCCTGCTCGGCCCCGAGTCTTTCAAGCGAAGCAAGGGGTTCGTCAGGCGTTTCGGCGAACTCCATGATAAGGTCTTCGGCCATGCCGCGCTTCATTCCGGGGTGACCCAGAAAGCCCAATGAATTTTCCGCGAGCGAGAACACCAGCGCCTCGCCTGCCTCGTTGCTATAGAGCACGCGCGCGCCATCGGGTAAAACCGGCCGATCGCGCAGATAGCAGGCAAGCGGAAACCGGGGCAGGTCTGGCGCGAAATCTGGCGTGGTTGCAATGGCTTGCTCGACAGAAAACCGCAAAGGCGCTTCGGCTGCGCCGCCGTCTGCGGCAACCGCCAGAATCACCGCGCCCAGCCCGAATCCCAGCACCGGCAGGCCCGCGCCCAAAAACGCGCGGGTCAGCCGCAACTCGGGTGCAAGCGAGGGCAGGATATGCCCGGAAACAACGCCATAAGGCCCCGCGCCAAGCAGGATCAGCCCGTCAAAGTTGCCCGGCGCGGCAGGCACCACGCCACCCGAGGCGAAGGGGCGAAAATATTGAAAGCGCACGTTGCGGCCTTCGAGATGGTCCTCGATCAGGCCAAGATATTCGGCCTCGGTGTGCTGTAGGACCGCAACGCGCTTCATGCGTGCTGTTGCTGCGCGGCACCGATGGCGGTGGCAATGTCGGCCCCGGTCACGCCCGGAAGATCAAGCCCAAGCCGCGCAATGGCTGCGTCGGCTGCGGCCTGCAAGGCGGCTGGTTCCAGCGCCGTGCCCTTGAGCGCCGCCGCAAGTTGGTCAACACCTTCAGGCGGCAGGCAGGTGAAATCGCCCGACAGCACCAGATCGGCAACGCTGCCTTCGGCATCGAGCAGGCTTACGCGGATCAACCCGCCCGGTGCCTTGTGCGCCGCTTCGGTCAGATGTGTGTTGGCGGCGATCTTGACCCCCAGCGCCACCAGTTTGCGGTGCTGCACCTCGGTCCACTCCGGATCGCTCAGTTCGGCCTCTGCGCGCGCGATCGCGGCCAGCTCGGCGGGGGTCGGCTGATCGATCACCGGCTCGACGTTAAGCACATCGGAGCAGTGGCGCAGGAACACGGATTTCAACGCGCCGCGGTCAGGCTTTTCACCCAACTGTTTGACCATCGTGGTCATGTAGTCATCAAGCGTTTGGCGCAACTTGTCGCGAAACTTCTCGGACGGCACCTTGAGGCACTTCGACATCGTCTCGGTGTCGAAGTCGATCATGAAGCTGCCGACCATGACCGTGGCATTGCCGATAGAGGCAGCACCAGTGCCGCCGATCTTGCGCCCCTCTACCTGAATATCGTTCACCGGCCGGTAATTGGCGTTGATGCCCATTTCGCGGTAGGTGCGCACCACAGGCTCGATAAACAGCGGGTAAAGTTCGGCCGCGCGCTGCGGGGCCTTGCCCGCGGGAAAGACGAAATGAGTGAAAAGCTGATTTTCGTCAAGGTAGACCGCGCCGCCACCGACATGACGGCGATAGATCGGCAAGTTGCGCGAGGCGCAAAACTCGCGGTCCACCTCTTTGTTGATGTCTTGGTGCATACCGACGCAAACATAGGGCGTGCTGGGTGAAACCAGCGACAGAACCGGATCGCTGTCCGGTGTCATCGCTTCGGCGAGGCCGTGATACACCGCCTGACTGCGCAGCGCCGAAACGTGACCGAAATCTATCACCCGAAGCTTCATCTTTCCCTCCCAAGAAATTGTCGCAATGCCCGCACCGACCGCGCGCCAATCAATACCATACGCTGCGGCGTATCGGATGAAGAAACATTACGATTAGAGCATGTGTCAAGCCGCACCTGCCACGCGGGCTAGGCACCGTCGCCCGAAGCCAGTGTGAGTGCGGCACTGCTTGTGGGCAGGTCGTCGATTCCAAGCGGCGCGGAGGGGCGTGCAAGCCGGTTGCGCACCACCCAGAGCAGGCGGTTTTCGGCCCGCGTGATGGCGACGTAGGCCAGCCGCTTCCAAAGCGGCAGGCCCGCTTCAATACGCCCGGATTGTGCGGCGGCGTAAAGATCGGGGGCGAACACCTGCACACTATCCCACTGACTGCCTTGCGCCTTGTGGATGGTCACGGCTGCGCCGTGCAGAAATGCCGCCCCCATCCGCGCGGCATAGGGAATAAAGGGCTCGTCGCTATCAGGGACTTCGATCTTGATGATAGAGGCTGCCGATAGCCGAGGGTCTTCGGCACCGATCACGTGCAGGCGCGAAAAGCCGGGCTTGTTTCCGGGGCCGAGGTAGATGACCTGCGCCCCCTTGATCAACCCGCGCGCTTCAAGATCAATGCGCTTCTTGCGGTGCTTCAGCGGCAGCTCGATGCCATCGCAAATCAGCGGCTCGCCCGGCAACAGGGCATCGGCAGGGGCGCCGTGTGCTGCACGAAACGCCGCGATCAGCCGCACCCGCGTGACATTGCGCCAAACCAGCACCGGGCTGCGTGCCATCAGATCGCACTCCACCCGCTCGGCCCAGACCACGCGGGTGTCGCGCTTGGCGGCGTCTTCCACCAGCCGCTCGAAAGCTTCAAACCCGATGCTGTCATCGCCAAGCGCATGGGCGAGGTCGAGAATGGGGTTGTCCTGCGCCTGCCTGTGGATGCGCGTCAGATCCAGCCTGCGGCCATCACCCAGCCGTTCGAACACCATCTCGCCCGATTGCCCGACAGGTGCCAGCTGCGCCGGATCGCCAAAGATGATCAGCGTCGGAAAGATTTCGCGCAGATCGTCGAACTGCCGCTCGTCCAGCATCGAGGCTTCATCGACAAGGCCGATGTCCAACGGCTCGTCGCGCCGCTTCCAACCTTTGATGAAATCGCTGCCGCGCAGGCCCGCGGCGGCCAGCGCGCCGGGGATCGATTTGACCACATCATAAAAAGCGCGCGCGCGGTCAAGTGCTGCATCGCTCAGCCCTTCGACCTCGGGTCGCGTGCCTTGGCCCGCCAGCCATTCCGCGATGCGTTCGTATTGCGGGTCATAGACGGGGGTGTAGAGAATGCGGTGAATGGTGGTGGCCGGCACGCCGCGCCCGCGCAGCACCGAGGCGGCCTTGTTGGTGGGCGCAAGTATGGCCAAGGTGCGCCGATCCTTGCGCCGCCTCCCCTCCCAATCGCCCGAGACGGTATCGATGCCAGCGGAGGCTAGGGCCTTGCAAAGCTCTGCCAAAAGCATCGTTTTGCCAGAGCCTGCCTTGCCCACCACGGCCAGCACCCGGCGGCTGCCGCCCTCTGGCAGCAGGGTGCCATTCATCAGGTCCACCCCGGCCGCGCCGAGCGCCTCGGAAATCTGGTCCCAGGCATCGGCCTGATCGTCGGAAAACTGCAAGGTGGGGGCAAGGCTCATGCCGCGAACCCTAGCTGCGCGGGCGCGCGTGCGCAAAGCGAAACCTCAGGCAAAGCAGCCAGTCCCGACACGCGCGATGCCCTGCGCCCCGCGAACCTGAAACAGCGCATCCATGCGCCGCGCGCGCGCCAGATTTACCCCGGCCTCGGGCCCCAGCACCATCAGCGCGGTAGCCCAAGCATCCGCCTCGGTGCAATCGGGCGCAAGCACGCTGACGGCGGCCACGCCGTTTTGCACCGGGGCGGCGCGCGTGGGATGCATGGAATGGCCAACCCATCCCGCGCCAAGCCGCACCCGGTTTCGCCAATCGCCC
>NZ_JBFHIA010000102.1:0-10194 GCF_041596715.1 Phaeovulum sp.
CGGCACGGCACGGCACGATGCGGTGGCGTGGGGCTATGCGCGGGCCTGTTCCGATATGGGAATGGACATCATCCAGAACTGCGAAGTCACCGGCGTGCGCACCCAAGGCGGGCGCGTGCAGGGGGTAGACACCTCGCGCGGGGCGATCGATTGCGACAAGCTGGCGATGGTGGTGGCGGGCAACGCCTCGGTGCTGGCCGAAATGGCCGGGTTCCGGCTGCCGATCGAAAGCCTTGCCCTACAGGCGCTGGTCAGCGAACCAATCAAACCCGCGATCGATGTGGTGGTGATGGCCAATACCGTGCACGGCTACATGAGCCAAAGTGACAAGGGCGAATTGGTGATCGGCGGCGGCACCGACGGGTTCAACAACTACACGCAACGCGGCTCGTGGAACCATATCGAAGATACCGTCCGCGCGCTGATCGAGACTTTCCCGATCATCAGTCGGCTGAAAATGATGCGGCAATGGGGCGGCATCGTTGATATGACCGGCGACCGTTCGCCCATTCTTTCAACCACTCCGGTCGAGGGAATATTCGTCAACTGCGGCTGGGGCACCGGCGGGTTCAAGTCGATCCCCGGCTCCGGCTGGGCAATGGCCGAGCTGGTGGCCAAGGGAACCCCCGGCGCGCTTGCCGCCGAGTTCGGGCTGAACCGCTTCCGCGAAGGCCGCTTCATCGACGAAAGCGTGGCGGCTGGGGTGGCGCATTGATGGGCGATCTGCGCACCCTCCTGCCCGCGCGTCGCCCCCGGTATATCGGGAACCTTTCATGCCGCTCGCGTGTTGTGTTGTCAGACACAACAGCATTGGAGCACGCATCATGGCAATCGACACCACCAACAAGTCAGCAACAGGTTTCATTCTCGGCGCAGTCGTCGTCGTGCTTGGCGGCGTGGTTTGGTATCTGGTCACCGATGGCGACCTGTTTGGTCGCAACGAGGCGACCATCACCATTCAGGTGCCCGACATCCTCAAGTAAACCCACCGCATCGTTTTTGATCCCGGCAACCGGGGGCGTCATTGCCCCCGGCTTTGCCATGTCAGGAGCCTATCCATGCTGACCCTAACCTGCCCCTATTGCGGCGTGGCCGCCGAGGAAACCGAGCTTGCCCCCGGCGGCGAGGCGCATCTGAAGCGTTTTGGCCCGGGCTCCAGCGATGATGACTTCGAGGCCTATCTCTTTGCGCGCAGCAACCCCAAGGGCGTGCATTTCGAACGCTGGCGCCACGCCTACGGCTGCGGCAAGTGGTTCCTTGCCGCGCGCTGCACCGCCACGCTTGAGGTGTTCGGCACCTACCCTGCGCAATCTTTCACGCCGCCGCCCGAACTGATCGCCGCGATCAAGGCGAAACGGCCTGACTGGAAAGGTTTCCAATGAGCACCCGTCTTGCCACCGGCGGCCGCCTGATCGACCGCACGAAACCGCTTGCCTTCAGCTTCGATGGCCGCGCGATGCGCGGCTTCGCGGGTGACACACTGGCCGCGGCCCTTTTGGCCAATGACCAGATGCTGATCGGGCGCAGCTTCAAATACCACCGCCCGCGCGGCATACTCGCCTCGGGCGTGGAAGAGCCGAACGCGATGGTGGCGCTTGGGCAAGGGCCGCGGCTTGAACCCGACCAGCGCACCACCACCACCGAGCTTTTTGAAGGTGCCACCACCGCCAGCCAGAACGCTTGGCCCAGCCTCGATTTTGACGTGGGCGCGCTGAACAACCTAGCATACCGCTTTCTGCCCGCGGGTTTTTACTACAAGACCTTCATGTTCCCGCGCTTTGCGTGGAAGCACCTGTTCGAACCGCTGGTGCGCCAATCCGCAGGCATCGGCCCTGTGCCGAAAGAGGCAGATCCTGACCGCTACGAACAGGCCTATGATTTCACCGATGTGCTGGTGGCGGGCGGCGGCGTTGCGGGCCTTACCGCCGCCTTGGCCGCGGCAAGCACAGGCCAAAGGGTTCTGCTGCTGGAACAAACCCCGCATTGGGGTGGCCGCGCCCCGGTCGATGGCATCGAGATTGAGGGCAAGCCCGCCGATGCATGGGTAGCCGAAACCGTTGCAGCCCTTGCCGCAATGCCCAATGTCATCCTGCGCAACCGCTGCATGGTCGCGGGTGTTTACGACCACGGCTATGTGGTTGCGCAAGAAGCGGTGGCCGATCATCTGCCCGGCGCCGATCTGCCGCGCCACCGGCTATGGCGCATTCGCGCAGGCCGGGTGATTGCCGCAACCGGGGCGATCGAGCGGCCACTGGCCTTCGCCGCCAACGATACCCCCGGCGTGATGCTTGCCTCTGCCGTGCGCGATTATGTGGTGAACTGGGCGGTCAGCCCCGGTGATCGCACGGTGGTGGTGACCAATAACGACGATGCCTATCGCACCGCGCTCGCCTTGCTCGACGCGGGCCTCGTGGTGCCCGCCATTCTGGACGCGCGCGCCTCTGTCACGGGCGAGTTGCCTGCCTTGGCCCGTGCCCGCGGCATCCGCGTGCTGGAAGGTCGCGGCGTAGCCAAGGTCAAGGGTGGCAAGCGCGTCAGAGCGGTTGAGGTCTGCGTGCAGGCTGGCGAAGGCGCTGTGCTTGAAACAATCGCCTGCGACTGCGTGGCGATGTCGGGCGGTTTTTCACCCGTGGTGCACCTTTTTTCGCAACCCGGCGGCAAGCTGCTTTGGGATGCCGCGAACGGCATGTTCACCCCCGACCCCGCACGCGCCCCCACCGGGGCCGATGGCGCGGCATTTGTTGCCTGTGCCGGGGCCGCATCGGGCGCCTTGCAGGCGGCGGCCTGCCTTGCAGATGCCCATGCCGTTGGCGGCGGCAAAGCCAAATCCGCACCAAAAGCCACGGCCCCTGACGAGGCACCGATGCAGCCGGTCTGGATGATGCCGCAAGGCGCACCCGTGGCGCTGCGCTTCAAGATGCTGCTCGACTTTCAGAACGACGTGAAGGTTTCCGACGTGCAGCTTGCGGCCCGCGAGGGTTATGAAAGCGTCGAACACACCAAGCGATACACCACGCTCGGCATGGCCTCTGACCAAGGTAAGATGAGCAATATCAACGGCCTCGCCATCCTCTCCGACGCGCTAGGCCAGCCCATTCCCGCCACCGGCACCACCACTTTCCGCCCGCCCTATGCGCCGATCAGCTTTGGCGCTGTTGCGGGCGAGGCGCGCGGCGCGGTCTTTGCCCCGCTGCGCCGCACCCCGATGCACGCCTGGCACGAGGCACAAGGCGCGCATTGGGAACCCGTCGGCCTGTGGCGGCGACCCTATTGCTACCCGCGCGCAGGCGAAACCCACGCGCAGGCAGTCAACCGCGAGGTCACCAACACGCGCAACGCTCTCGGGCTGCTGGATGCCTCGACGCTAGGCAAGATCCTCGTCAAGGGGCCCGACGCGGGCCGCTTCCTCGACATGATCTATACCGGCGTCATGTCCACCCTGCCAGTGGGCAAATGCCGCTATGGCCTGACCTGCAACGAAAACGGGTTTCTCATCGACGACGGCGTGGTGGCGCGACTTTCCGAAGACAGCTGGCTTTGCCACACCACCTCGGGTGGTGCCGACCGTATCCACGCACATATGGAAGATTGGCTGCAATGCGAATGGTGGGACTGGAAGGTCTACACCGCCAACCTTACCGAACAATTCGCGCAAGTGGCCATCGTCGGCCCCAATGCGCGCAAGCTGCTGGAAAAACTGGGCGGAATGGATGTCAGCCGCGAGGCGCTGCCCTTCATGACCTTTGCCGAGGGCACGCTCGCAGGCATTGCTGCACGGGTCTTCCGCATCTCGTTTTCGGGCGAACTCAGCTACGAGGTCGCCGTGCCCGCAGCGCAAGGCATGGCCTTCTGGACCGCCTGCCTTGAGGCTGGCACCGAGTTGGGCCTGATGCCCTATGGCACCGAGGCCGTGCACGTATTGCGGGCGGAAAAGGGCTTCATCATCGTCGGCGATGAAACCGATGGCACGGTCATTCCACAAGACCTTGGCCTCGGCTGGGCTATCTCGAAGAAAAAGCCCGACTACCTTGGCAAACGCGCGCAAGAACGCAGCCACATGACCAACCCAGATCGCTGGCGCTTGGTGGGCCTTGAAACGCTCGATGGGTCAGTGCTGCCCGACGGCGTGCTGGCACCTGCGCCGGGGGTCAACGCCAATGGCCAGCGCAACACCCAAGGGCGCGTCACCTCGACTTATTTCTCGCCCACGCTCGGGCGCGGTATCGCCATGGGTCTGGTGCGGCAAGGGCCTGAACGGATGGGCGAGGTGCTCGATTTCGTGGCCGATGGCAAAACCATCAAGGCGCGCATCTGCGATCAGGTGTTCTACGACAAGGACGGGGAGAAGCAGAATGTCTGATCCGGTTAGCGCTATGGGCGGCCAAAGCTACGAGGGCTTTGCCCACGTCGCAGATGCGGGCCTGCAAGGCATGATCACGCTGCGCGGCGATCTTGGCTCGGCTGCAATCGCCAAGGCGGTAAAAGCGGCCACCGGCTGCGCCCTGCCCGCGCCGCGCGGCATCGTGACCAAAGGCCAAGCCGCGGTCGCCTGGATGTCGCCAGACGAATTGCTGCTGCTTGTTCCCTATGCCGAGGCCGAGGCAACCGCAGCCGCCGTATCAGCGGCACTGGCCGGCGAACACGTTCTGGTCGCCAACGTCTCGGATGCGCGCGCGCTGTTCCGCGTCTCGGGGGCCAAGGCCGATCAGGTTCTGGCAAAGCTCTGCCCTGTAGATTTCGCGCGCCTGCCTGCGGGCGAATTGCGCCGCACCCGCGCAGCGCAGGTCGCAGCCGCGCTCTGGCGGTCTGCACCTGACGAACTGAGCCTGATCTGTTTCCGCTCGGTGGCAGGCTATGTCTACGACCTGCTCGCCCTGTCCGCGCGCACAGGCAGCGAGCTGACTTCGGCCTGAATGCTTCAGTAAAAATATCCTCGGGGGTCCGGGGGGTGATCCCCCCGGCGCGCGGCTGCTTGCCAAGCCTTGACCTTTGCTCGTCTTGCCCCCTTCTATACTCTACAAGCATTCCAATGAAAGGATCGCGCCGATGGCCTTCACCCTGCCAGATCTTCCCTACGCACATGATGCGCTCGCCCCGCTTGGCATGAGCCGCGAGACGCTCGAATATCACCATGACCTGCACCACAAGGCCTATGTCGACAACGGCAACAAGCTTGTCGCGGGCACACAGTGGGAAGGCAAAAGCCTTGAGGCGATTGTCGCAGGCACCTACGTCGCGGGTGCCGTTGCGCAATCTGGCCTGTTCAACAACGCCAGCCAACACTGGAACCATGCGCTTTTCTGGGAAGTGATGGGGCCGGGAGAGGCCAAGAAAATGCCGGGCGTTCTAGAGCAGGCGCTGATCGACAATTTCGGATCGGTCGCCAAGTTCAAGGAAGAGTTCGCCGCCGCCGGTGCGGCGCAGTTCGGCTCTGGCTGGGCGTGGCTCGTCAAGACCAAGGACGGAACGCTCAAGGTCAGCAAGACCGAAAACGGCGTCAACCCGCTCTGCTTCGGGCAAACCGCTCTGCTCGGCTGCGATGTGTGGGAACACAGCTATTACATTGATTTCCGTAACAAGCGGCCAGCCTATCTGACCAACTTCCTCGACAAACTGGTCAACTGGGAAGCGGTCGCAGCTCGGCTCTGATCCGCAGAACCCATCGCAACCCCGCCGGGCGCGCCCCGGCGGGGTTTTTTCATGCCGACTGCGCCCCCATATAGGGTTCAGGGTTTAGCCCTGAAACACCGCAAGGAGGGCGTCATGTTGCTTGCCAAAGGTGCTTGGGTGGTCGTCGCAGACGGCGAAAAGGCACTTGTTCTGGAAAATATCGGTGGACCGAAGCGCGCAGAACTGCGCCTGCTTGAACGCGATGAGGCGGATCTGGAGATTCCGGGCGCTGCCAACTACCAGCCCGGCAAGGTTCACGAATCCGGCCCCGGCATGCGCCGCTCGGCGCTCGAGATGCCCGATTACGCGCGCCTTGCTGGCGAGCGTTTTGCGGCAGAACTGGTGGCGATGCTGACCAAGGCCGCACGCGCCGAGCGATTTTCGCGGTTGGTGCTGGCCGCTCCGCCACAGGTTCTGGGCGCTTTGCGCGATGCGATGAGCGCCGACTTGCGCGCGCGCGTGGTTGCCGAATTGCCCAAGACGCTGACCAAGCACCCGGTGCCCAAGATCGCCGAGTTGATTGCCGCTGAAATCGATACGCTCTGAGCTCGCGCTCAGATGTCTGACGTCTGCCCCACCGCAGGCGTCAGCAGCCGCGTGAACAGCACTTCCAGAAACCGGCCAGCCTCGGCAAAGGGGTCGTGGCCGGGGCCGAGCACGGCGCGCACCTGCACATCGAAATCGGCGTAATGCTGGGTCAGCGCCCAGATCGAGAATATCAGATGGTGCGGGTCCACCGCCGAGATCCGCCCCTCTGCGCCCCAGCCCCCGATCACCGCGGCCTTTTCATCGACCAGCGATTTCAACTCACCCTCAATCGCCTCCGCCATGCGCGGCGCGCCTTGCAGAATCTCGTTGGCAAACAGGCGGCTTTCGCGCGGATAGTCGCGGCTCATTTCGATCTTGCGGCGCACATAGTCCAGAATCTCGTCCAGTGGCTCACCCGCCGGGTCAAGCGCGCGCAGAGGCGCAAGCCAGCTGTCCATCAGCCCCGAAAGCAGTTCGAGGTGAATCGCCTCTTTCGAGGCGAAATAATAAAGCACGTTCGGCTTGGAAAGCCCCGCAGCCGAGGCGATCTGATCAAGCGTCGCGCCGCGAAAACCCTG
Source organism: Phaeovulum sp. (assembly GCF_041596715.1). GTDB lineage: Bacteria > Pseudomonadota > Alphaproteobacteria > Rhodobacterales > Rhodobacteraceae > UBA6213. The sequence continues at coordinate 6,777 of NZ_JBFHIA010000102.1, forward strand.
CGCCGAAAACACATCCAGCGCCGCTTCAAGGATGACTTCACGGTTCTGCCGCTGGATGCGGCTGCTTGTGCGGGTATTTGGCTCTGACAATCGGACCTCGGTTTTTGCTTGGGGTGCTACGGCTCGCTTGACTGCCCCTTGCTCTCTGCTAGCCTGAGACTGACCATATGGTCAAACATCAAGACATGACCGCGCTTCCGATGCCGTCCGAAAAACGGCGCGCCGCGTGGCGAAGCCCAAGGGAGACCCGCATGGCGCTGGACCGAAAACCGAGCCCAAATGACCTCAACGCGTTCTGGATGCCGTTCACCGCGAACCGGCAGTTCAAGAAAGCCCCGCGCATGTTCGTGGCGGCGCAAGGCATGCATTACACCACCGCAGAGGGGCGTCAGGTGCTTGATGGCACCGCGGGCCTGTGGTGCTGCAATGCCGGGCATTGCCGCCCGAAAATCACCGAAGCGATTGCAAAGCAGGCGGCAGAGCTTGATTACGCCCCCGCCTTCCAGATGGGGCATCCGGCGGCCTTCGAATTGGCCAACCGCATCATCGAGATTGCGCCGAAAGGTATGGAGCATGTGTTCTACACCAACTCGGGTTCGGAATCGGTCGAAACTGCGCTGAAGCTGGCCATCGCCTACCACCGCGCCCGCGGCGAGGGCGCACGCACACGCCTGATCGGCCGCGAGCGGGGCTATCACGGCGTCAACTTCGGCGGCATTTCGGTGGGCGGGATCGTCACCAACCGCAAAGTGTTCGGAACCCTGCTGGGTGGGGTTGACCATCTGCCGCACACACACCTGCCCGCGCAGAACGCCTTTACGCGCGGCCAGCCCGAGCACGGCGCGAACCTCGCCGACGAATTGGAACGGATCGTGGCGCTGCACGGTGCCGAAACCATCGCGGCGGTGATTGTAGAGCCGATGGCAGGCTCGACCGGCGTGCTGCTGCCGCCCAAGGGCTATCTCGAAAAACTGCGCGCGATCACCAAAAAGCACGGCATCCTGCTGATTTTCGACGAGGTCATCACCGGCTTTGGCCGCTTGGGTTCGGCCTTTGCGGCGCAACACTACAACGTGCTGCCCGACATGATGACCACCGCCAAGGGCCTGACCAACGGTGTGATTCCGATGGGTGCCGTCATGACCACCGCCGAGGTGCACGATGCCTTCATGCAAGGTCCCGAGCACATGATCGAGCTGTTCCACGGCTACACCTATTCGGGCAACCCGATCGCCAGCGCCGCGGGTATCGCCACGCTCGAGGTCTATAAGGAAGAGGGGCTTTTCGAGCGCGCCGCTTCCCTCGCCCCCTATTGGGAAGATGCGCTGCACAGCCTCAAAGGCACGCGCCATGTCATCGACATCCGCAACCAAGGGCTGATCGGCGCGGTCGAGTTGGAACCGATCGCGGGCGAGCCGACCAAGCGCGCCTTCAACGCGTTCCTCAAAGCCTATGAAAAGGGCATCCTGATCCGCACCACAGGCGATATCATCGCCATGAGCCCGCCGCTGATCATCGAAAAAGGCCAGATTGACCAGCTGATCGGCACCCTGCGCGAGGTTCTTGAATCGCTTGATTGAAATCGGTGCCGGGCCCGGGGGTATCGCACCCCTTGGCCCGGCCCTGCCTATCAGAACTTGGGTGCAACCAGCCCAAGCTGCGCGGCCAAGGCCGCAAGCCGCGCCTTGCGTCCATCGCCCCAATCTGCACCAAGCGCGGCAAACAATGTCGCTTGGCTTTGGTGAATCAATGCCCCGTCGAGGATTTTCAGGTGATTGGCGCGCAGCGTTTCGCCCGAAGAGGTGATGTCGGCTACCGCCTCGGCGGTCAGGTTCTTGACCGTGCCTTCGGTGGCACCTTGGCTATCGACAAGTTGGTAATCGGCCACGCCTTGGGCGCGCAGAAACTCGCGCACAAGGCGGTGATATTTCGTAGCGATACGCAGCCTGAATCCGTGCTGCGCGCGAAAGGCGGCTGCCACCGCATCAAGATCATCAAGCGTTTCCACATCGGCCCAGGCGGCGGGCACGGCAAGAATCAGGTCGGCATAGCCAAAGCCCATCGGCGCCAGTTCCACCACCAGCGTTTGCCAATCGGCCAGCTTTTCGCGCACGAGGTCCGAGCCGGTGACGCCAAGGTGAATCCGCCCTGCCGCCAGTTCGCGCGGAATCTCGCCCGCCGACAAAAGCACCAGTTCAACCCCATCGGCCCCTGCCACGGCACCTGCGTATTCGCGCGCATTGCCGTTACGGCTAAGGGCGACACCGCGCGCGGCGAACCATTCGAACGTATCTTCCATCAACCGGCCCTTCGAGGGCACGCCAAGCTTTAGGCTCATCTTGCGCCCTCCAGATCGGCCACAAGGCCCGGGCGGATCACCCCCCCCACTGCGGGGATCGACCGGCCCTGCCCCAGCACCGCCGTTAGCGCGTCATAGCGCCCACCAGAGGCGACGGGCGGCAAGCCGGGTGTGGGTGCGGCAAAGGAAAATACGAAGCCGTCGTAATACTCCATCGTGCCAAGCCCGTGGCTGGCTTGATAGGTTACGCGGGCCAAATCCACACCACGCGCGGCAAGGGCGGCAAGTCGGCGTGCCAGCCGCGCCACGGCGGGGGCGATAGCGGGCATGGTGCGCGCGATTGCTTCCAACTCGGCCAAAGCCTGGGGGGCCGGGGCGGAAACCGCAAAAAGCTGTGCAAGCGCCGCAACCGCTGATTCCGGCAGCGGTGGCGCGGCGGCATCGGCGCGCAGGGCGGCGATGCGGGCGGCCATATCGGCGGCGCTGCGCAGCCCGACCCAATGCGCGCGCGGTGCCGAACCTGCCAGCAGTGCCACGCGGGCCGCCGAGGGCGCAGGTGGCGCCGCAAAACGCGCGAGCAAAGCCTGAAACCGCGCCGGCCGCCAGATGTGGCGTAAAAGCGCCGCCCGACGCGCGGGCAAGGTGTCGAGCCCGCGCACGGCATCCATCAACAACCCGATGTCACCGATCGAGGCGGCAAGGTTCAAAGGGGCAAGCAGCCCTGAGAAAAGGGCAAAGACTTCTGCATCGGCACCTTCAGGATCGGCGCGGTCAAAGACCTCGTAACCCACCTGAAAAAACTCGGGCGCGCGGGCGCTGCGGTGTTCTTGCTTGCGAAACACCTCGCCAAAGTAGCAATAGCGCGCGGGTTCGGCCCCGCCCGCCATATGCGCCTGCACCACGGGCACGGTAAAATCGGGGCGCAGCATCAACTCGCCGCGCAGCGGGTCCGATGTGACATAGGCACGCGCGCGGATGTCTTCGCCGTAAAGGTCTAGCAGCGCTTCGGCGGGTTGCAGAATGTCGGCCTCAACCTCTACCGCGCCCGCCTCGCGAAAGGCGGCAAGCAACCGTGCCCCGGCGGCGCGTGAAGCGGCCTTGGCAGCCATCAGCCGCGCC
>NZ_JBFHIA010000103.1:0-10184 GCF_041596715.1 Phaeovulum sp.
CCGCGAATGATCAGGTCTTTCTTGCGCCCCGTGATCCACAAATAGCCATCGGAATCTAGCCGCCCAAGGTCGCCGGTGCGCAGGAAACGATTTTCCGCGAACAGGTCGTGGTTCTTGTCTACCTCGGTATAGGTCGAACCTTCGAACACACCGGGGTTGGCGATGCAAATCTCGCCAACTTCGTCGGTGGCACATTCGCGGAAGGTGCTGCCATTTTCCTGCATCAATATCCGCACATGGGTATGCGGCATCGGAATCCCCACCGACCCCACCTTTTTCACCCCATGCACCGGGTTGACCGAGACAAGGCAGGTCGCTTCGGTCAGCCCGTAGCCTTCCGAAATCTGCACGCCCGTGGCCTTTTCAAAGCGGTTGTAAAGTTCGACCGGCAGCGGTGCCGAACCTGAAAGCGCGGTTTTCAGCGTTGAAACCTTGGCATCAACCGGGCGCTGCATCAGCGCCGAAATCGCGGTGGGCACGGTAATCAGAAAAGTCACCTGCCAGCGCTCGATCAACTTCCAGAAATTGTCGAAAACGCCTTCGCCGCGATAGCCCGCCGGGGTCGGAAACACCACATGCGCCCCCGAGGCGATAGCCGACATCAGCACCGGATAGGCCGCAAAAACGTGAAACAGCGGCAGCGGGCACATCATCACATCGGTTTCGTCAAACAAAAGCCGCGCGCCCAGCCAGCCGTTGTAGATCATGCCCGAATACTTGTGCTGCGCCACTTTCGGCATACCGGTGGTGCCGCCGGTATGGAAATAGGCGGCGACCCGGTCTGTCTTGCTGTCGGCAAAGGCCAACTGCCCGGCGGGCTGGCGCGCGCACTCGGCGACGAAATCTTTCACAGCCGCGATGTGCTCGACCGGGTTCTTGGGGCGCACCAACGGCACGATCCAGCTTTTGGGAGGGGTCAGGTATCGGTTGAGGTCAACTTCGAGCACGGTCTTCACGTTCGGTGCAAACCTCACCGCCTCGGCGGTCTTCTGCGCCACGTCCGACTTGGGGAAGGCTTTGAGCGTGACCACGACCTTGGCCTTGGTCTCGCGCAGGATCGCTGAAATCTGCTCGGGCTCAAGCAGCGGGTTGATCGGGTTCACGATGCCCGCAATCGCGCCTGCGATCAGCGCAACAACGGTTTCGTTGCTGTTGGGCAGGATGTAGGCGATGGTATCGTTCTCACCCACGCCAAGGCTGCGAAACAGGTTCGCCGCCTGCGTGACACGCCCCATCAGTTGCGACCAGGTCAAGGTCTCGGCCTTGTCCTTTGGCCCTGACAAAAGTTGAAATGTCGTCGCCGGGCGGCTGCCGTGCCGCCGCGCCACATCGGCCATGAATTGATACATGGTTTTCGGCAGGTCGCGGGCTTCCCACGCCATTTCATTTTCGACAGCATTGCGATCTGCAACTGTGCTAAATCTAGACATCTTGTTCCTCCCCCGGATGCCCATCCTCAAGGGCATTTGCGAGAGAATGGCGTCAAAAGACCGGCGCGGCAAGGGCCTGCGCCGTGGGCACGTCGCGTCACAATGTCAGACGGTTTCGAGGCCCGCTGTAAACTGCAACCGCGCAAGCCGTGCATAAAGCCCGCCCTCGGCGACAAGCGCTTCATGCGTGCCCTGCGCGATGATGCGGCCATTGTCGAATACCACGATCCGGTCGGCGCGTTTGACCGTCGCCAGCCTGTGCGCCACGATCACTGTCGTGCGCCCCTTGGTCAGTTGTTCGACCGCCGCCTGCACCAACCCCTCGCTTTCGGCATCTAGCGCGCTGGTCGCCTCGTCCAGCAGCAACACCGGCGCATCGCGCAGGATCGCGCGCGCAATTGCGATGCGCTGCTTTTGCCCGCCCGACATCATCACCCCGCGTTCGCCCACATAGGAATTGTAGCCTTCGGGAAGGGCTGCCAGAAACTCATGCGCATGTGCCGCGCGGGCGGCCTGTTCAACCTCGTCATCCGTGGCATCGGGGCGGCCAAAACGGATATTCTCGCGCGCCGAGGCGGCAAAGATCACCGGGTCCTGCGGCACCAAGGCGATAAAGCGGCGGAAATCGGTGCGCGCCAGCGTGCGCAGATCTTGGCCGTCAAGCGTGACACGGCCCGATTCCGGGTCCCAGAACCGTTGGATCATCTGGATCATCGTGGTCTTGCCCGCGCCCGACGGGCCGACCAGCGCCACCGTCTCGCCCGGCGCGATGGCCAGCGTTACCCCATCCAGCGCCGAGTCCGAAGGGCGCGAGGGGTAGTGGAAGGTGACATTTTCAAAGTCGATCGCGCCTTGCACCGGGCGCTTAAGCTGCGCGGGCTTTGCCGGGTCGCGCACCGGGTCGTCTGCATGCAGCAACTCTGCCAACCGCTCGGTGGCACCCGCCGCACGTTGCACCTCGCCCCAAATCTCGGAAAGCGCGCCAACGCTTCCCGCCACCATCACCGCATAAATGACGAACTGCACCAACTCGCCCACGGTCATAGCGCCCAGCCGCACATCGCGCGCGCCGACCCAAAGCACACCCACCACACCCGCAAAGATCAGAAAGATGACGATCACGGTCATCACCGCGCGGGTATAGATGCGCCGACGCGCCGAGACGTAGGATTTTTCGGTCACGGTGGCGAAATCGGCCCGGCTTTCGGCTTCGTGGGTAAATGCCTGCACCGTCTGCGCCGACAACAGCGCCTCGGTCGCAGACCCCGCCGAGTTCGCGATCCAGTCTTGGTTTTCGCGCCCCAGAACGCGCAAGCGCCGCCCCAGCACCACGATCGGCACGATCACCACCGGCACCACCAGCAGCACGAGGCCGGTCAGCTTGGGCGAAGTGACCATCAGCATCGCAAGGCCGCCGAACAAGATCAGCACGTTGCGCAGCGCCACCGAAACCGAAGACCCGATGACCGAGAGGATCAGCGTGGTGTCGGTGGTGATGCGGCTGATTACCTCGCCCGTCAGGATACGCTCGAAAAACGCAGGGCTCATGCCCAGCACGCGGTCGAAAACCGCCTTGCGAATGTCGGCCACCACCCGCTCGCCCAGCCGCGTCACGAGGAAATAGCGCAGCCCCGTGCCGATCGCGAGCAGTGCAATGAAGCCAAGGGCCGCACCGAAATACTGGTCCAGCAATTCCGCGCCCGCCTGAAAGCCATCAACGACGCGGCGCACCGCCAGCGGCAGGACTAGGCTGATCGAGGCAGTCAGCATTAGCGCCAATAGCGCCGCCACCACCTGCCCCATATAGGGCCGCACGAAAGGCACCAATGCGCGCAACGCGCCGACCTTTTTGGACGTGGGCCGGTCTTCGTGCATCTGTTTCGGTCCGCGCGCCATGGTAATTCCCTTCGTTACTGTGCAGCGATCTATGCCCCTAGGGCGACGGGGGCAAGGGTAAGGCGCGCCAAAATGCCGCTGCACGGGCCCCCAATGGCCAGCCCGCGCAAGGCGTGCTTCAGCCTGCGCGAGGCTAGCGATCACCGCGCCAAAGCGCAACATTGGCACGATTGCCGCCTGCGCAACGCATGCAGGCCCCCTTGTCTGCGCAGCGACCTGCCGCCTTGCGCCGCAAAGCCGTAACCGCGCGCGTCAGGCCCACTAGGCCGCAATGCGCTGCCTTTCCGAAACCGGGTAACGGCAGTTTACGATGCTGGCTTGCCGCCTTCATCCTGCGGTGGGGCAACTGGTACGGGCGGCCGGACTCGAACCGGCATGGGCTTGCGCCCGAGGGATTTTAAGTCCCATGCGTCTACCATTCCGCCACGCCCGCGCCGGGGGCCTGCCCCCTGCCCCTTGGCTAATCGCTTCGCGCCGCTGCGGCAAGAGGTCGGGTGCCGCCATTGCGCTTTGCCTTGGCTTTTGCCCCCTCGCCCCCTCTCACAAGTACGCAGCGGCCTTGAGAACGAAAAGCGAACGCCCTACCCTCATCCCATGCCGACTCACCCCGCCCCACCGCCCGAGACCCTGCCTGCGAAACCTGCGCCGCTGCTGGCGCGCGGGCGCGCGCCGCTGCAACTTGCACCGGGGGTCGAGTTTGCGCGCGGACGCGTGCATGAACTGTGCGGCCCCGCGCGGCGTACACTGGCGCTGCTGCTGGCGGGCCGGACCGAGGGCGCGGTGCTCTGGATCGCGCCCGAGGTTGCGGCGCGCGCGCTCAACCCTTGGGGCATGGCCGGGCTTTGCGCCCCCGAACGGCTGATCCTTGCCGCCGCCCGGCCTGACCGCGAGGCGCTCTGGTGCCTTGAAGAGGCGCTGCAAAGCGGCGCGGTGGCGATGGCGGTGGCCGAACTTGCCGCGCCCCCCGGCCTCACCCCGATGCGGCGGCTGCAACTGGCCGCCGAGGCCAGCGGCCGCGCCCCCATCGGCCTGATCCTGACGCCCGAGGCAGGCGGCGCGCCCGGCGCCGAAAGCCGCTGGCACCTCACCGCCGCCCATGCCGAGGGCCAGAACCGCTGGCGCCTCGAACGCCGCCGCGCCCGCATGGCCCCCCCCGCCGCATGGCTGCTGGAACCCGGCCCGGGCGCGGCGCTGCTGGCAACCCGGCAGGGCGCACCGGAAGGCTGAAGGCCCCGGCGGGGCTTAGCCCGCCCCCCCACTTTTCCCGCCCGCGCCGCACAATCACCCTTCCACCCCCCACGCGCCGCAGCTAGCGTCGCGCCATGCGTATGCTCATCTCCTTCGCGGCCCTGTTTCTGTCGGTGATCTTCGTCCAGCTCGGCTCGGGCGGCGTCGCACCGCTGGATGCGATTTCGGGGCTGGGCCAAGGCTTTTCCAAGGGCGAAGTCGGTATGCTCGGCTCGGCGCATTTCATCGGCTTTTTCATCGGTTGCTGGTGGGCACCGCGGATGCTGGGCACGGTCGGCCATTCGCGCGCTTTTGCGGCGTTTTCGGCGCTCGGCACCATCGGCATTGCCGCGCATATGATGCTGGTGAACCCGCTGGCATGGTCGATCATGCGTATGCTCACCGGGCTGTCGGTGGCGGGCTGTTATACGATCATCGAGGCATGGTTACAGTCCAGCGTAACGAACGAAACGCGCGGTCGCGCGATGGGCGTATACCGGGTGGTCGATGTGGGCGCATCGCTTGGCGCGCAGCTGATGATCGGCGTGCTCACACCTTCAAGCTATGCCTCCTACAACCTTCTTGCCATCGCCTGCTGCGCCGCACTTCTGCCGCTGGCACTGACCCGCACCCCCGAACCCGTAACCCCCGCAGCGCCCCGCCTGCGCCCGGCAATGGCTTGGGCGCGCTCGCCCTTGGCTGCGGCGGGGGTGGTGGTCACCGGCATCACCGGCGCGGCCTTCCGCTTTGTCGGCCCGGTCTATGCCTCCGAGGTCGGGCTGACGCTGGATCAGATCGCAGTGTTCCTTGCGGTCTATGTGCTTGGCGGTTGGGTGGCGCAACTGCCGGTGGGCTGGCTGGCCGACCGCTTTGACCGCCGCTGGGTGCTGATCGGGCTGTCGTTGGCCGCAATCGGCGCGGCCGCGATGACCGTGGCCATGGCGGGCGCGGGCAGCATGGCTATCTACATAGCGGCGGGGCTCTTTGGCTTTGTCACGCTGCCGATCTATTCGGTCTCTGCCGCCCACGCGCATGACCACGCCACCTCGTCCGAACGGGTCGAGCTTTCGGCGGCGCTGATGTTTCTTTATGCGGTGGGCGCAATTGCCTCGCCGCTTGCCGCCTCGCTGCTGATTGACGGGTTTGGCCCGGCCTCGATGTTCTGGGCCATCGCGCTGGTGCATTTGGTGCTGGTGGTGTTCGGATTCTGGCGCATGGCGCTCCGCCCCGGCCCACGCCGCCGCCTACCCTACACCTGGGTGCCGCGCACCACATTTCAGGTCGGCCGGCTTTTCCGGCGCGGGCGGGACGATTAGCCCTTAACCGGCTCGCCCCCCACCCCCATATTGACTTGGGTGTATTAGAGATCGAGGAGGCAGCAATGGACATTCGTTTTGATAAGAAAGTGGCGCTCGTAACAGGTGCAGGTTCAGGTATCGGCGCGCAGATCGCGCGCGATCTGGCAGGCGCGGGTGCCAAGGTGGTAGTGGCCGATTGGCACCTGCCCGCCGCAGAGGCGATTGAAACTGAAATCGTCGCAGCGGGGGGCACCGCCTTTGCGCTGGCCTGCGATGTATCCGACCCCAAGGCGGTCGAGGCGATGATGGCTGCGGCCGAAGAAAAGTATGGTCCCATCGATCTGTTGGTCAACAACGCCGGAATCGGCGGCCCACAGGCACCGGTTGGCGAATATCCCGTGGACGGCTGGCAACAGGTGATCGACATCAACCTCAACGGGGTCTTTTACGGAATGCGCTTTGCGATCCCGCAAATGGTCAAGAACGGCGGCGGCGCTATCGTCAACGTCGCCTCGATTCTGGGCTCGGTCGGCTTTGCCAATTCCTCTGCCTATACCGCAGCCAAGCACGGCGTGGTCGGCCTGACCAAGGCGGCAGCGCTTGAACATGCGGCGGCGGGCATTCGCGTCAACGCGGTTGGCCCCGGCTTTATCAGCACGCCGCTGCTAGAGGCGCTTCCGGCCGACGCGCTTGCAGGGATCGCCTCGCTGCACGCGGCCAAGCGGTTGGGCACCGTTAGCGAAGTTTCGGCGCTGGTGCAGTTTCTGCTTTCGGATCAGGCCAGCTTCATCACCGGATCGTATCATCTGGTCGATGGCGGCTATACCGCGCAATAAACCCGGCAGGGCCAGAGGGCAAACCCTCTGGCCTTACCCGCGCAAGGGCTGTAAACCGCGCTGAAACGGCACGAAAGGCGCGTGATGGCCCGGCATCTGATTACCTCGGCAATCCCCTATATCAACGGCATCAAGCACCTCGGCAATCTGGTGGGAAGCCAGCTTCCGGCAGACCTTTATGCCCGCTATCTGCGCGCGCGGGGCCATGAGGTGATGTTCATCTGCGCCACCGACGAACACGGCACCCCGGCCGAGCTTGCCGCCGCCAAAGCCGGCAAGCCAGTGGCCGAATACTGCGCCGAGATGCACGAGGTGCAGGCCGAACTTGCGCGCGGTTTCCGGCTTTCGTTCGACCATTTCGGCCGCTCGTCCAGCCCGCGCAACCACGCACTGACGCAGTATTTCGCGCAAACCTTGGGCGAGCAGGGCCTGATCGCCGAAGTTGCCGAAAGCCAAGTGTTTTCGATCGATGACAACCGCTTCTTGCCCGACCGCTATATCGAGGGCACCTGCCCCAATTGCGGGTACGAACGAGCGCGCGGCGATCAGTGCGAAAACTGCACCAAGCAGCTTGACCCGACCGACCTTGTAAACCCGCGCTCGGCCATTTCCGGCTCTACCCGGCTTGAGGTGCGCGAGACCAAGCACCTTTACCTGCGCCAGCGCAGCCTGAAGGGCGAGATTTCGGCATGGATCGACAGCAAGACCGACTGGCCGGTGCTGACCACCTCGATCGCGCGCAAATGGCTGAATGATGGCGACGGCCTGCAAGACCGCGGCATCACCCGCGATCTGCAATGGGGCGTTCCCGCGCAGTTTGAAGGCGCACCGTGGAGCGGGATGGAAGGCAAGGTTTTCTACGTCTGGTTCGATGCGCCCATCGAATATATCGGTGCCACCGCCGAATGGGCCGATGCGACCGGCCAAGACGATGCCGCGTGGCAACGCTGGTGGCGCACCGACAAGGGCGCGGATGACGTGACCTATACCGAGTTCATGGGCAAGGATAACGTCCCCTTCCACACGCTCAGCTTCCCCGCCACGATCATCGGCGCCAACCGCGCGGGCGGCGCGCAATGGAAGCTGGTCGATTACATCAAGTCGTTCAACTACCTCAACTATGACGGCGGCCAGTTTTCAACCAGCCAAGGCCGCGGCGTGTTCATGGATCAGGCGCTCTCGATCCTGCCGGCCGATTACTGGCGCTGGTGGCTGTTGTCGCACGCCCCCGAAGGGGCCGATAGCGAGTTTACTTGGGAAAACTTCCAGACCTCGGTGAACAAGGATCTTGCCGATGTGCTGGGCAATTTCGTCAGCCGCATCACCAAGTTCTGCCGCGGCAAGTTCGGCGAGACGGTACCCGAAGGCGGCACATATGGCGCACAGGAACTGGCGCTGATCGAAGCAGTCGGCGCGGGCCTTGCCAGCTATCAGGCGTCGATGGATGCGATGATGGTGCGCCGCGCCGCGCAAGATCTGCGCGCGCTCTGGGTGCTGGGCAACGAATACCTGCAATCTGCAGCCCCTTGGACCGTGTTCAAGACCGATCCGGCACAGGCCGCGGCACAGACCCGGCTTTCGCTGAACCTCGTGCGGCTTTACGCGGTGCTGTCCGAACCCTTCATCCCCGATGCCGCCGCCGCGATGCTGGAAGGTATGCAGACCACCAACCGCGACTGGCCGGGCGAATCCGTGGCCGAGGCGCTGGCAGCACTGCCCGCAGGCCACGCCTTTACCACGCCCGAAGTCTTGTTCCGCAAGATCGCGGATGAAGAGCGGGAAGATTGGCAAAAGCGGTTTTCCGGCATCCGCAGCTGATCCCCTGCGCCGAGGGCAGACCGCGCCTCGGCCTTTGCCCAAATAAAAACGGGGTGGGCCATGGCCCACCCCGTTCTGGTTCGCACCTGCCTGAAATCAGATCAGCGCAAGGTTGGTGGCCGACTCGCGGCCATCGCGGCTGGTTTCGATGTCGAAAGACACTTTCTGCCCATCGTTCAGCGCGCGGATGCCAGCGCGCTCAACAGCCGAAATATGCACGAACACGTCTTTGTTGCCGCCATCGGGGGCGATGAAGCCGAAGCCCTTGGTAGCGTTGAACCATTTCACGGAGCCAGTAGCCATCGTGATCTCTCCTTTTATATGCCACCCGCACCATCGCGGCGGCCCGGCTCAGTCAGTGCAGAATCGAAAGACTGGCCGATAAAGGAACAGCGTCGATCAGACAACGTCGCGCCGCTCATATGGGAGAGGTCGGTATAAAACTCAAGACGGTTTGTGATTTCTGGTGCAGAATCGCAAGCGCAGGGCGCAATTTCCGAATTGGTAGCACATGCTGCCAATTCGGTAGGTAATTGCCCCTGATATTGCGCAATTCGGCTTTCCTTTGCCAATACCGACGGTAATGGTGCAACAAAGTGAGGGAACCATGCAAAGACACTGCGTTCTGATCGGCGCACCGGTTGCAACCGGCCAGCGCCACGAGGGCACCGGAATGGGGCCTGCCGCCTATCGCGTGGCCGGGCTTGGCGCAACGCTCCAAGATCTGGGCCACAGCGTTGTCGATCACGGCGACGTGGTCCCGGCACCCGCGCGCGCGCTTAGCTGCGCCAACCCCGCAGTGCATCATCTGGGCGAGATTGTCGCATGGACCGAGGCGCTGGCGGTTGCGGCGCGCGCGGGCATGGCGGCGGGCCTGCCGATCTTCATGGGCGGCGATCACGCGCTGTCGCTTGGCACCGTCTCTGGTGTCGCGGCACATGCGGCGGCTGCGGGGCGGCCGCTCTTTGTGCTCTGGCTCGATGCGCATACCGATTTTCACTCGGTCGAAACCACACAAAGCGGCAATCTGCACGGCACGCCGATGGCCTATATTGCGGGTAGCGAGGGTTTTAAGCCGTTTCCGCCGTTTCCGGCACCGGTGCCGGGCGAAAACATCTGCATGTTCGGCATCCGCTCGGTAGACCCGGCAGAGCGTGACGCGCTTCTGGCCCGCTCGATCGAAATCAACGACATGCGTGTGCTGGATGAACGCGGCATCATCGCCCCCCTGCGCAGCTTTCTCGGCCGCGTCGAGGCGGCGGGCGGGCTTTTGCATGTCTCGCTCGACGTGGATTTTCTCGACCCCGCCATCGCACCTGCGGTGGCCACCACCGTGCCCGGCGGCACCACCTTTCGAGAGGCGCATCTGGTGATGGAGCTTTTGCACGAAAGTGGGCTGGTCACCTCGCTCGATCTGGTAGAACTGAACCCGTTTCTTGATGACCGTGGCCGCACCGCGCGGCTGATGGTTGATCTTGTCGCCAGCCTGATGGGGCGCAAGGTGTTTGACCGCCCAACCCGGATTTACGCATGAGCAAACCTTCGCAACTGGCTCTGGTTCCCTTCGTCTCGGTCGCAAATATGATGCGGCTTGTTCACCACATCGGGCTAGAGCGAATGCTGCTTGAACTTGCAGCCGAAATCGAAGCCGATTTTCGCCGCTGGCCAAAGTTCGACAA
>NZ_JBFHIA010000104.1:0-10180 GCF_041596715.1 Phaeovulum sp.
CCTGCGTCTTGCGGCAAACGCAGAACTGGTTGGGCGGATCGGGCTGACCGATTTGGCGCTTTTCACCGAAGCACGCTACACGCGCCACCCCTCTATGGCCGACCTGCACACCGCGTTTCAGGATCATCCGGCTTCGTTCGAGCATTTTCCATCGGGTATTTTCGTGCCGCCGCCGACGGGGCTGGCCTCGGGAACGCTCTCTAATTCCATCGAGGACCTCTCGCAATGAAACACTGGCTCCGCCGACAGCGCTATCTGGCCGATTTCACGCTGGCAGCGCTTGCAAGGCGCCGCGTCAAGAACACCGGGCTGATCGTGATTTATTCGATCATCGTGTTCGTGCTGGCCTCGGCAATGATGTTTTCGGCCGCTTTGCGCAACGAGGCGGGAACCGTGCTGGCAAAATCGCCAGAGTTGATCGTGCAGCAACTGGTGATGGGCCGCCACGAGATGATCTCTGGCAGCGAGATCGAAAAGCTGGCCGGAATCCGCGGCGTCGCCTCGGTCAAAGGGCGGCTCTGGGGCTATTTCTACGACAGTGTGAATGGCGCGAACTACACCTTCATGGTGCCTGACGACGAAAGCTACGCGCTGCAACCGGGCGAAGCGATCCTTGGCGGCGGCATTGGCGAAGCGCGCGATTTCACTTGGGATACCGCGCCTTTGTTTGTGACCTCGCTTGCAGGCAAGATGGTCAAGTTCAACGTGCGAGAGACCTTCGCTGACGATTCCGCATTGCTGACCGCCGATCTTGTGCTGATTTCCGAGGCTGATTTCCGCTCGTTCTTCAATCTGCCGCCCGATGTCTGGACCGACATCGGCGTGACAATCCGCAACGAACTCGAGATTGCCACCATCGTCGGAAAGGCACAGCTCGTCATGCCGAATGCGCGCTTTGTAACGCGCTCTGATATCGAGCGGACTTATCAGCGTCTGTTCGACTGGCGCGAGGGTCTGATGACCGCGCTCGCCGCCGCGGGTGTGCTGGCCTTTGCCATCTTCGCGGCCGAAAAGGCCTCGGGGCTAAGCGCCGAGGAAGCCCGCGAGATTGGCATTCTCAAGGCAATCGGTTGGGATACCGGCGATGTCATCGCCATGAAGCTATGGGAGGGTGGGCTGATCTCGTTTGGCGCCTTCCTTGCTGGAACCGTGTTTGCGTATCTCCATGTGTTCAGTTTTCAGGCCGGGCTGTTTGAACCGATCCTGAAAGGTTGGGCCGTGATCTACCCCGACTTCGCGCTGGCGCCGCATGTTGACGGGCTGCAACTGGCAACGCTGTTTGCCATCACCGTCATTCCCTACACCGCCGCAACCCTCGTGCCGATCTGGCGCGCAGCCACCGCCGACCCCGATCAGGTCATGCGCTGAAACCGGAGACAGATCGCCATGATTTCGCTCAAGACCGTATCAAAACTGTATAACGAAGGGCGCCCCAACGAAGTGTGCGCCGCACGCGACATCGACCTTGAACTCGCGCGCAACAAGGTCACCGTGCTGACTGGGCCATCGGGTTCGGGCAAGACCACGTTGCTTTCGATGATCGGCTGCCTGACAAGGCCGACAACGGGGCGGGTGTTTGTTGATGGCGACATGGTCTCGGGTCTGCCCGAGAAGTTCCAGACCGAGCTTAGGCGCACCAAGTTCGGCTTTGTGTTCCAGCGCTTCAACCTGATCCGCGGCATCAGCGTGATCGAAAATGTGATGCTGCCTGCGGCCCCGCTTGGCCCAGAATATCACGAACTGCGCGAGCGCGCGCAGAACCGGCTAGAGCGGCTGGGCCTTGGTGCCAAGGCCGATATGCCGGTCGAGTTTCTTTCGGGCGGCGAAACCCAGCGTGCCGCGATTGCCCGCGCGCTGATCAACGACGCGCCGGTGCTGATCGCCGACGAGCCGACTGCCAACCTCGACACCGTGCTGACCGAACGTTTCCTTGAAATCGTCGGAGAGCTTCAGGCCGAGGGCAAGACCGTCATCATGACCAGCCACGACCCGCGCATCTGGCAATCAAGCCATGTGAACACGGTCGTGCGGATGCAGGACGGTCGCATCATTGGAGTAGATGCATGATTTTCCAGACCCCCATCCTGGCGCTGCTGCTGATATCGGCGCTTTCGGCTGTTGTCATGCTTTGGGCGGGGTGGTTTGCGCTGCGGTTGCTGCTGCGGTGGGATCTGGCCAGCGGCAGCCGCGCGCAACTGGAAATGGAACGTGCGACAGATCTGGTTTCAACGCTTTTCGGCTTTGTGATGTTGGCGCAGCTTTTGTCGCTGTTGCTTTATGTTTTCAACGCGGACCGGATGGCGACGCTGTTTGTGGGCGCGATGTGTGCGGTTGGCACGCTGAACAACAACGACTGGGGCTTTCCCACGCTTTATGGCAAGCTCGCGATCTTCTTTGTCGCCACCATGTGGCTGATACTAGACCGCGCAGACCGCACGGGGCATGACTATCCGCTTACGCGGGTGAAATATGCGCTGGTGCTGGTGATCGTGCCGCTGGTTCTGGTCGCGGGCGCGCTGGAGCTGACCTACTTCCTCAACCTTCAGGCCGATGTCATCACCTCGTGCTGCTCGACCGAGTTCACCCCCGAAACCGAGGGGCTTGGCTCTGACATGTCGAGCCTCGCCCCTGCCACGGCTCTTTGGTTGCTTGGCGCAAGTGGCGCTGCCGTGGCGTTGGTCGGGGCTGCCAGCCTGATCTGGAAGCGCGGCACCACGCTTTTTGCGGTGGCAGGTGCAGTGTTCTTTGTCGTGGCGCTGACCGCGATCATTTCGGTGATTTCGCCATACGTCTACGAGCATCCAACACACCACTGCCCGTTCTGCATCCTCAAGCCGGAATACAACTACTTCGGCTATGTGCTCTATGCGCCGCTGTTCATGGGCACGGCCTTCGCGCTGGGTGCGGGCCTGTTGCAGCCCTTCCGCAAGGTAGAAAGCCTTGCAGCCACGCTGCCCGCGCGCATCAGCAAGCACGTGACGCTGTCGCTTGCGTCCTTTGTGGTCTTTGGGCTGGTGGTGCTTTGGACCATCTGGAAATCGCAGCTGATCCTGTTCGGCTAAGCGCGAAGGCTCGGGCGGCGGTCAAACCCCGCCCGAGTGCACCACCTTGTAGTAAAGCGCCTCAAGCTCGTTCTTGTGCTCGGTCTCTTCCAGCGCCAGCGCAACGAACAAATCCTTCAGCACACCGGGCGGCGTTTCTTCGGCCAGCGCGGTGTATTGGTCCATCGCGGCCGCTTCGCGGGTCAGCGCGTATTGCAGCACGGTCTGGTCATCGGGCGCTTCGCCCAGATCGGGCACCTGCACGCAGTCTGAAAAGCGCCGGTCGCTGGCAGGCCGCTTGATGCGGGCATCCAGAACATCGGCCAGATCGGCGCGTTCGGCCCAGCCGGAAAAGAGGTTCACGTGCTCTTGTTCTTCGGCGGCGAGTTCTTCGACCAGATAGCGCAGGTTCTTGGAAACCTTGGGCGCGAGAGCAGTATAGAAATCGCGCGCCGTCTTTTCGAAGGCGGTTGCGGTTTCCAGCACCTCTCGGATCGTGGTCAGCGGCTTGAGCTTGTCGTAGCCATGTCCTTCAACCATTGCGTGCCTCCTTTGCGGCGAATGCCGCTTCGATGCTTTGTGCCATGTGGTGCCCGTCGGCCACCGCATGCACCACGTCGGGGCCACGTACACAGTCGCCCCCTGACCAGAGCCAGTCAAGGCTGGTGCGCCCGTCGGCATCCACCGCGATCCGGCCCCGGTTCCATTCCAGCGCCTCGGTCAGTTCGGGCCCAAGCAAGCTGATGTCGGCCATCTGGCCGATCGCCTCGATCACCAGTGCCCCGGCGTGCTGCTGCTCGTCGCCCTCGTCATAGGCGGGGGCAAAGCGGCCCTGTGGGTCAAAGATGCTGGTCACCGCCCATGTGCGCAGGCCCGTCACCTTGCCCTTGGCATTGCGCGTTACCTCTTGCGGGCCGCGCGCGTCGATGATCTCGATGCCTTCCTCGCGCGCCTCTTTCACCTCTTCGGGGTCTGCAAGGAAATGCGCAAGGTCTTCCAGCGCCGTCACGGTCATGCCGACCTTGCCATATTTCTGCTTTTGCAACCGCGCGAGCGAGCGGGCGATATCCATCGCCACGTTGCCGCCACCAATCACCACGGCTGTGCGCGGCACCTCGATTTCCTCGCCTTCGGTGATCTGGCGCAGCAGGTCAACGGCCTTGGCGACACCCTCCCCCTCCGAGCCCGGAATACGGGTCGAACGGCCCATGTGCAGACCGATCGTCAGCAGCACCGCGTCGAAATCCTTGTGCAGCGCCTCCAGCGTCACGTCAGTGCCAACGCGGGTATTGAGCCGCAGCTCCACGCCAAGCCCGGTGATGACCCCGATCTCGTGGTCGAGCACATCGTATGGCAACCGGTATTCGGGGATGCCGTAGCGCAGCATCCCGCCCGCAGCGGCGCGCGATTCAAACACGGTGACCGCGTGGCCTGCGCGCGCAAGGTCGAAGGCCGCGGTCAGCCCCGCAGGGCCCGCGCCAACAATAGCCACTTTGCGCCCGGTGGGGGCGGCGGGGCGGCCGATGATATCGGCGTAGCGTTCGCGCGGCACCTGATCGGTGATGTGGCGTTTCAGCCAGCGAATGGCGATTGGGTCGCCCTCATGCGCGGTGGAGCAGACATCCTCGCATTTATGCGTGCAGATGCGGCCGCAGCTGATCGAGAACGGGTTGGTCTCATAAAGGATAGACAGCCCCTTTTCGTAATCGCCATCGCGGATCGTAGCGATGTAATCGGGTATGGACATATGCGTGGGGCATGTGGCGACGCAAAGCCCGCAGGCTACACAGCGATCTGCCTCTAGCAACGCTTCGGCCACCGAATAGCCCGCAACGATTTCATCGAAATTGCCGATCCGCGCCTCGGGTTCTGCCTCGCGCATCTCGACCCGCTCGCGCGGCGTGATGGCGTAGTCCGTCGGGCGCTTGTATCCCTCGGGCGTCTCGTCCCAGGCACGGCCTTCGGCACCGGGGAAAAAGCGGAACGAATCCGGGTCAGGGTCTGCCCATTGGTAGAAGTTCGACATGTTGAGCGAGCCGGTCATGCACACATCGACGCAAAGCGCGCACCAGCAGCAGCGCCCATAGTCGATGCGCGGGCGCAGGCCGCTATCGCCGGGGCGCGTTTCGATACCCTCGACCGGCAGCATGTCGATTGCGCCGTTCTGGCAGATCGCCTCGCAGGTGCCGCAGCCAATGCAGGCGGCCATGTCGTTCTGGTGAAACCCGCGATACCGCTCGGCTGCCTGCCGCGCGATTGGGTCTTTGATCGTCACCGGTTCCTCGAACAGGTATTTCCATGCCCGGAACGGTGAGAGAATGTCTTTGGCGGCCATGGTGCTACCTCTCGATTTCCGGCGGATAGGTATGCAGCGACACCATCAGCGCCGCCACATCCGATATATTGACCCCCACGATCAGCCGCTCTAGCAGCGCCATCGCATGGGTGTAGGAAGGCCCTCGCACATTGACCCGGCGCGGGTAGCCAGAGCCATCGGTGACAAGGTAATAGCCGTATTCGCCCCGCGAACATTCGCCGCGCAGATAGGTTTCGCCGCGCGGGATCTTCCAATGCAGCACATTCGGCAACCGCGCCATATAGGGCCCGCCATCGGGCATCTTGGCGATGATCTGGCGGATCAGATCGACCGAAAGCTGCACATCGCGGCGGCGCACATCGGCGCGGGCGAAAATGTCCGAGGCGGTGGCGGTGGGCACCTCGAAATCAAGCTCGGGGTAGACCAGATAGGGCTGGTCTTTGCGCACATCCTTGGCCACGCCGCCTGCGCGCGCATTGGGGCCGGTGACGCCGTAGGGTTCGAACAGCGCGGGGTCGATGTAGCCCACGCCCACGGTGCGTTTCTTGAACACGGCGTTCTGGAACATCACTTCCTGCACGTCGCGCAGCACACGCTCGACCTCGCGAAGCGTGTCTTCAAGCCTCGCCTTGAAACCTTCGGGCAGCCCGTCGCGCACACCGCCGGGCAGAATGAACATGTGATAAATGCGCGCGCCGGTCAGTTCTTCGAACCGGTCCAGCATCAAGTCGCGCGCATAGGTGGTCCACTGCCCGATCACGCCAAGGCCAAGTGCGCCTGCCTGCCCGCCCAGAAACATCATGTAGCTGTTCAATCGCCCCATCTCGAGGATCAGCGTGCGGATCCAGCGCGCGGCCTCTGGCGCTTCGATGCCCGACAGTTCTTCAATCGCGGCGGCATAAAGGTATTCGTTGAAATCCGGCTCGGGCACGCAGATGCGGCAGACGATGGGAAAGCACTGAATGAAGGTGCGCCGCTCCATCAGCTTTTCAAAGCCGCGGTGCAGGTAGCCTACATGGGTCAGCCCCTCGACCACCTCATCGCCGCAGACGGTCAGTTCAACCGACATGTTGCCGGTGATGCCGGGGTGGTTCGGCCCTTGCCAGAGCTTGAGATACTTGCCCGAGGTAAGGTCGATTTCGCAGCTGCCATCGGCGCGGCGAACGGGGTATTGGCTGCGGTCTGGTTCAAACATGGCCTAGCCCTTTTCCGGGTAGAGCTTGTGTTTCATATATGCCGCCGGGTCGCGCGTTTCGCGCCCCTCGCGGTGGCGGAAGTTGGTCTCGGCAAAGGCCAAGGTATCGAAGTCGCGCCGGTACGGCGGCGGTCCGATCCAACCTTCGAGAATGAACTCGGCATCGACGCGCGGGCTTCCGGGAAAATCGATCCCGAACATCTCTCGCAACTCGCGCTGATAGGTTGCGGCGGTGGGCCAAAGGTCGTGGATGCTTTCCATCGACGCTGCCTCGCGCCGCAACATGACGCGCAGTCCGATATCGCAGGCCAGCGCACGGTTGTTGAGCAGATAGGTCAGTTGAAACTGCCCCGCCTCCAGCCAATCGACCGCGGTCAGCAGCACCAGATGCGTGAAACCCTCGCGGTCGCGCAGATGCAGGGCCGCCTCGCGCAGCCACGCGGCCTCAATGGTGACAAAGGCCAGATCGGGCCGCTGGCGCGTGGTTGCGCCCCCCGGGAACCGTTCTTCCAGCCGTGCAAGAATCTTGTCCATCACACTCACCAGTTGTAATCGGGCATGTCCCAGTCATGGATCACCGCTTTTTGGCGTTCCTTGTACTGGGCGAAGTTTTCCGCATAGGCGTTTGCGCCTTCGGCCTTGCCGGCGCGGATGATCTTTTTCAGATCCTCAAAGCCTTTCAGCAGTGCTTCGGGGCGCGGCATACAGCCTGCGATGTAAAGATCGACCGGCAGGTAATCATCAAGCCGCTTGATCGTGTTGTAGCTGTCGAAATACATCCCGCCATTGATCGTGCAAGACCCAAGGCCCACGACGTATTTGGGGCTTTGCATTTGCTCGTAAGCCCGGATCGCGCGCTTCAGCGTTTTCACGCTGAGATAGCCCGAAATCATCAACAGGTTCGCCTGCCGCGGTGTCGGGCGCCACTGGATGCCGAAGCGATAGGCATCAAAGCGCGGCGTCATCAGCGGGCGCATCTCGATAGCGCCGCAGCCGGTGCCAAAACCGAGAATCCAGAGCGATTCCGACCGCGCCCAGTTGAAGAAATCCTCAACGATCTTGACATAAACCGGCGCGTGCACGCGCGGTGCTGCCTCGCAAAAGTAATCGCGCAAGGGGTCAACCGTGATGACTTGCCCGTCAGGGGTCTTGACCTCGCGTGGCTCCAGTTCGGGGCGACGAGGAAACTTGCGGCTGTCGTCTTTCATAGCATTACACCCAATAAAGCCCGACTATCGCCAGGGGCACGCCCCAGATCAGGAAGAACCGGACAGACTGTTCAACCCGGAAGCGCGGAAAGGCCACGCCCACGAAGGCCGAGACCAGATAGAGCAGAAACACCTTGACCCCGAAGACCGGCCAACTGGCCGCGCCGCCAAAGAAAAGGTTCATGTAGATCACGATCTTGGCGACCGGAAAGATGTTGCGGTTGGTTTGCAGCAGCGCCAGATACGCCGAATGAAACTCGGTCGGCGGGCCGATCGGAATCTCTTGCGGTGCAAGCACCACATCGAAAGGCGCGCGCATCATCGAACCAAGAAAGCCCAGCATCGCGGCGGCTACCGCGAAGGGGTTGGTGAACAGCGTCCAGTTCAACACCCCACCCTGCTGTGCGGCCACGATTTCGGTTACCGACAGCGTTTGATACTGCAAGGCTACTGCAAAGACGGCGATCGCGAAAGGCAGTTCCGCCGACGTCACTTGGCTCAGGCCGCGCGAAACGCCAAGCGCCGAAAGGGGATGCCCGCTTTCCCCCGCACCAAGCGCCATGCCGAGCGTGCCGAAGAAGACGAAGTAGAGCGCCAAGATCAGATCGCCCGAGAACGAAAAGTTCGCCCACATCTCGGACCCGTAGATGGTGGGCACAAACAGCAGCAGCCCGATGCCGCCTGTCAGCCGGAACACCGGGCCGAGGTAGTACATGTAGCCATGCGTGATCTTCGAACGCAGCACATAGTTCTTAAAGAGGTCGATGTAGTTCTGGTACACGCGGATGCCATAACGCCGCCCTGCCCGCGCGCCCATCTTCTGGATCACCGCAGTCATGAGAAGCCCGTAGTTCAACACGATGAACAGCGTCAGCAGCGCGTAGGCGACCTTGATCCATTGAAAGTCCATTACAGGCCCCCTCCGACGATCAGGATGAGCACCAGCACGAAGCCAAGCAAATGGAAGGCGTAATGCTGGCCGTCACCGGTGTAGAATCGGCGCAGGAAATCGGCTGCGCCATGCAGGCTGCCGGTCACGCCACCCCAGAAGGTGGTGACCAGCGGCGTCAGCAGAAAACCCAGCGCCTTGCGATAGGGCGCAAAGAAGTTCCATGCGAAATGCGTGGTCTCTGGCCTGAACGGGCGCTCTGCGGAAAAGACGATGTTGAACTGCTTGACCTTCTGCGCGCGGTGGTTGAGCAGCACCAGCAGCAACAGCACCGAGGCAAAGATCCCCACGGTCACCGCCATCACCGAAACCGGGCTCCAATAGCCATAGTCCGAACGGATCGTCAGCCCTTCCCAGCTTAACCCGTGTTCGGGGAAGATGGTCGAAAGGTAGCCATCAACCCGGCGCAGCGCGAGGCCCGGCACCACGGCGAATACCAAAAGGAACGCGGTGTAGAGCATCTGCGGCAGAACGATCCAGAACGGCGCTTCACGCAGGCGGCGGTTTTCATCCTTGAGTTGGCCAAGGAAGATCGTGTGGATCAGCCGGAACAGATACAAGAAGGCGATCGGCCCCGACAGGAAGATCACGATCATCGGCGCGCGTGCGTCCGATTCCATGATCGCGTTGTAAAAGATCCAGCGCCCGCCAAAGCCTGACAGCGGCGGCACGCCCGACATCGCGATGATGCCGATCAGCACCGCAATAAATGACAGCGGCATCAGCGCGATCAGCCCGCCCATCTTGTACATCAGCCGCGTTCCGGTGCGCTTGGCAACGCCGCCCACCGACAGGAACAGCATGGACTTGTAGATGTAGTGGTTGATGACGAACATTAGCGCCATCAGCCAGCCGAGGTGGTTCATCAGCGCGATGCCGAAGATCGCATACCCCATCTGGCCGATCGAGCTATAGGCGAGCAGGCGCTTTGCATCTTCCTGAAACGCGGCGGTCAGGTTGCCGATCAACGCGGTCAGCGCGCCGATCCAAAGCAGCACATAGGTCAGCTGAACCCCATAAAGGCTGGGCGAGCCCATATGGAGTATCAGCACCATCAGCCCGAACAGCCCGGCCTTCAGCAGAATGCCCGAAACCATTGGCGAGACGTCAGTTTCCGCCTCGGCATGAGCACCGGGCAGCCAGATATGCACACCGATCGCGGCGGTCTTGGTCATGAAACCAAGGGCCAGCAGCATAAAGACCCAAGGTGCGAGTGTCTGCGACACCCCTGCAAGCGCGGCTACGGTAAAGCCCGCACCCCCGCCCGAGGCAAGCGCGAACCCGGCCAAGATCGCAAAGGCACCGCCAAGCGAGAACAGCACATAAGACAGCGCATGAGGTTCCGAATACTTGCCGCGCAGGATCAGGAAGTAGGAACCGATGGTCAGCACCTCCCAAGCCGCGAAGAACCCAAAGCTCGTTTCCGCGACGATCAACATCGCCATGCCCGCGAACATCAGCATCGCCGAA
>NZ_JBFHIA010000105.1:0-10110 GCF_041596715.1 Phaeovulum sp.
GGCCTCGAACGATCCGGGGGCCGAGGGGCTGGCGCGCGCGGCGGCACTTGGGCTGGCGACAGCCTCGGTCGATCATCGCCGCTTCAAGGGCGACCGCGCCGCGTTCGAGGCAGAGCTTTTGCGCCTGCTTCTGCCCATGCGACCCGACATCATCTGCCTTGCGGGTTTCATGCGGGTTCTGACTCCCGATTTCGTCGCGCGGTTTCAGGGCCGAATGCTGAACATCCATCCTTCTTTGCTGCCCAAATATCCGGGCTTGCATACCCACGCCCGCGCCCTTGCCGCAGGCGATGCCGAGGCCGGGTGCAGCGTGCATGAGGTAACGCCAGAACTTGATGGCGGCCCGATCCTTGGGCAGGCACGTGTGCCGGTGCTTGCAGGCGATACCGAGGCCACACTGGCCGCGCGGGTGCTTGCGGCCGAACATCGCCTTTACCCCGCCGTGCTGCGCCGCTTTGCGGCGGGCGAGCGTGGGTTGCTTACGCTCTAGGCACCCGCAACAGCGCCAGCGCCGAGATGACCACAAGCGCCAGCGCCGCGGCAATTGCCGCCTCAGCCCGCCACAGCCCCAGTGCCGTAGCCAATGCCACCGGTGCCAACGCGCTGCTTGTCATGCGAAAAATTGCGATTGCGCCCAACCGCGCGGCAAAACCCTCGGGGCCGAACAGCGCCAGCACCGCCGCGCCGCGCACCAGCGAGCTTAACCCCTGCGACAGTCCGAACAGGCTGGCGAAGGCGGCAAGCGCAAAGGGCCCGGTGCCGCCAAACAGCAGCACCGACAGCGCAGCAATCAGCATCAGCACCGAAATCATCGCAGTGCCCAAAGGGTGCAGGGTTTGGCCAAACATCATCTCGATCAGCCGCGCCGTCACCTGCCCCGGGCCCATCAACGCGCCTGCGGCCACCGCAGCCCCGCTTGCTACACCCAAGGCACCAAGCGCCGTCACCCACTGCGCCATGATCGCCGCCGCCACGAAACCCGAGGTTGAAAGCGCCAGCGTCAGCCAAATGAAGGCGCGCCGCTGCGCCTCGATCGGCAGTGGGGTGTAGGTCTTTACCGGCCGCGCACCGGGTGCGGCCATCGGCATCGGTTCGGCACGGGTGGCAAGCCCACGATGCAAGGGCAGGCACAGCAGCACATGCAGCGCCGCGAACACACCCAGCGTTACCCGCCAGCCAAAGCCAGCAGTCAGCGCCTCGGTCAGTGGCCAGAACAGGGTCGAGGCAAAGCCGCCGAACAGCGTCATCTGGGTAATCGCGCGGCGCGCGCGCGGGCTTCCCAATGCCTGCGCCAGTGCTGCGAAGGCGGCATCATACAGAACCAGCGCTGCCGCAATCTGGCTGGCCACCAACGCCGCGATCAGGCTGACAGGCCCCACCGCCAGCGCCATCGCCGCCAGCGAAACCGCCGCCATGCCAGACCCCACGGTCATCACCCGCCGCGCACCAAGCCGGTCGATCCGCCGCCCCACCGGCAACGCCACCAACCCGCCCGCCAGCAACGCCGCTGAAAAGCCGCCAAACAGCAGCCCCTGCGACAGGCCAAGTTCCTCGGAAATCGCCGGAACAAGCACTCCGAACGCATAATAAAGCGTGCCGTATCCTACGATCTGGGTAATCCCCAGCGCCACGACGGCACCGGGCAGGGCAAAACGGGCAAGGGCAGGGGGCATGAAATGACCGGATATAGGATGACTTTAGGTAAGCTCTAGCGCGGCCCGGGCCATGTTGCGAGGGGGATTGAGCCTGCGCAAGCCGGGTGTTCGGTAGGCTTCCTACAGGCAGGGTTTTCATTTCGCCCCCAAGCGCCTAAAGGAGTTGCGTCAGCGGGATGCCCCCGCGCCTTCGAAAGCTGCAAATGCCTTGTATTACCACCACGGACGCGCTCGCCCAATTTTGCGCAGAGGCGAAAGCCGCGCCCTATGTTACCGTCGATACCGAGTTTCTGCGCGAACGAACCTTTTGGTCGAAGCTGTGCCTTGTGCAGATGGCCTTGCCCGGCAAGGACGGGCGGGCAGTGCTGGTGGACCCTCTGGCCGAGGGCATTTCGCTAGAGCCGATGTATGACCTTTTCCGCCACGAAGGCACGGTCAAGGTGTTTCACGCCGCCCGTCAGGACCTAGAGATTTTCTTCGTCGAGGCCGGGCTGTTCCCCAAGCCGCTGTTCGACACCCAGATCGCCGCAATGGTCTGCGGCTTTGGCGAGCAGGTGGGATACGAAACCCTAGTGCGCAAGATCGCGCGCCAAAGCCTTGATAAGACTTCGCGTTTTACAGATTGGTCACGCCGCCCGCTTAGCGAGGCGCAGCTGACCTATGCGGTGGCTGACGTGACCCACCTGCGGGTGATCTACGAGTTCCTCTCGCGCGAGTTGAAAAAAACTGGGCGCGAGGCATGGGTGGAAGAGGAAGAAGCGATTCTTCTGAACCCCGAAACCTACATCACCCGCCCGCACGAAGCATGGATGCGGGTCAAGACCCGCTCGACCTCGGGGCGCTTCATGGCGGTGGTGCGCGAACTCGCGCAATTCCGCGAAGCCTATGCACAGGCGCGCAATGTGCCGCGCTCGCGCGTTTTCAAGGATGATGTGCTGCTCGAACTCGCCTCGACTCGCCCGACCAGCCTCGAAGAACTCGGCGGCTCGCGCTTGCTGCTGCGCGAGGCACGGCGCGGCGATATTGCCGAGGGTATTCTTGCGGCGGTGAAGGCGGGGCTAGAGGTGAAGCCTGAAGATTTCCCGAAGATTCAAGACGCGCGCGATCAGGTGCAAATTTCGACGGCGCTGGCCGATTTGCTGCGCGTGCTGCTCAAGGCCAAGTCCGAGGAGGCGGGTGTTGCAGCCAAGCTGATCGCGACCTCGGCCGATCTCGATGCCATCGCCGCCGGACAGACCGATTGCGTTGCCCTGCACGGCTGGCGGCGCGAGGTATTTGGCGAAGACGCGCTGCGCCTTGCGCGCGGCGAAATCGCGCTGTCTGCGCGCGGCAATTCGGTGCATGTGGTGCCGGTCTGAACAGGCAATCCGGGCCCCGGCCCGGATGGGCCCTTGGGCCGCCCGCGCAGCCTTTAGCGGCTGATCGTGCGTGAATTGAGCGCGCCAGTCACCACCACGCGGCGCACATCACCCAACGCGATGTTGGAAAGGAATGCGCCTGCCGTAACTTCACGCGACACGGGCGTCAGCACGCGGCTTGCCACTGCGGTGCCGGGCACGGGTTCGGCCACCACGAAGCGATAGGTCAGCGTGCCACCCACGGGCTCGCCACCGTTTTCGGCCACCAGTTCCGCATCCCACCACCCTTGCGTCGGCGGCACCCCCGCCGCCGAGATGATCGCGCCCTCGGGCGTGCGGCGAATCTCAAGGCTGGTGACTTGTTCAACCAGAACCCGCCGGTCAATGGCCGAGGCGCCATAGCCCCCCTCGGGCGCCAGCGTCACCGCTTCGGCCTGCTGCGAGCGGCCAAACCAGTTGAACGGGTTGAGTCGGCTTTCGCGCACGCCTGAACATCCGGCAAGCGCCAGCGAAAGCGTCAGAACAACGACGATTGGCGATTTCATCTGGTCCCCCGGCGTCACGCAGGCCGATGGCACGGCTGCAAGCCTTGGGTAGCCCAAAGCGCGCGGTTTGAAAAGGCCGCTACTGGACCTTGGCGTGATCGCACCTTAGGTGAAGTATCAGATATCGGAGACAGTGATGGCCAGCCCCGCGTTTGAGGATATTGCCGAGACCTTCGCCTTCCTTGATGACTGGGAAGAGCGCTACCGCCACCTGATCGAACTTGGCCGCGCCATGCCGCCAATGGACCCCGCGCTGCGCGTGCCCGCGATCAAGGTGGATGGTTGTGCCAGCCAAGTCTGGCTTTTGCCGCGCATTGATGGGCAAGGCCCGGCCGCGCGCTTTGATTTTCAGGGTGAAAGCGATGCGCTGATCGTGCGCGGTCTGATTGCGGTGCTGCATGCGCTGTATTCAGGGCTGCCGCTGGCCGAGGCCGCGCGCGTTGACGCCAGCGCCGAACTGGCGCGGTTGGGGTTGGAGGGTCACCTTTCAGGGCAACGCTCGAACGGCCTCAACGCGATGGTCGCGCGGATCCGCGCCTTCGCCGCCGAGGGCGCAGGCGCGGTCTGATTTGCCTCAGGGCAAGGCGGCGGTCACGATCACTTCGACTTTGTAGCCCGGCGCTGCCAGCCGCGATTCGCCCGTGGCGCGGGTCGGGCAGTTACCGGCGCTGACCCAGGCTTCCCAGACCGGGTTCATACCGGCGAAATCGGCCATATCGGCCAGCCAGATCTGCGCGGTCAAAAGCCGGGTCTTGTCGGTTCCGGCCTTGGCAAGCAGCGCATCGATACTGGCCAGCACCGCGCGCGTCTGCGCCTCGATGCTCTCGCCCTCGGCCCCGACTTGGCCTGAAAGATAGACAATACCGTTGTGAATGACCGCGTCGCTCATGCGCGCGCCGCAATCGATCCGCTTGATAGGGGTCATGCTCTTCTCCTCGAAATATCCGATCCCGCCTTAGCGCAAGGCGTGGCGGGGGGCTAGGGGGGCTTGGTGAAAGGGATGGAGCGGGTGAAGGGAATCGAACCCTCGTCGTAAGCTTGGGAAGCTTCTGCTCTACCATTGAGCTACACCCGCAACGCGCCTGAGGTATGCCAGCGCGCGCCGCGCGTCAAGCGGCTCAGGCTTCGGGCGTGGTGAAAAACCGGCGCGCTTGCGCAAGTGCCTCGGTATCGTTCAGCACATCGCCCGGCGCATCGCCAACCCCGTGCAGTGCGCCGCCAAAGCGCATCCCCATCCATTGCGCGGTGCGGCGCAGCGCATCCTCCAGCGGGGCTTGCGCGCCGGGCGTGGCATCAGCGCGTACCGAGATCAGCCAAAGCCGCTTGCCCCGCATCTGTGCGGCAAACTCCATGCCTGGCACCTCGAACCAGCCCGACCAATGGTCGAGCATTTCGTGCCCCGGCCCGGCAAGGCCGTACCAGTAGATGGGCGAGGCAATCACCAATTCATCCGCCTCCAGCGTGGCGCGGGCCAATTCGGCCAAACGGCCAACGGGGGCTTCATGCCCGCCGCAGGCGCGCAAATCGGCAAATCGGGGCAGGGGTGGCGCTGCCAGATCGAACCATTCAGCCTCGGCACCCGCAGGCAGATGCGCCGCGGCAGCACGCGCCAGCGCAAGGGTATTGCCCCCGGCGCGGGTCGAGCAGGGCAGAAACAGCCAGCGGGTCAAAGGGCGCTCCGGAATTGCCTGGGCTTTGCCATGCGCTGTGCCACTAGCGGCGACGGCGGCGGTTCGGGTCTGAAGCCGCGCTGTTGAACGAGGGGTTGGGCAGCGTCACGATCTTGGCCAACTCCGGGTAGGGCGCTGTCGCGTGCGGTATCGCATTGGCGGCCACGAAGTGCTCCTGAAAGCGCGGCTCGATTGCGGTTTCAACCTTGGTGATGCGGCGCACCTGCTCCTCGATCGCGCGGCGCGCGGCAAGCGAGCATAGCGCCATCCGCGCCCCCGTGCCCGCGGCATTGCCCGCCGAAGTAATCTGCGCCAGCGGCGCATCGGGCACCATGCCCAGCACCAGTGCGTGTTTGGGGCTGATATGCGCACCAAAGGCACCGGCCAGCACCACCCGGTCTACCCGGTCCACGCCCATCTCATCCATCAAAAGCCGCGCGCCCGCGTAAAGCGCTGATTTGGCAAGCTGGATGGCGCGAATATCGCCCTGTGTTACGCAGATGCGCGGCCCGCCCGATGCCCTGCCATCATACACAAGATAGGAATGTGTGCGCCCCGTCGGCTCAGACCGTGCGGTGCCGGTCTGCTCGGCGCTGCCGATCAGGCCAGAGGCATCAAGCAGCCCCGCCATGCGCATTTCGGCCACCGCCTCGATGATGCCAGAACCGCAGATCCCGGTCACACCGGTGCCCGCCGTGGCTTCGGCAAAGCCGGGGTCATCGGACCAAAGGTCACAGCCAACCACCTTGAAACGCGGCTTGCGCGTGGCCGGATCAATCTCCACCCGTTCGATAGCGCCGGGGGCGGCGCGCTGGCCGGCGCTGATTTGCGCGCCTTCAAAGGCAGGGCCGGTAGGCGATGAACAAGCCAGAACGCGGCTGGAATTGCCAAGCAATATCTCGGCGTTGGTGCCCACATCGACAATCAGCGACAGCTCGTCGCGCGCCTCTGGCGCTTCGGAAAGCGCCACCGCCGCGCAATCGGCACCCACGTGGCCTGCGATCAGCGGCAAGATATAGGCGCGCGCGGCAGGGGCGATGGTGGTCAGCCCCAGCGCCGAGGCCGCAAGGTTCTGCGCCTCTGACGAGGCCAGCGCAAAGGGTGCTTGGCCAAGTTCCACCGGGTCGATGCCCAACAATAGGTGGTGCATGACCGGGTTGCCCACGATCACCGCCTCGACGATGTCGGTGGCGGGCAGGCCCGCTTCGGTCGCCAGCGTTTCGGCCAGCGCCCCCAAGGCCGCGCGCACCGCGGCGGTCATTTCGACATCACCGCCGGGGTTCATCATCGCGTAGCTGACGCGGCTCATCAGGTCTTCACCAAAACGGATCTGCGGGTTCATCAACCCCGAAGAGGCCAACACCCGCCCATCGTCCAGCGCCACAAGATGCCCCGCGATGGTGGTGGAACCCAGATCAATGGCAAGTCCCAATAGCGGCGCTTCGCGGTAGCCGGGCCAAAGCCCGATCAGCCGCGCCGGGCCCGTGCCATCGCTGTTGACGGCGGCGGTTACCTTCCATCCGCCCTTGCGCAGCACCGGCTGAAGCTCGCGCAGAACCTCAAGGTCGGCGCGCAAGCCGCTGATTTTCCATTGGCTTTCTAGCGCCTCTGCCAGTCGCTCGAAATCGCCAGAGGGCGCGTGCATATCGGGTTCGGTCACTTCCAGATAGTAAAGCCGCGTCGCCGGGTCCATCACCATCACCCGCTCGGTCGCCGACTTGCGGATCACCTGGCGGTGCAACTGGCTTTCGGGCGGCACGTCCAGCACCACATCGCCCAATATCTGCGCCTGACAGCCAAGCCGCCGACCGGGGGCCAGCCCGCGCAGGTTGTCATACCGATCCTCGACCGCGTTGCGCATTGAAAGCGCGTCAGGCGATGATGTCAGACCGTGCTTGGCAAAGCTGCCAAAGGCCGGGCTGATCTGGCATTTCGAACAGATGCCGCGCCCGCCGCAGACCGAATCAAGGTCAACGCCAAGTGCGCGCGCGGCGGCAAGCACCGTGGTGCCAGCCGCAACTGCCCCACGCTTGCCCGAGGGGGTAAAGATCACCTGAACGGTTTTGGACATCGCAGACTCCCTTGCGGCGCGCCCCTTTGTAGGGCGCACAGAGCCCGACGCAAGGGCGGCGCGCGACGCCTCAGCCAACAGTTGCGTCAGCCATGCCCAGCCAGTCGAGCACCGCCTGCCGGTCGCCATCCAGCAGCGGCGCGGGTGGGCGGGTCTTGTGCTCGGGCAATTCGGTCATCTTGATCGGGTTGCCTGCGCATTGAAACTTCGGGCGTCCGGGGGCAGGCTCGATATCGACAAGCATATTGCGCGACAATAGCTGCGGGTCCGCAAGCGCCTCGGCCACGTTCTGAATCGGGCCGGTGGGCACGCCCGCCGCTTCCAGCACCGCGATCCAGTGCTTGCGCGGTTGCTCGATGGTGATGGCCTCGATCAGCCGTTTCAGCAGCCGAGCGTTTTCGCATCGCGCCGGGTTCGTGGCAAAGCGCGGGTCTTCGTAGAGCGGCCCCAAACGCAGCGCCGTGCAAAGCTTGGCGAAAAGCGAATCGTTCCCCGCCGCAATCACGAACAGGCCGTCTTCCGCGTGGAAAGTTTCAAACGGCGTGATCGTCGGGTGACGCCCGCCCGAGCGGCCCGGCGGAACGCCGGTCGCGGTGGTCAGCGCCACCGCATGTTCCAAAATGGCGATTTGCGCATCCAGCATGGCAATGTCGATCTTTTGCCCGCGCCCGGTTTGCGCCCGCGTGATCAGCGCCGCAAGCACCCCCTGCACCAGATACATGCCCGCCACAATGTCACCGATACTTGCGCCCACGCGCACCGGGTCGCGGTCTTTCTCGCCGGTGATGCTCATCACCCCGCCGCGCGCCTGCACAACCATGTCATAGGCGGGCTTGCCAGCCTCGGGCCCGGTATGGCCAAAACCGGAAACCACGCCATAGATCAGCTTCGGGCGGCTGGCGTGCAGCGTGTCCCAACCGTAGCCGAGCTTTTCCATCACGCCGGGGCGGAAGTTTTCCAACACCACATCGGCTTGATCAAGAAGCGCCTCGAAGATGCGCCGGTCTTCGGGCGTCGAAAGATCAAGCGCGATCGACTGCTTGCCGTGGTTGAGGCCCGCGAAATAGGCGCTGAAGCCATCCACAAAGGGCGGAAAGGCGCGGGTGTCGTCGCCAAGGCCGGGCCGCTCGACCTTGATCACCCGCGCGCCAAGTTCTTGCAACTGCGAGGAACAGAATGGTCCTGCGAGCACATGCGTGAGATCGACCACGGTGATGCCGCTCAGTGGTAGGGTCATGTCGTACTCCGTTATTCGGGGCGCAAGATGCGCAAAATTATCTGCGGCGCGGGATGCGCCGTCGTCGCCTTGCTGCGGCTTTGCATGATCAAAGGCCGCGCACCTACTTTCGGGCCCGCGCGATAAAGGCGAGGCGCTCGAACAGTGCCACGTCCTGTTCGTTTTTCAACAGCGCGCCATGCAGGCGGGGCAACATGCTGGCCGGATCACGCGCAAGGTCTTCGGGCGCGAGATCGTCGGCCAGCAGCAGTTTCAACCAGTCCAGCACCTCCGAGGTGGAGGGCTTTTTCTTCAGCCCCGGCGTTTCGCGCAATTCGTAGAACTGCGTCAATGCCGTGGTCAGCAAAGCGTCCTTGATATCGGGAAAATGCACCTCGACGATGGCGCGCAGGGTCTCGAAATCAGGAAAGCGGATATAGTGGAAAAAGCAGCGGCGCAGAAAGGCGTCGGGCAATTCCTTTTCATTGTTCGATGTGATGATGACCACCGGGCGCTCTGCCGCGCGGACGGTCTGGCCGGTTTCGTAGACGTGAAACTCCATCCGGTCGAGTTCTTGCAACAGATCGTTGGGAAACTCGATATCGGCCTTGTCGATCTCGTCGATCAACAGCACCACCCGGC
Source organism: Phaeovulum sp. (assembly GCF_041596715.1). GTDB lineage: Bacteria > Pseudomonadota > Alphaproteobacteria > Rhodobacterales > Rhodobacteraceae > UBA6213. The sequence goes on from NZ_JBFHIA010000105.1 coordinate 9,158, forward strand.
CCGGTGCCTCGAACGCCTGCCACAGCTTGCCCTTGCGGATGTAGTTGCCAATATCCGACACGCGCGCATCGCCCAACTGGCTGTCGCGCAAGCGGCTGACGGCATCGTATTCGTATAACCCCTGCGCGGCTTTCGTTGTCGATTTGATGTGCCATTCGATCAACGGCAACCCAAGGCTTGCCGCGACCTCGCGCGCAAGTTCGGTCTTGCCGGTGCCGGGTTCGCCCTTGACCAGCAACGGGCGTTGCAGTTGAACGGCGGCATTCACCGCCAGGCTCAGGTCGGCCGGTGCGATATAGCTTGCGGTCGAACCAAATGTCATGCGCACTCACGCCTTTGCGGGTTTTTCTGCGGATGCGAGATTACCTTGCCTCGTGATGACAGACAAGCGCACTCGGCGCGCTAAACGGGGGCGTGACATCGCCTGCGGCATCAGGTATTGGGTCGCCCAGCAGGAGGGGTGCATGACGAAGCCTGATAGCATTGTGCAACCTGTTACGCGAAGGGCAGGAGCTATGAAATCCGAGTCTTTTTTGCCGGAGAACTACAAGCCCGCTGAAAGCGAGCCGTTCATGAATCCCCGGCAGCTGGAATATTTCCGGCGCAAACTTCTGGCGTGGAAAGCCGAGTTGATCGAACAATCGGCCGAAACGCTAGAGGGTCTTGCGGAATCGGGCCGCAATGTGCCCGACCTTGCAGACCGCGCCAGCGAAGAAACTGATCGTGCACTAGAGCTGCGTACACGCGATCGTCAGCGCAAGCTGGTCAGCAAGATCGACGCGGCAATCCGGCGGATCGACAACGGCGAATATGGCTTTTGCGAACTTACGGGCGAGCCAATCAGCCTGAAGCGCCTCGACGCGCGCCCGATTGCCACATTGACGCTCGAGGCACAGGAGCGTCACGAACGCCGTGAGCGGGTTCACCGCGACGATTGATGCCGAAAGCCCAAA
>NZ_JBFHIA010000106.1:0-10088 GCF_041596715.1 Phaeovulum sp.
CAGCCAAAGATCCGGGGCTTCCTGAAAAAGAACCATCGCCGCCAAATTCAAGCCACGATTCAAAGCGAAAACAAACCCATACCGCGACGGACGAGACCAGATGCAACAGGTCGAAGACGCCGGGGCGCGGAGTTAACCAGGGCCAAGGAGCTATACGATGAAAATGTTCAAAATGCTGAAGTCTTTCCGCGCTCAAGAAGATGGCGCTGTGACTGTTGACTGGGTTGTGCTAACCGCTGCCGTTGTTGGCCTGGGCGCTGCCGCGCTGGCCATGGTGTCGGGCGGGACTGAAGCACTGACTGGCAAAATCGCTACCCATCTTTCGGGCGCGACGATCGCGACCTCGTTCTGATCGACCGCTTTTCATGAGATCGTTTAAGACCGCGCCCGAAAAGGCGCGGTCTTAATGCTTTGGGGCGTCGTTGTGGAAAGGCACGCCTGCCGGGGAATAAGCGAAAATACCCCGAAATTGTACGCGCCATGCCAAGAACTTGCCACGTTTCACAAGCAAAACTTACCCATACCGCGACGGACGAGGCGAGGTCAGAGACAGCCTGTGACGCCGGGACGCGGAGATAGTCGAACCAAGGAGCTACAGATGAAAATGTTCAAGATGCTGAAGTCTTTCCGCGCTCAAGAAGATGGCGCTGTGACTGTTGACTGGGTTGTGCTGACCGCTGCCGTTGTTGGCCTGGGCGCTGCCGCGCTCGCCATGGTGTCGGGCGGGACTGAAGCACTGACTGGTAAAATCGCTGCCCACCTTTCGGGCGCCGATATCTCGACCTCGTTCTGATCTACTGTCTACCAGCTCCGAAAGCCGCGCCTCTGGGCGCGGCTTTTCTTTTGGTGGCAATTGCTTGGGCCTTGCCGAAAAGATTTCCCGAAAGCGCCTCAAAGTCGCCCCCAACCGATGCAAACTTAATGTGGAGGCGCGTCCGGCACCCGGTCGATGCCACGTCAACATAGATATGAGGTCGAGCGCCATGCGTTTCTTCAAGTTTCTCCGCACCCTGGCCCGCCGTGAAGACGGTGCAGTGACCGTTGACTGGGTGGTATTGACTGCCGTTGTCTCAGGTTTCGGCATGGCCGTGACCGCCATTCTCTGGAGCGAGATCGGCACCGCAAACAACAACATCGTTGAGTTTATGGACAAGCAAGAGATCAAGACGGCGTTCTGATCTGTTAGCGTATTTCGCAACGATGCACGAAGTTTTGCAACGATTGGCCACGATCAGGCCACAATCGGAATGCATTATGGCCGGGTAAAGCGCCCCTGCGGGGGGGCATGTACGACAGGAAAGGGTATCGCATGCGTATGGTTTATGGCTTGGTGTTGCTGGTGGGCGTCGCGCTTGCAGGCGTTGCTGTCTATATGGCGCAAGGTTACATCGCACAGGCGCAGTCAGAGCGTGACGCGCTTTTGGCGGCACAGGCACGCGCACCAGAGCTGGTGCGGGTGGTCGTGGTCAAACGCGCGCTGAAATACGGTGAACGTTTCAGCCAGGCGGATCTTGAAGTGATCGGCGTTCAGGCCGGCAAGACGCCTGAAGGCATCTTCAACGCGATTTCCGTACCGATGGGCACTGACCCGGCCTTTGCGACCGTATTCTACGACGGCGAAACCCGCCCGCGCGCCGCGCTGCGCAGCTTTGAAGCCTATGAGCCGCTGCTGGCGAGCAAGATCACCGCGCCGGGCGTCGATGCCGGGATCATGGCGAACCTTGCCCCCAACATGCGCGCCTTCACCATCAACGTCGATATCGCCAGCGGTGTCTCGGGCTTTCTGCGCCCCGGCGATTTGGTCGATGTCTACTGGTACGGCCAATCCGGCCAGCGCGAAGTGACCAAGCTGATCGAGGCCAACCTGAGGCTGATCGCCATCGACCAAAGCGCCGATGCGGACCGTTCGGAAGAAACCAAGATCGCGCGCACAGTGACCGCCGAGGTCAGCCCCAGCCAAGTGGCATCGCTGACGTTGGCGCAAGCGACGGGGCGGTTGACGCTATCGCTGGTGGGCAACAACGACACCATGGAAGTCGGCGCCATCGAGGTTGACCGCAATTCGCTTCTGGGCATCTCCGAAGAAGAAGCCGTTGCCGTGGAAGCCGCAAAGGTCTGCACGATCCGCTCGCGCAAGGCAGGCGAATTGGTGCTGGTCGAGATCCCGTGCACGAACTGATCGCCGTTTTTTGCGGCCTGAAAACGCGGGGGCAGTGATGCCCCCGCGTCACGCATTTGCACCAATTCAACTTAAAATGCCTCGCAAGATGTTGATTCTTGCAAATTATTGGCATTTCGCGCATTCTGCATATCAATTCGGGCGATCGAGACCCGGGAAACGGGCGCTAGACCCGTCGTGCAGCGTGATCGGAGAGGCAGGATCACAATGAAATTGCGTGTTCTTTTCAGGGCGTTGGCCCTAGGCACGGCGCTTGGCGCCGGAATGATTGCGCCAGCTCATGCGCAGGCGCTGCGAGTGCTTTCAAGCGCGGTTGCCGAAACGCTTGCGGTGCCAATGAACCGCGCGGTCGTGGTGGAAAGCGACGTTCCCTTTGCGGAATTGTCGATTGCCAACCCAGGTATCGCCGATATTACAACGCTGTCGGATCGCACCATCTATGTGCTTGGCAAGACGCCCGGGCGCACCACGATGACGATCCTCGGCGCTGACGGCAGCCTGATCTCGAACGTAGAGGTGCAGGTCACCCCTGACATCGCAGAGTTCAAGGAGCGCCTACAGCAGATCCTGCCGGGCGAGCCTATCGAAGTGCGCACCGCAAATGACGGTATCGTGCTTTCGGGCACAGTCTCGTCTATCGCCAAGTTGGATCGCGCGCTGGAACTGGCGCAGCGTTACGCGCCAGACCGGGTTTCCAACCTGATGAGCGTTGGTGGCACGCAGCAGGTCATGCTGAAGGTCCGCTTTGCAGAAATGCAGCGCTCGGTTTCCAAAAGCCTCGGCGCCTCGTTCGGCCTTTCGGGCCCTGGCAACGAGGCCTCGCTAGCCGTCAGCGCGGGCAACACCGGTGCGCTGGCCTCGCTTTTTGCGGGCGAAACGCCATCGCTTGCGACAGACAGCTTTGGCGGCATCGGTGCCACGGTGACGATGGGCGACATCACGCTGGCCGCGATGCTTGAAGCGCTTGAGGCCAAGGGCATGGTGCGCACGCTTGCGGAACCGAACCTGACCGCGCTTTCGGGCCAAGAGGCACGATTCCTTGCTGGTGGCGAATACCCGATCCCGGTTTCGTCTTCTGACGGGGTTGCCATCGAATACAAGCCTTTCGGGGTAGAGCTTTCGTTTGTTCCGCGGGTTATCGATGGCGACATCATCAACCTTGAAATCACGGCGGCGGTGTCGGCCATCGACACCACGCAGACCTTGGTCAACGACAGCGGATTTACCATCAGCGCCTTCAAGCGGCGCGATGCGCAGACCACCGTGGAAATGCGCGACGGCGAAAGTTTTGCCATCGCAGGGTTGCTGCAAGACGATTTCAACGATGTGAGCACGCAGATCCCGTGGCTAGGCGATGTTCCTGTGCTGGGGCTGCTGTTCCGCTCTGCCTCGTTCGAGCGGAACCAGTCCGAACTGGTGATCATCGTTACACCGCATCTGGTCACGCCGACACGTGGCGAGGCGCTTGCGCTGCCTACTGACCGCGTGCGTCCGCCGACCGAGAACCAGTTGTTCCTGTACGGCAAAACTTCGACGCAGACCCCGAACACCGGTGCTGCCGCCGAGGTTGCACGGCAAGACTTTTCGGGTTCTTACGGCTATGTGATGGAGTAGGCGATGCAGGCGAAGCTCAAACTTGCCGTCATGCTTTTGTGCGCAGTCGGCCTTGGTGCCTGCGAACGCAACGGAACGTTTTTCGGCGAAGCAGGATCCGAACTTGATACCGCCGATTTCGGCAACTCGACGATGAACAACACTTTGATCCAGTCGGGTGATCGCGATTACACGATAAATCTCAACCAGCGCTTCACGGCGCAGGTGCCGACCACTGTGAACTTTGCGTTCAACTCGTCGGTGCTAGACGGTGCGGCGCAGCGCACGCTTGCCCAACAAGCCGACTGGATCCGGCAATTCCCGGAAGTGCGCTTCCGCGTGTATGGCCATACCGACCTTGTGGGTACCAACGCCTACAACCAGTCGCTGGGGCTAAGGCGCGCGCAGGCGGTGGTCAGCTTCCTCGTCTCGCAGGGTATTTCGCGCTCGCGGCTTGAGGCCATGGTCAGCTACGGCGAAACCCGCCCGCTGATCTATACCGAATCGGAAGACGTGCGGAACCGGCGCACAGTGACCGAGGTTTCGGGTTTCGTCAGCAATCACCCGACCATCCTGAACGGCAAATACGCCGAGGTCGTATTCCGCGACTATGTGGCGGCCGCACAATGGGCGCACACGAGCGGCCAGAACAACACCGTCGGCAGCGACAACTGACGTCAAAGCGCCACGATTGCATCTTATGGGGGCGGCCTTTGCAAACAAAGGCCGCCTTATCGTTTCGATAATCGCGCAAAACCGCACAATTACGCTTCTTTAGCCCCATTGTGGCCAAGATTGGAGGCGAGTTTAGCCTTCAGAAGTAGCAGTTGCACGACGCATGAGTCGTGCTGGGGTATGTGTGCGATGAAAAGTATAATGCAGCCAAACCAATGCGCTAGCATCGCCCTCGGTCCCCGCGGACAAGAGGATGGCAGGCAATGAGCAGCGCAGCGACAGTCTTGAAGACCGAGGCCGCCCCAATTCTGGCCTGCACGGTTTCACGCGATGTAGCAAACTTCGACCTTCTGATCGAAGACATGGAAGCCGAAATGGGCGAAAGCTGGGGTGACCTCAGCTTTCAGGACGCCGTCCTGTTTCTCAACCAACCCGACGCGGTGCAGCTACGCTTTATCGCAATCGCGGTGGACAGCGAGGACGAGGACGACCTGGCGCGCATCTCGGGCATCATCACCACGGCGCGTGAGCGCGGCGTGCATGTGATCCTGATTGCCGAAGAAATCAGCCCGATCGCGCTGCACCAGCTGTTGCGCCTTGGAGCCGACGATTTCGTGCCCTATCCGCTACCCGAACGCGCGCTGCACGATGCGATCGAGCGGTTGGGCAAGAGCCCCTCGCCCATAGTCGGCGCTGCCGAACCAGACCCGAACGCGGCACCCTCGACCTTCAAGGCGACCGGCGGCAAGGATGGCGTCATCCTGCCTGTGCACGGGCTGGCGGGTGGCACCGGCGCCACCACCTTTGCGGTCAACCTCGCGTGGGAACTGGCATCCATTTCCAAAAAGTCGCCGCCGCGTGTGTGCCTGCTCGACTTTGATTTTCAGTATGGCTCGGCATCGACCTATCTTGACCTGCCGCGCCGCGAGGCCGTTTTCGAACTGCTTTCCGATACCGCACATATGGATGGCGATAGCTTCAGCCAGGCGTTGAGCACCTTCAATGATCGCCTGCACGTCCTGACAGCGCCCGCCGATATGCTGCCGCTCGACATCGTGAACAGCGAAGACGTGCAGCGCCTGATCGAAATGGCGCGAGCCAATTTCGACTTCGTGGTGATCGACATGCCGAGCACGGTGGTCAGCTGGACCGAAACCGTGCTGGCACAATCGCATGTCTATTTCGCGCTGATCGAGCTCGACATGCGTTCGGCGCAAAACGCGCTGCGCATGATCCGGGCGCTGAAGTCCGAGGGGTTGCCGGCCGAAAAGCTGCGCTTCGTGCTTAACCGTGCGCCGCGCTTTACCGACCTTACCGGCAAAAGCCGGGTCCGGCGGATGGCCGAAAGCCTTGATATCGCGATCGAAGTACAGCTTCCCGATGGCGGCAAACAGGTAACTCAGTCCAACGACCACGGTCTGCCGCTTGCAGAAACCGCCGCAAAGGCACCGCTGCGCAAGGAAATCCAAAAGCTTGCGAAATCGCTGTTTGATCTGAACCTCGCAGCCGAGACTGGCCGCAATTAAGGACGGACCCAATGTTTTCGCGCTATAAAAAACCAGCAGCCCCGACGGCACCGAAGGCACCGGTCAGCACCCAAAGCGTGGGCCCGGCCGCCCCGGCGGTCAGCATTTCGCAACGCCGCGCACAGCCCGTGCAAGATGTGGCCGCCGCTGCGGTGCAAGACAAGGAACGCAAGCGCAAGGAGCGGATGGGCGAGTTGAAGGTAGAGCTGCACAAGCGGCTGCTCGATAACCTCAATCTCGCAGCACTTGAAAGCGCACCCGAAGCCGATCTGCGCGCCGAGATTTCCGCGATCGTCGCGGAAGCCTTGGGCGAAATGTCTGTGGTTCTGAATGGCAGCGAACGCTCGATCCTGAACCAAGAGCTTTATGACGAGGTCATGGGCCTTGGCCCGCTGGAACCTTTGCTGAAAGACGACACTGTCAACGATATTCTCGTCAACGGGCCGCATCAGATCTTTGTGGAACGCAGCGGTAAGCTGACGCTGACCGACACCACCTTCAAAGACGAAAAGCACCTGCTGCGGATCATCGACAAGATCGTTTCTGCGGTGGGTCGGCGGGTCGATGAATCGAACCCCTATGTCGACGCGCGTCTTGCAGACGGTTCGCGTTTCAACGCCATGGTGCCGCCGGTGGCGGTGGATGGCAGTCTGGTCTCGATCCGGAAATTCAAAAAAGACAAGCTGGGCGTTGATGATCTGGTCCGCTTCGGTGCTTTTACCGAAGAAATGGCCGCCTATTTGCAAGCGGCGGTTTCGACCCGGTTGAACATCATCGTTTCAGGCGGCACCGGCTCGGGCAAGACAACCACCTTGAACGCGCTGTCGTCGTTTATCGACAATACCGAGCGGATTCTGACGATCGAAGACACCGCCGAACTACAGCTGCAACAGGTGCACGTCGGCCGTATGGAAAGCCGCCCGCCAAACGTTGAAGGCCGCGGTGCCGTGACCCAGCGTGACTGCTTGCGCAACGCACTGCGGATGCGGCCCGACCGCATCATCGTCGGCGAAACCCGCGGCGAGGAAGTGATCGACATGTTGCAGGCCATGAACACCGGCCACGACGGCTCGATGACCACGATCCACGCCAACTCGGCGCGCGACGCGGTCAGCCGACTGGAAAACATGATCGCCATGTCGGGTATCGAAATGCCGATCAAGGCCGTGCGCAGCCAGATCGCCAGTGCGGTCAACCTGATCGTGCAGGCCAGCCGCCTGCAAGACGGCTCGCGCCGCATGACCTCGATCACCGAGGTGACGGGCATGGAAGGCGAAGTGATCTCGATGCAGGAAATCTTCCGCTACGAACGGCTTGGCCTTGCGCCTGACGGCATGATTATCGGGCGCTTCACCGCGACCGGCGTGCGCTCGCACTTTTCTGACCGCTTCAAGCAATGGGGCTATGATCTGCCGGCCTCGATCTACGAACCCGTGGGGAACTGACCATGATCATCAGCCCGACACCGATCATCTATGGCATCATCTTCGTTGCAGTTCTGCTTTTGGTCGAAGGCATCTACCTGCTGGTCTTCGGCAAGTCGATCTCGCTCAACAGCCGCGTCAACCGACGGTTGGAACTGCTGGAAAAGGGCGGGCGGCGCGAAGCCGTGCTGGAACAGCTGCGCCGCGAGATTTCGCAGCACCGCAACTCCAAGGGCATTCCGCTCTATTCGCTGCTGGCCGAAAAGGCGCAAAAGGCGAATATCGCCTTTTCACCGAAGGCGCTGATCGGGGTCATGGCATTGCTGGTTGTGGTGGCCTACCTTGGCCTGACGATCGGGACCGATGCCGCAGCACCGGTGCGCGTCGCGTTGGCCGTGGCAATGGGGGTGGGCGCTGTTTACCTCTGGGTTTCGGGCAAAGCCAACAAGCGGCTTGCAATGATCGAAGAGCAGTTGCCAGACGCGATCGAGCTGATGGTGCGCTCGCTTCGGGTGGGACACCCGTTTACCTCGGCCATCCAGATTGTCGCCAAGGAAGTCGCAGACCCGCTCGGATCAGAGTTCGGGATGATCGCGGACGAGGCGGCTTATGGCCGTAACGTCGCGGAATCGCTGAGTGATCTGGCGGAACGCGTGGATATGCAAGACCTTCGCTTTCTGGCTGTTGCCGTGACCATTCAGCAAAGCTCAGGTGGTAACCTTGCGGAAATCCTTGAAGGGCTTTCCAAGGTTATCCGGGCGCGGTTCCGGCTGTTCCGCCGCGTGAAAGCGATCACCGCCGAAGCGAAATGGTCGGGCAAGTTCCTGTCGGGCTTTCCGCTTGGCGTATTGCTGATCATCCAGGTGGCCGCGCCAGACTATTACGACGGCGTAAAGGAAACCTCGGCTTTCGTTCCTGCCGCAATCATCGTCTTCGTGCTTTTGGGCATCAACATGCTCTTCATGAAGGTGATGACGAACATCAAGGTTTAAGGGGCCCGCCATGCAGTTCTTCGCGCCACTCTCGCAGATGCTGACAGACACCTTGGGCCCGCTGGGCCCGGTCATTGCGCTGGCCGCGCTGGGGCTTTTGCTAGTGCTCTCGGTGCTGCCCATGTTCCTGCGCAAAAACGTCGATCCGCTCGACAAGCTGCGCGAGGCCGCGCGCGCCAGCGCGGCGCGTTCGGGTAGCGATCAGCAGCAAGCGCTGCGGCTTGGTAGCGGCAAGGACAAGCTGGAAAAGTTTGCAGGCTTCCTAGAGCCGCAAAGCGAAGTCGAAATGAGCGACGCGCGCCTCAAGATGACCCGCGCGGGCTATCGCAGCCCCAACGCCGTGCGCACCTTCCACGCCATCCAGTTCGGGCTGGGGCTGAGCATGTTGTTTCTGGGCGTGGTTTACGCATTCTACGCGGCGCAGGGCGGTGAAGTATCGACCACGAAGATGATCATGTCGGTTCTGCTGCCGGGCGGCGCGGGCTACTATTTGCCGAAATACTGGGTCGAGCGGCGGGTGCAGACGCGGCAGCAGGAAATCCAGAACGGCTTTCCCGACGCGCTTGATCTGCTGTTGGTCTGCGTCGAGGCCGGCCAATCGCTTGACCAAGGCATCATCCGCGTTTCGAAAGAACTGCAGGCCGGATATCCGGCGCTTGCCGAAGAGTTCGGGCTGGTCGCCTACGAAATCAAGGCGGGCAAGGAAAAGACGCAGGTGCTGCGTGCCTTTGGCGAGCGGTCGGGCGTGCAGGACGTAAACTCGTTCGTGACCGTGATGATCCAGTCGCAGACCTTCGGCACCTCGATTGCCGAGGCGCTGCGGGTCTATGCTGGCGACATGCGCGACAAGCGCGTGATGCGTGCCGAAGAAGCCGCCAACAAGATTCCAACCAAAATGACGCTTGGAACCATGATGTTTACGGTGCCGCCGCTGCTCATCATCCTTGTCGGCCCTTCGGTAAACGATATGCTGACCTCGTTCGCGAGCATGAACATGTAAGGTGATGTCAGACATTTTTTCCGCAGCCGCCCCTGCCACCGCTATTCTTGCGCTTCTGGCGCTGACCGCCTGTCAATCGACGGGCGGTTTTGCGCGTGACCCTTCTTCGCCCTACGCGCCCGGGCTTGTGCCTGGCGGCGTTGCCGTGGACGGGTTGACAGTAGGGCATCGGCTGATGGCTGCTGGCGAGTATGAGCTGGCGCTTGACGCCTATCTGCGGGCCGCGTCCGAGCAAGGGGCCACAGTTGATGTGATTGCATCACTCGGTTCCGCCAACTTGCAGCTTGGGCGCTTGGGGCAAGCCGAAAGACTGCTGCGGCAAGCGATCGCAATAGATGGCACCTTCGTGCCGGCTTGGAACAACCTCGGCGTCATATTGATGGAAACAGGCCGCTATCCAGAGGCTGCGCGCGTTTTCCAGACCGCCTACGCGCTCGATAGTGGCCAAACTGACTCGATCCGCGAAAATCTGCGACACGCGCTCGCAAAGGTAGATAACCCATCGTATGATCCCTCCGGCGAGGCACTTTCGCTGGTCAGTACCGGACAAGGGCAATATCTGTTGCTGACCCGACCCTGAGGCACAGTATCTGAGGCAACGAGCAAAGGACGCACAAAGATGCGCCACCCGGTTCTGATGACGCTCTGCTTGGGCAGCGCGGTCGTACTTTCTGCCTGCAACACGCAGTCTGACGCAGA
>NZ_JBFHIA010000107.1:0-9972 GCF_041596715.1 Phaeovulum sp.
CGTCCTGAGTGGCCCGCACCTTCGCGCAGTTCTGCGTCATAGTCGGCCTCTTCTTCGATTTGCCAGCCTGCAAACGCGACGTGGAGCAGATCGAGCGTGTAAAGATGCGCGGGGTCGCGCGGGCCGCCGCTGTGGTTTTCGGACTGGCGGGTGGCAAAACCGTGCAGCAGCACTAAACCACCCGGCCGCAAAGTGGTGGCGATACCCTCAAATATTACCGCGCGCAGCGCTGGCGGCGCGAACTGGGTGAATACCGCGAAAACCGCGTCATAGGCCCCGGCCTGCCAGCGCCAGTCTTCAGCGCGGCAAAGGTGAAACTCGGGCGCAGGTTCCTGCCCCGCAGCCAGCGCCCGCGCTTTGGCCAGCGCCACGTCAGATCCGTCAAACGCGGTAACGTCAAACCCTTGCCGGGCAAGATAGATGGCATTGCGCCCTTCGCCTTCGGCCACTGAAAGAACCCGCGCGCCCGCATCTAGCCGCGCCGCCTGCCGCACCACGAAATCGGCCGGGGCGGTGCCGTAGTAATAACCCTCGCCCGAAAACCTCTGGTTCCAACCGCTACTCATTACCTACCCCCCCCGTACTGAAGCGCGAATATGGCGGCGGACGCCGCAGCGCACAAGAGCGTGTGCGCCCCGCGCCACCTGCGCCCAAAACGCTGCCGCCTCGACTGCGCGCGCCCCCTTTTCATTGCCAGCGCGAAGCCTCAGGATATGGCACGCAACAAGGGGGCAGCATGCTGACGCTTTACGGGATCTATCGCTCGCGCGCGACGCGCAACATCTGGCTTCTGGCCGAACTCGGGGCCAGCTACCGCTTCGTGCCGGTGATTCAAGGCTACCGGCTGCCCGATCCGGCAGCCAAGGACGCCCCGCTCAACACCACTTCGCCCGCGTTTCTGGCGATCAACCCGGCGGGGGCGGTGCCTGTGCTCGACGACGATGGTTTCGTGCTGAGCGAATCGTTGGCGATCAACCTCTACCTCGCGCGCAAGTTCGGCGGCACTCTGGCGCCCAGCGACGCGCAGGAAGACGCGCTGATGCAGCAATGGGCGCTTTACGGCACAAGCGCGATCGAGGGCCCGGCGCTCGAAATCTCCTATGCCTATGCGCGCGGCGAAGATGCAACCGAGGCAGGGCGCGCGGTGATCGCGGCGGCCACGCAAAAACTGCAACGCCCCTTCAAGGTGCTCGAGGCGCATCTGGCCAAGACGCCGCATGTCGTGGGCGGTCGCTTTACCGTGGCCGACATCAACATGGCCGAAATGGTGCGCTACGCGCAGGCCCACGCGGCGTTGATGGATGCCTTTCCCGCCGTGAAGGGCTGGCTTGCCGCCTGTCAGGCGCGCCCGGCTTTCAAGGCAATGTGGGAAAAGCGGACAGCGGAGCCGGCATGACCAACCCAATCACCCTTTACGGCATACCCACCTGCGATACCTGCAAAAAGGCGCAAAAGGCGCTGGTGGCGGCCGGCTATTCCGTCACCTTCCGCGATCTGCGCGCCGACCCGCTGAGCGAGGCGGAATGGGCACCGCTGCTTGCCGAGTTTGGCAGCCGCCTTGTCAACCGCAACTCGACCACATGGCGCGGCCTGAATGCCTGGATGAAAGAAGCCGAGGCGGATGCCCAGTTGCTGGCAAACCCGACGCTGATGCAACGCCCGTTACTTTCCGACGGCGAAAAGATGACGCTCGGCTGGGATGCAAAGGCGCAGGCTGTCTGGGGGCTTTAGGCGCGGGACCGCCATTTCTGCCAACTCGACGCAGGCCGGCGGCAATCAAGTGATTGCCCCGGCGCGCTGGTTCGGCCACAATATGCGGCAATCAAACCCGAGCAGGTGCCATGGCAGACGACCTTCTTTCCGCCCAACCGGAAACCTATAACGCATCCTCGATCGAGGTGCTCGAGGGGCTGGAACCGGTGCGCAAGCGCCCCGGCATGTATATCGGCGGCACCGACGAACGCGCGTTGCACCATCTGGTGGCAGAGGTGCTCGACAATGCGATGGACGAGGCGGTTGCAGGCCATGCGACCCGCATCGAGGTAGAGCTTGCGGCAGACTACACCGTAACGGTGCGCGATAACGGGCGTGGTATTCCGGTTGACCCACACCCCAAGTATCCCGGCAAGTCCGCACTTGAGGTTATCATGTGCACGCTGCATTCGGGCGGCAAATTTTCGGGCGACAGCTACGTGACATCAGGCGGCTTGCACGGCGTTGGGGCCAGCGTCGTCAATGCGCTTTCCGACAGCATGGTCGTGCAGGTCGCACTCAACCGCGAACTGTGGGAACAAAGCTTTTCGCGCGGGATACCTTTGGGGCCGATCGCGAAAATAGGCTCTGCCCCCAACCGTCGTGGCACCACGGTCAGTTTTCACGCCGACGAACAGATTTTCGGGCACAACCGCTTTCGCCCGGCGCGGCTGCTGAAACTGGTGCGATCGAAGGCCTATCTCTTTTCGGGCGTCGAAATCCGCTGGAAATGCGAGATTCCCGATGGGGATACGCCGATGGAAGCGGTGTTCCACTTTCCCGGCGGCCTTGCCGATTATCTGGGCGAGCAGCTTCAGGGCTGCACCAACTACGCCGATCGGCCCTTCGCGGGCAAAGTGGGTTTTGCCGAAAAGTTTGGCGTCCCCGGATCGGTGGAATGGGCAATCAACTGGACGCCCTCGCGCGATGGTTTCATCCAAAGCTATTGCAACACCGTGCCCACCCCCGAGGGCGGCACGCATGAGGCAGGCTTTTGGGCCGCGATCCTGAAAGGCATCCGCGCATACGGCGAACTGGTCAAGAACCGAAAGGCGGCCGAGATCACCCGCGACGATTTGGCGCTCGGCGGTTGCGCGCTGGTTTCAACCTTCATCCGCGAGCCCGAGTTTGTCGGTCAGACCAAAGACCGCCTCGCCACCGCCGAAGCCGCACGGCTGGTTGAAGGCGCTGTGCGCGACCATTTCGACAACTGGCTGGCGGCCGATACCAAATCGGCCGGTGCGATCCTCGATTTTCTGGTGCTGCGCGCCGAAGAGCGGCTGAAGCGGCGGGCCGAAAAGGAAACCGCGCGCAAGACCGCAACCAAAAAACTGCGGCTACCGGGCAAGCTGGTCGATTGTTCATCCGCCAGCCGCGAGGGCACCGAGCTTTTCATCGTCGAAGGCGACAGCGCCGGGGGCAGCGCCAAAATGGCGCGCGAGCGCAAGAATCAGGCGCTGCTGCCCTTGCGCGGCAAGATCCTGAACGTGCTTGGCGCGGCCTCGGCCAAAATGGGCGACAACGCCGAAATCGCCAACCTCAGCATGGCGTTGGGGGTGGGGCTTGGCAGCAAGTTCCGACTTGATGATCTGCGTTATGAAAAGATCATCATCATGACTGACGCCGATGTGGACGGCGCGCATATCTCCAGCTTGCTCATGACCTTTTTCTTCACCCAGATGCGCCCCCTGATCGACAAGGGGCATCTCTACCTTGCATGCCCGCCGCTGTATCGGCTGACCCAAGGCGCGCGGCGGCTTTATGTTTCAGACGACGCCGAGAAGGAAGCGGCACTGGAAAAGGGCCTTGGCGGCAAGGGCAAAATCGACGTGCAACGCTTCAAGGGCTTGGGCGAAATGGACGCCAAGGACTTGAAGGACACCACGATGAACCCCGAAACGCGCAAGTTGATCCGGGTGACGATCGACGACGAGGTGGGCGGCGAGACGGCAGAACTGGTCGAACGGCTGATGGGCAAGCGGCCGGAACTGCGGTTCCAGTACATTCAGGAAAACGCAAGGTTTGTGGAGGAGTTGGATGTGTGAGGGGGGGCGCACCCGCCTCACCATCCCCCAGCTACTTATCGGATTAGCCCCGCAAGCGGCGCATAGCCGCTCGGTGCTTCCTTTCGGCCCTAGGCTGGAAAGCGGCACCGCCCCTCACAACCCCTGCACATATTCCATCAACTCCACCAGCCGCAGCGGGGTTGGTGTCAGGATACCGTCGCCGCTGTCGTAAAGCACCGTATCACCGGCAAGCAGCGTGGCATAGGCCGGCATCCCCGGGGTGGGGGTCGCGCGGGCATAGCCCCAGATCTGGGTCATCACCTTGGCGCGTGGAAAGGTGCCGCCGTTGCGCGCCGCAATGCTGGTAAGGTCTGGCGGAGCGGGGTCGAGGCTGGCGCTGCGGATGCCATCGCCTTTGCCGCCCGCACCGTGACACGCGGCGCAATAGGCCGCGTAGTCGGAAGCCCCCGTGGTTGCGGGCGCTTCGGGCGCTGTGCTGCAAGCGGCAAGCGCGGAAAGGATGGAAAGCGGGACGATCAGACGGTTCAGCATCGGGGCCTCCTTGCGCTTCATGCTAGCCTCGGGCCACCTAGCGCGCCTTGCGCCAGATCAGACGACGAGGCCGCGTTCCAGCCGAACAACTCGGTCCATCCGCGCAGCCAGCGCCATATTATGTGTGGCAATCAGCGCCGCCAACCCGGTTTCGCGCACCACCTCCATCAGCACACCGAACACCTGATCCGATGTGGCGGGGTCAAGGTTGCCGGTAGGCTCGTCTGCCAGCATCAGCGCCGGGCGATTGGCCAGCGCGCGGCAAAAGGCAACACGCTGCTGCTCGCCCCCCGAAAGCTCGGCGGGGCGGTGGTTGATGCGGTCGGCAAGACCGACGCGGGCCAGCAACGCCTCGGCGTGGGCCTTGGCGGCGCTGCGAGACACGCCATTTGCCAGTTGCGGCAGAACGATGTTTTCGGTGGCGGTAAACTCGGGCAGCAGGTGGTGGAACTGGTAGACAAAGCCAAGCGTTTGGCGCCGCGCCGCAGTGCGCCGCGCATCGGCAAGCCCTGCCATATCCTGCCCAAGCAGATGCACCGAGCCCGCATCGGGCGTATCAAGCAGCCCTGCGATGTGCAGCAAGGTCGATTTGCCCGCGCCAGAGGGTGCAACCAGCGCCACCACCTCGCCGCGCGCCACCGTCAGCGATACGCCACGCAGCACCTGCACTTCGCCCGGTGTGCCCAGCATGTAGCCCTTTTCAATGCCCTGAAGCGCCAGCACCTCATTCATATCTCAACGCCTCGACCGGGTTCAGCCGCGCCGCGCGGCGGGCGGGAAAAATAGTGACTACCAGCGAAAGCCCCAGCGACAGGGCCACCGCCTTGAGCACATCCGCAAGCCGCAATTCGGCCGGTAGCTCGTAAATGCCACGGATCGACGGGTCCCAGACGCCGCCGCCCCCGACCCAGTTCACGAATGACATGATCTGGTCGATGTATAGCGCAAACAGGCAACCAAGCGTCACCCCCGCCACAGTGCCAAGCGTGCCGGTGAAAGCACCGCAAAGAAAGAACACCCTCAGCACCGAACCTTGGCTCAGCCCCATAGTGCGCAATATGCCGATGTCGCGCCCCTTGTTCTTGACCAGCATGATCAGCCCCGATGTGATGTTCATCGCCGCGATCAGCACCAGCACCGAAAGGATCACGAACATCACATTGTCTTCGATCGCCAGCGCGCGCAGAAAACTGCCCGACGCATCGCGCCACGTCCAAAGGATCGTGCCGCTATGCGAGGCCATCAGCGCCGGGGCCCAACTATCCACCGCCTCTGGGTCATCGACGAATACTTCGATTTCGTCGGCAGAGCCTTCGCGGTTAAAGAAGGTTTGCGCCTCGGCGAAAGGCATGTAGGCGCGGGTTCGGTCGATATCCCAACGCCCGGCGGTAAAGACATAGACAACCTCATAGGTCGAAACGCGCGGGCTGACGCCAAACGGGGTTTTTGCGCCATTGGGCGACAGCATCCGCACCCGGTCGCCGACCCCCACCCCAAGCTCTCGTGCAAGGCCAGAGCCGATCGCGATACCTTCGCCAAAACGGGATATGTCGCCCAGCGAGGTTTCCGAGTTGGCAACGCGCGGAATGGTGGCAAGGTCTTCGGCGCTGATGCCGTAGACCTCGGCCACGTTAGAGCGGTCCGAGGCGGTCAGCATCACCTGCCCGCGCACCAGCGGCGCGGCGCGGGTGACGCCGGGGATGGCGCGGATGGCTTCGGCGCGTTCAGCAAAGTCGGGCATGGCGCGGGTATAGGCACCGGTTTCGGTCGTGGCACCCGTGGAATAGACCGTCACATGGGCGTTCGTGCCAAGAATGGTGTCAACAAACTCTCCGCGAAAGCCCGCGCGCACCGCCAGCGTCGCGATCAGCGCCATCACACCCAGTGTGATGCCGATCAGCGAAATCCATGTCATTACCGAAACCCCGCCCTCGGCGCGGCGCGCGCGCAGATAGCGCCAGGCGATCATCCATTCAAAGGCGGCAAAGGGGCGGGTTCGGGTCAAGGGGGGCTCCACGCATTCGCGCCAAATTGGGCCGGGCGCTCGGCAGGGTCAAGGGCGGCGCGCCTAGCGTGCCGGCGTCAGGCGCAAGAGTCGGCCATCGGTCGCATCAACCAATGCCAGTATCGCGCCATCGGGCGCAATCTCGATATCGCGAATACGCATCTGCCCGTATAAAAACCGCTCTTCGCCCACCACGCGGTCGCCCTCCAGCTTGAGCCGCACGATACCGCCGGGGTTTAGCGAAGCGGCGATGATGTCGCCTTGCCAGCCTGCAAACAGCGCGCCCCGGTAAAAGGCGAACCCGCCGGGTGCGATCACCGGGTCCCAGAAATAGCGCGGTTCAGTCAGGCCGGGGCCGCGCGCAGCGCCTGCCCCGATCGCCGTGCCGGAATAATTCTCGCCGTAGCTGACCAGCGGCCAGCCATAGTTCGCGCCGCGCATAATCAGGTTCAACTCGTCTCCGCCCTTTGGTCCGTGTTCCAGCGTCCAAAGATCATCGGTTCCCGGGCGGATCGCGGCGCCTTGCGGGTTGCGGTGGCCCAGCGACCAGACCTGCGGCGCAGCACCCTGCCCGCCTGAAAAGGGGTTGTCTGCTGGCAACCCGCCATCGGCCAGCAAGCGGATCACCTTGCCGTAGCTCGCCTCGAGCGACTGCGCCAGAACCCGCTCGCTGGCCGAGGAATGTTCGCCCGTGGTGATGAACACATGCGTGCCTGTGGCAATGATGCGCGCGCCGTAATGCGCCTCGGTACGCGAAGGCGGGGTTTGCACGAAAATATCGCTGAGGTCCGTGAGGCTTTGCAGATCAGGCGAAAGCCGCGCCCAAGCCGCGGCGGTGGCCGAAAGCCCGGGCCCCATAGGTTTGGCATAGGTAAGATAGACGCGGCGCGAGCTAGCAAAATCAGGCGCAAGGGCGATGTCGAGCAAGCCCCCCTGCCCGCGCGCTACCACATCGGGCACACCACTGATCGGCGCACCAACTGCGCCCGAGGCTGTGATGTGGCGCAAAGTACCTGCGCGTTCGGTTACAAGATACCCGCCCTCTGGCAAAACGGCGATGCCCCACGGGTGGTCAAGCCCGCGCGCCAGCGTTTCAACCTGCACCCCTATGCCGCTGTCGAGCTTTGGCGCGCGGGTCTGGCCGTCGAAGGCGGGCGCAAGGTCGGTGTTACGGCGACCATAATCCCACGTGTCAGACCATGCCGGCGCGGCAAGGGCCAAGGCCGCCATCGCAAGTGCGGCGCGAACAGGCATCAGGTCAAAACACATGGCGGAATCGGGGCTTCATCGCCCCGACCTTAACCCCGGTCCGCCCGCAGCGCCGCGTCACGTTTGCGTCAGCGCCGCCTTAGTGGCCTGCATAGATTTGCGCCAACCGCGCAACCGCCGCCTCGGCAGTCAGCTCTTCGCTTTCTCCGCTGCGCCGATTGGTCAGTTCCACCACGCCCTTTGCCAGACCGCGCGGCCCCACCGTCAGCCGCCACGGCAGGCCGATCAGATCCATCGTCGCGAACTTGGCGCCCGCGCGTTCGTCGCGGTCGTCATAAAGCGGGTCGAGCCCTGCGCCCTTCAGCGCAGCATAAAGCGCATCGCAAGCCGCGTCGGTGGCGCTGTCGCCCTGCTTGAGGTTGACGATACCGGCATGGAACGGCGTTACGCCCTCGGGCCAGATGATGCCCCGCTCGTCGTGGCTCGCCTCGATGATCGCGCCCAACAAACGGCTAACGCCAATGCCGTGGCTGCCCATTTCGACCGGCACGCGCGCACCATCGGCGGTAACGACCGTGGCCCCCATCGCGTCAGAGTATTTGGTGCCGAAATAGAATATCTGGCCAACCTCGATGCCGCGCCCGACGCGGCGGCGCTCTTCGGGGATTTCTTCGAAAAGCTCGGTCTTATGGGTCTCGTCGGTGCGGGCATATAGCGTGGTGAACTCTTGGCAGATCGCGGCCACTGCCTCGCGGTCGTCGTAATCGACCTCACGCGCGCCCAGCTTCAACTCGGTCACTGCAGAATCGTAGAACACCTCTGACTCGCCCGTAGAGGCCAGCACCAGAAACTCGTGCGTATCGTCGCCACCGATCGGGCCACTGTCGGCACGCATCGGAATCGCGGTCAGGCCCATGCGCTCGTAGGTGCGCAGATAGCTGACCATATGGCGGTTATAGGCATGCAGCGCGGCGGGCTTGTCTACATCGAAGTTGTAGCCGTCTTTCATCAAGAACTCGCGCCCGCGCATCACGCCAAAGCGTGGACGCATCTCATCACGGAACTTCCACTGGATGTGGTAAAGCGTCAGCGGCAGGTCTTTGTAGCTTGAGACATGGCTGCGGAAGATGTCGGTGATCATCTCTTCGTTGGTCGGGCCATAGAGCATCTCGCGCCCCTGCCGGTCTTTGATGCGCAGCATTTCGTCGCCGTAATCGTCATAGCGGCCGCTTTCGCGCCAAAGGTCGGCCGGTTGCAGCGTCGGCATAAGCAGCGGAATGTGCCCGGCGCGCTGCTGTTCTTCGTGCACGATCTGCTCGATGCGTCTGAGCACCTTGAGCCCCATCGGCAACCAGGAATAGATCCCGGCGGCTTGCTGTTTGATCATCCCCGCGCGCAACATCAGGCGGTGCGAGACGATCTGCGCCTCGGCGGGCGTTTCTTTAAGAACGGGAAGGAAGTAACGCGACAGACGCATCAAGTAGCCTCGCAGATTTGAACGTTTCTTTTCGTCTATGCGATCCCGCGCACGCGCACAAGACAGCGCGGAAGGGTGACGAAACGCGCGGGCGGTTAAGCGAAAAGCAAGAATTGCGCCTTAGAGAGTGTCTAAACCGTCTTTGGAATCGCTCGCTCTATGTCCTCACTTGACCGCATCCTTATCGCATTTCTGATGCTGACCTCTCTCCTCATCGCCCCCGCGATGTTGGTAAGCAGCCCCTATCGCGGTGGTCCCGGTCTGGCCGTGATCCCCCCTTGGGCAAATATCGACCAAACGCTGGCGAACGCCGGCCTGCGCGAGATTGCTCCCTATCGGGCCCCTTTCGGGATTCTGGTCGAGGCAAGCGCACACACGGATCTTTCTGAATTACGGGCAAATGGCGTCTGGACCCTGTTCGACGGGACTTTGATTGCCTCAATATGTGGAGTGGAAAATGCCTGACAACAACCAGACTTTCGAGCAAACGCAAGCGGAAGCCACCCGATATCTGGGGTATGCCAACGCTGTGATTGCGGCCCTTGTATGTGCCTTCGTCTTCTTTGACGGGGGGCACACGCTTCTCGCGCTAGTGGGGGGCTTGGTGTTTGCCGCCATCGGCCTGCTTGCGCCCCGCCTCGCGCCGCGCCCCTCGCGCATCGTTACGGCACAGGCGCTCGTGGGCACGACCATCATTTTCAACGCCGCGCTGATCGGGCACCCGCTCCAGATTGACAGTCACATGCTTTATTTTGCGGTGCTCGCAGTGATCGTAACCATGTCGGGCATCCGCGCGTTGCTCGCGGCGGCGGCAACAATCGCCGTCCATCACCTCGTGCTGACCTTTGTAATGCCCGCGTTGGTCTACCCCTCCTCCGAGCTGGGGTTCAACATCATGCGCACCGCGCTTCATGCGGTCATCGTTGTCCTTGAAACAGGGGCACTCGGCTACATGATCATGAAACGTCTGC
>NZ_JBFHIA010000108.1:0-9784 GCF_041596715.1 Phaeovulum sp.
GCCGAAACGCCAGAAAAGCGTCCTTGTTGGCCACCGGCGGCAAGACCGAAGGAATTGGCTTCAACCCAAACACCGTTTCCGCCTAGCAGAAAGCGGCGGCGGGCTTCCTGAAATTGCCTGTCTGCAATTCCGAAAGACAGCGTGGTCGCCTCGCCTTACATCCGCGGCAGATCCTCGCCCGCGGCCAGCGGGCCCTGAACCATGCTTGCCACCAAGGCGGCGTGCGTTTCGCGGCCTGAACTTCTGTTAGGACACCGAGCCAAGTCATTTCTTGATACAATTGATCGATATGCGCCTCGCTTGGCTGGTGTTGTTTCTCTTATCTTTTCCTTTTGGCACAGACGTTCAAATGCGATGTCTATCGCGCATCTGAATGACCGCCCGCGCTTTGAGATTGCGCCACTAGGTGAACGATCCGTGCCCCCCCGGTGTGGCGGCCACGCGCATTGCGATGATGGTCATGCGCTGACAACCCCGAGAGCGGAGATGGGTGATCCACCTTGAAGAGATGCGGAGAAGTTTGGGCGGCAGCCCCGCCCCCACCGCCGCTTGCACATAACCGCCAAGGCGCAAGAGCGAAAAGATGCCTTGGTCGCCCAATTGGGCTTCGATCCGCATGTGGGCTTGCATGCCACCACCACAAGGCCGGGCAGCCGCGTGGGGCTGGCCCTGATTGCCTGATGGGAGTCGCCTCGTTCAGATTTGCGGCATCAGGCGGATCAGTTCTTGGGTGTATTCCGCCTTGGGGTGCTCGAAAAGCGCCTCGGTCTCGGCAAGCTCGCAAATCTGCCCGTTGCGCATCACCGCGACGCGGTCGCACATCTGGCGCACTACGGGCAGATCGTGGCTGATAAACAGCACCGTCAGATTTAGCGCATCACGCAGGTCTTTGAGCAGGTTCAAAATCTGCGCTTGAATGGACACATCCAGCGCCGAGGTCGGTTCATCACAGATCAAGAACCGAGGCCGGGTGGCCAAAGCACGCGCGATCGAGATGCGTTGGCGTTGGCCACCCGAAAACTCGTGCGGAAACTTGCGCCCGGCCGCTGCGCCAAGTTCGACCACCTCCAAAAGGTCGGCCACAATCGCGCGCGTCTCGGCCTCGCTAGAGGTCAGGCGGTTGTGGTGGATCGGTTCCGCCACGATCGTCTCAACCCGCATACGCGGGTTCAACGATGAGAAAGGGTCTTGAAATATCATCTGGATCTGGCGGCGAATGGCTTGGCGTTCGCGCGACGAATGCACCGTGGCCAGATCCCGCCCATCAAAGCGGATGCTGCCAGTACCGGGCCGGTAAATGCCCGAAAGCATCCGCGCCACGGTCGATTTTCCGCTGCCCGACTCCCCTACCAGCCCCAGAACCTCGCCCTGCGCTATGTCGAAGCTAGCCCCCTTGACCGCATCTATGTAGCGCCGATTGCGCGGCAGTATCGCGCTGACGGTGGGAAAGCGGATGCCAAGATCGCGCACCGAAACAAGCGGTTCTGCCGAGCGCGCGGCAGCGCCTTCACGTGCCTTGCCCAGCCAGTGGCTAGACAGCGCAAATTCGGCGCGCGGCGGCGTGGTGTCTTCGGAGTAAGACACACGCGGAAAACGTTCGAGCTTGATGTCACCGCGCGGCACGGCGGCGATAAGGCTTTTGGTATAGGCATGCGATGGCGCGTAGATCACCTGCTGGGTGGTGCCGACTTCGACCAGTCGCCCGCGATACATGACCGCCACGCGGTCTGCCGTCTGGGCGATCACGCCCATATCGTGCGTGACAAGAATGACCCCGACGCCACGTTCGCGCGCAAGATCGCGGATCAGCACCAGAATCTGCGCCTGGATAGAGACATCAAGCGCCGTGGTCGGTTCATCAGCAATGATCACGTCAGGGTTGGAACAAAGCGCCAGCGCAATCACCACCCGCTGGCGCATACCGCCCGAAAACTGATGCGGATACTGGCGAATACGTGTTTCAGCATCGGCAATTCCGACCGACGCCAACAGTGCTACGGCCTCTGCCAACGCCTCTGCCCCGCTGACATCGCGGTGCGCGCGGATGGTGTCGATCAGTTGCTGTTCAACCGTGAACATCGGGTTGAGGCTGGTCAACGGGTCTTGAAAGATCATCGAAATACGCCGGCCGCGCAGCTGCGCGATTTCACGCACATCCACGCCATCGAGTGTGATGGTGCCCTCGGATACACGCCCCGGCGGGTCAAGCAGCCCCATCACGGCCGTGCCGACGGTGGATTTACCCGCGCCGGATTCGCCGACCAGCCCAAGGATTTCGCCGCGTTCAAGCGAAAGCGTCACATCACGAACCGCCGTGAAGGTCGATTTGCGCCCCGGATATTCAACCGTGAGGTTCTGGATTGAAAGCAACGTCATCGCATTTCCTCAGCGCAGCTTGGGGTCGAGCACGTCACGCATCCAGTCACCCAGAAGGTTGACCGACAGCACCAACAGCGCAAGCGTCAGACCGGGGTAGATCAGCATCCAGCGTTCGCCGGAAAAGATGAAATTGTTGCCGATCCGGATAAGCGTGCCAAGCGAAGGCTCGCTTGCGGGGATACCGACACCCAGAAAACTAAGCGTCGCCTCGCCCAGAATGGCGACGCCCAAATTGATCGTCGCAATCACCAGAACCGGCCCCATCACGTTGGGCAGCACATGGCGCGCCATGATTACCCAAGGGCCACGGCCAATCACCTGCGCCGCCTGCACATATTCGCGCCCACGCTCTACCATGGTCGAAGCGCGCACGGTGCGCGCCACCTGCGGCCAGATCGACAGCGCCATCGCCAGAATGATAACGAAAATCGCCAAATCATCATGGCGATCACGTGGCAGCAAAGTGCGGCTGACACCGTCGATCATAAGCGCGACCATGATCGCGGGAAAGGTCATCTGGATATCGACGATGCGCATCACCAGCGCATCGACAATGCCACCAAAATAGCCCGCGATCAGCCCGAGGAAGATACCCGCCGTAACCGCCAGCAGCACCGATATTGCCCCGACCATCACCGATGTGCGGGTGCCGTATAGGATAGCGGACAAAAGATCTCGGCCCTGATCGTCCGTGCCTAGCAAGAATGCGGGGTTACCGCCCTGTTGCCACGCAGGCGGGGTCAGCGAGTTCATCAGATCGATTGATGCCTTGTTGAACGGATCGAAGGGCGCGATCAACGGTGCCAGAATGGCCGCGCCGATCATCAGCACCGCTACGACCCCCGCCAGAACGGTGATCGGCGAAGACCGGAACTTGTAGCCCGCATCGCTGTCGAACATACGATAGAGCAGCGAAGGTCTAGGGTTGTTCTGCATCTTGGGGCTCATCGCTTATCCGAAATCCGCAGGCGCGGATCTACAAGGAAATACAAGATATCGACGATCAGATTGATCGAAACGAAGATGACCGCCACCAGCAAGAGGTAGGTGGACATGACGGGGATATCGACGGTGGAGATTGCCTGCAAAAACAACAGCCCGATCCCCGGCCACTGGAACACGCTTTCGGTCACGATGCCAAAGGCGATGATGGAGCCAAGCTGAAGCCCCGCAATGGTCATGACCGGCACCAGCGTATTGCGCAGCGCATATCTGAAATTGATGCGCCCATTGTCGATGCCACGCGCGCGCGCGAACTTGATGTAGTCGGTGCGCAAGACCTCCAACATCTCGGCGCGCACCAACCGCATGATGAAGGTCATCTGAAACAAGCCCAGCGTGATGGCGGGCAGAATGATCGAATGCCAGCCCGAAAAGGTCAAAAGCCCCGTCGTCCAGCCGCCAAGGTCAACCGTTTCGCCACGCCCGAAAGTTGGGAAGATGCTCAGCTCCACCCCGAAAACAAGGATCAACATGATCCCGATGAAGAAGGTCGGCAACGAGATGCCCGCAAGTGAAACAATCAGGAAAAGCCTTGATATCCAGCCGTTTGGCCTAAGTCCGGCGTATACGCCCATGGGCACGCCGACCAACAACGCAATGCTGAACGCCACGAGGCTAAGTTCAATTGAGGCGGGAAGCCGATCTGCCAGTAGGCCAGCGACGGGTTGCCCCATCTGGTAGGACAGGCCAAAGTTCCCATGCACCACCCGCACCACGAACTCTGCGAATTGCACTGGCAGCGGGTCATTTAGCCCCATCGCTTCGCGCAATGCGGCGCGGTCTTCAAATGTGGTGTCTTGGCTGACCATCTGCGCGACCGGATCGCCCGCATAACGAAACATCACAAAGGCCAGTAGCGCCACAACGATCAGCACGGTCGCCGCCTGCACCAGGCGCTGAAGAACAAAGCGTATCATGGCGTCCCCGTGCCGAAGTTCCAAAGTCGCGGGGGCCGCCTTTACCTCGGCCCCCGCGTGTTGGCTTTACTGCTCGATAGTGATGTATCGCCAGTCCAGAATGTTGTCAGCGCGCACTTCGATATCGACGCCTTCGCGCACGCCCCATGCCGCCCAAGTCTGATGCAGCGGAATGTAGGCCACATCATCGGTGGTGATCGTCCATGCCTGATGGATCAGGTCATTGCGGGTATCGACATCCGTTTCACGCAGGATCTCGCCAGCCAGTCGATCGACCTCGGGGTTGCAGTAACCGGCAAAGTTCGATTTGCCCGCGACGATCTTGGACTGATCTTCCAATGCCCAAATCTCTCCCTCGGGCGAGACGCGCGGGCACATGTGCAGCGAATAAAGCGCGATATGGCTATCAAGGCTGGCGGGCGTGGTGCCCAGCATCGCCAGACCAAAGTCCATGTTCGGCGCAAGGATGGCCTCTAGATACTGCGCGCGCGCCTGCACGTTGGCGTTGGCGTCGATGCCAACGGCGGCAAGCATGTTCGAAACGGCAAGGCAAATCGCCTCATCGCTGACATACATGTCGTTGGAACATTGCATCGTCATCGAGAAACCATCGGGGTAGCCCGCTTCGGCCAAGAGGGCCTTGGAAGCCTCCGGGTCAAAAGGATAGCGCTGGAAGTCGGCCGAATAGCCGTTGACGCCCGGTGCCACCATCAGCGCCGAAGGGCTGGACTGCCCGCGCAAGATCTTGTCGCGGATCGCCTCTACATCGATGGCGCGATAGACAGCCTCGCGCACCCGACGGTCTTTCATCGGGTTCACGCCTTCGACCGGATAGCCCGGCAGCGTGTCGCGCCATTGGTTCATCGTCAGATACATGGTGCGCACTTCGGGGCCAGCTTCGACATGCGCGCCGGGGGTGGCCTCAATGCGCGCCATATCTTGCACCGGCACCGGGTAAACCACGTCCAACTGCCCGGAAAGAAGTGCCGCCACGCGAGTCGCGGCGTTGGGCACGGGGGTATATTCGACCTCGGTTACATTGCCCGGAACCGTGCCTGCCCCCCACCAGTTGGGGTTGGACTTCAGCACCGTGCGAACACCGGGTTCGCGCGTGGTAAGAACGTAGGGGCCGGTGCCGTTTTCATGCAGCGTGGCGTAGTTTTCTACCTCGCTGCCTTTGTCCGGCACGCCGATATTGTTCGCCTCGCCCCAAGCGCGCGACATGATGTACCAATTGGCCCAAGTGAAATGCAGGATCGGGTTCGGTTCGGTCGTGATGAAGTCCACGGTGTAATCATCAACCGCGACCACTTGGGTATCTGCTGCAAGCCGGTTCTTGAAGTCTGACGCGCCCGAGCGCACGCGCTCGGCCGAATAGAGCACGTCGTCAGAGGTAAAGGGCGACCCGTCATGGAAAGTCACGCCTTCGCGCAGATGAAAGCGCCAGTGGGTCGGCGACAGCAGCTCCCAGCTTTCGGCCAGCGCGGGAAGGATTTCCAGATCCGGGCCACGGCGGATGAGCCCTTCATATACGTTGCCAAGGAACCCCGAGGTAAAGACCTCTTCGACCACATAGGGGTCCATGCTGAAGACGTCACCCGCGCCCGCAAAGCGTAGCGTTTCGGCGGCCAGAAGACCGGGGCTAAGCGCAATCGCCAAAGCCAAAGCGGATGTGTTGCGTGTAAGCGATCTCATGATGGTCTCCCAAAGTTACGGTTGGAGTGATCTACGCCACCTTTTGGTCAGCTATGCGATCTTTTCCTTGCTCGTCAACATATTTCGGATATTTAACTACAAAAGGCATGCAAGCGGCACAGTCTGATATCTTTACGATCATTCTTGGCGGAGGCGCATATGATTAAAGATTTCCTTACAGGCCCTGATCTACATCTTACTCCGAAAGAGGCTTTGATCCGTCGGGCGCTTCTAGCAAACTATCCGGTGGCGGGGCTGACCACGGTCGCTGATCTGGCGACACGTGCTGGTGTGAGTGTTCCAACCGTTCTGCGTTTCGTCAGCAAACTGGGCTTTCCAGGCTATGCTGCATTTCAAAGAAGCCTGATAGACGAAGTCAGCGACCAACTCAATTCGCCCCTGTCACTCTTGCGTGACCGAGCGGCACAGGTAAACGATAGCGTCTACCAAACCACCATGCGCACGCTTTCCACTGCGCTACGTCAGGTCGAGGCGGACTATCTGGAAGGCGACTTCGATTCGATCGTCGATCTGCTTGCGGACGAACGATCCGAGATCCACTGCCTTGGCGGGCGCTTTAGCACCGTGGTTGCGGGGCGGCTGGCGCTTCATCTGGCACAAGTGCGCCCCGGTGTGCGCCTGCTCAACCCCGGCTCGGAAACCTTGGCCGACCTTTTGGTGGATTATAACAGCCGGGTCACCTTGGTCGCATTCGATTTTCGTCGCTATCAAAGCGAAACCATCCAGTTCGCGCGCATGGCCCACCAACGCCGCGCGCGGATCGTGCTGTTCACGGACCGGTGGCAATCACCGATTGCCGCCGTGGCCGACAAGACAATGGTGTCCCCGGTAGAAAGCTGCTCACCCTTCGATTCCTGGGTGCCCGCTATGGCACAGACCGAGGCGCTGGTCGCAACGATTGTAGCGCGCAACCCAGATCGCACGCGCGAGCGCCTTGCCGCGATCGAGGCCCTGCGCGAGGCATTCAACGCACGGGTGGATCCGGTTACATGAATAGCGTTCTTGGCGAAACATTCTCGGCGCTTGCAGAAGATGACGCGATCGAAGTGTTCAACCCAAAAGGCCGCTTTCCGGGGCTTTTGGTTTGCGATCACGCAAGCGCGCATGTGCCGCGCAGATATGACGGGCTTGGCTTGCCGCCAGAAACGCTGAACCTGCACATTGGGGTTGATGTCGGCATCGCGGCGGTCACGCGGGCGCTGGCCGCGGCAATAGATGCGCCAGCGGTGCTGACCCGCACATCGCGGCTGCTGATAGACTGCAACCGCTGGATCGCAGACCCAACCTCTATTCCGCAAGAAAGCGATGGCATCACCGTGCCGGGCAATTGCAATCTGAACGGCGAGGCGCGGGCCGAACGTCAGGAGCGATACTTTTGGCCCTATCACCGCATGATCCACCGGATGCTTGCGCAAAAGCACGCTGACCACGCAGCGCCTATCTTTCTGGCAATGCACAGCTGCACCCGCCAACTTGGCCAAGAGCGGCGCGATATTGATGCAGGCACTTTTTGGCATTCCGACGCTCGCCTATCGTCGGCCCTGATTTCCGAATTGTCGCGCGAACCGGGTTTGCAGGTGGCCGAAAACCTTCCCTATTCAGGCTTTGTCGGCACGTCCTTCACGCTCGACTACCACACATGGGGCACAGGCATACCGGCAACAGGACTTGAAATCGTCAATGACTGGGTCCTTACGCCCCCAGATCAGGAACGCTGGGCCGAGCGCCTCGCCGCGGCGCTGCGCAAGATAGTGGACAGCTTGCCGATGCAAGCCCGCGCAAGATAACGCCGCGACCGGGCGAGAGATCAAAGGGCGGGCATTGGGGGCGCTGTCTTTGCCCCCAAGCACCCCAATCTTTGCCAGAATCTTTTGGCCAAGTGCACAGCCTAGTTTCAAAGGCGTGTCACGCTGTCACGATGGCCCAGAGGAATCGGAGGCTTACGGCCAGAAGAAAAAGCCCGAAGGCGCGTTCAAGATGCTTGCGGGAAAGATGGTGCGCCAAGGCTACCCCGAACCGGGTTGTCAGAAACGAGGTTGGGATCGTCAGGGCGAAGGTTGCCAGAGAGACAAAACCTATGGCATCGGGCGGAAGGTCGGGCTGGCCCCAACCTGCGGCCATATAGCCCAGCGTCCCCGGAATCGCGATCAGCACCCCTACCCCCGCCGAGGTCGAAACCGCCCGATGGATCGGGACATTATGTAGGGTAAGGATCAGGTTGGAAACCGCGCCCCCGCCGATACCCATCAGAGCCGAGACAAGACCCACACCGCTGCCATATAGCCGCAGTGCGCCGCGTGAAGGCAGGCTGTCGCGCAACCGCCACCCCGAACCGCCGGAAAGCAATTTCGTCGCATTCACTGCCGCCACGACGACAAAGGCCAATTGAAACACTTGCGGCTGGGCAAAACGCGCAATGGCCGAACCGAGCAGCACGCCAACCAGCACCGGCAATGCCCAAAGGCGCAACAGGTCCATATCCACAGTGCCGCGTTTGAAATGCCCAAGCGAGGAAAGGATCGAGGTCGGAATGATCACCGCCAGCGAGGTGCCGACAGCCACCGGCATCGCCACTTCGGGCGCATGACCAAGAGCTTGAAATACCTCGTAGAAAACGGGGACGGATATTGCTCCGCCCCCGATCCCGAAAACACCCGCCAAAAAGCCGATCAGCGCCCCTGCAAGGGCCAGCACCGCGATCAGCGGCAAAAGCGTGGCAGGGTCCAAAAGGTCCATCATCGCTTGGCCGCCAGTCGGGTCAGGCTGGCACCGTCAAACCGGCCGAGCCCTGCTTGCAGCGCGGCCTGGTATCGCAGATCTGTGGCGCGAGCCACGGGCAAATCCGCCCCTTCCGCTTTGGCCAGCGCCAGTGCCAGTGTCAGATCCTTCGTCAGCCCGGCGATATCGAAGGTTCCGGGTTGGTCGGTGCCATTCAACGTATCTACCACCACCTGCGCACGGTTCTTCAAGACGGTCGGCCCGGCAGAGCTATCGGCAATCAGGCTGATCGCCAAATCATGCGGCACCCCCGAATCCCGCAACAGCGCAAGGCTTTCGCCCAAGGTCTGCCAGTAAACGGCCAAGGGCAGATTCACGGCGAGTTTCATCCGCGCCGCAGTGCCTGCGCTTCCCAGATGCTCTACCCGGCGGCAAAGCTGTTCAAGCACCGGTTTCGCCCGCTCAAATGCTCCGATCTCGCCCCCGGCCAAGCCCAAGAGCTGCCCCTTCAACGCCGGGGCGACGGTGCCGCCAACGGGGCAGTGCACGAAGTCAGCCCCCGCGGCCGCTACCCTCGCGGCTAGGTCATCGGCTTCAGCCGGTAGAAGGGTAGACATCTCTATCACCAGCCGCCCGGCGATCCCTGCGTCGATCAACTGGCTCAAGGCCGCCCCCGATGCGGCGGCGTCTGTCAACGAAAACAAGATCATGTCACAGGAAGCCAAACCCGACAGATCGGTTGCCACCGCCCCGGCCTGAACCGCCGAAGACATGCGCTCTGGGCTGCGGTTCCACACCTTGACGCTATGGCCGGCCTCGATCAGGCGACGCGCAAAGGCGGTGCCCATCCGGCCGGTGCCTGCTATGCCGATATCTTTGGTCATGTCATTTCCTCCCTATTCAAGCCTAGTATCGCAAGCGTGGTTTCGCCTTGCCTCAGGCGCTGCATCATCACGGCCTCTTTCTCCGCCCGCATTTTGCTGGCGACGAGGGCGTGAGGCAGATCTTCGGGCGCAAGCGTCGCGATAGCGTCTGCATCGGCCAAGACAATA
>NZ_JBFHIA010000109.1:0-9686 GCF_041596715.1 Phaeovulum sp.
ATTGGGTTAAGTCAGGTGCCCGGCCCTTGGCCTCACGGGTTAGCGACGGGGCAGCACCCACGGCTTCGCGCCGTTTGAGTTGCCGGATCACCACCGGGCATTTTGTTTTTGATTGATACAGAACCTGACAATGCAGGCAGTTGAGGCATTCGTTTGGATTGATCGCACCCGTCGGGTGGATCGCTTGCACCATGCATTCGTTGCCACAGGTCTGGCACGGGTTGCCGCATTCGCGGTACCGATTGAGCCAGTCGAACATCCGTATCCGCGCGGGGATGGCGAGTGCCGCGCCCAGCGGGCAGAGGTAGCGGCAATAGAACCGTTCGACGAACAGCCCGATGCCCAAAAGCACCATCGCATAAAGGGTAAAGGGCCACGCACGCGCGAATTTCAGAACGATGGCGGTCTTGAACGGTTCGACCTCTGCAAGATGTTCTGCCTGCTCGATCGAAATCAGCGTAACCCCGAACAGGCCAAGGAAAATCAGGTACTTCACCGCCCAGAGGCGTTGGTGCAGCCCCCAAGGCAATTGCCATTGCGGCACGTGGAAAAACTTGGCGATGCGGTTCGTCAGCTCTTGCAATGCGCCAAACGGGCAAAGCCAGCCGCAATAGGCACCGCGCCCCCAGAAGATCAGCGCAGCCGCGATCGAGAACCAAAGGATGAAGGTCAACGGGTCCATCAGGAAAGCGTCCCAACTGAAGCCCGACATCAGCGCCCCAGTCAGCGCCATCAGATTGACGACGGAAAGCTGCGCATTGGCATACCAGCCAAGGAACACCAGCGTTACGGTCAGAAAGCCGATGCGGAACCAGAACGTTACCGCGGCGCTGCGGGTGAGGAACGACTGGAAAAAGAAGGCCGCAGTCAGCACCGCCAACATGACGGATACCGCCGCGATTTGCAGCCGCTTGCCTTGCCAGATGCGTTTCCAAAGCGCCGATTTTGCAGAGTCTTCAGCATCCGCTGCGGCGATGGGTGCGGTGGCTGGCGCCAGCGCGGTCAGAAACTTGGCGGGCGGTTGCCATTGCAGATCGAAGGTCGTGAATACCTTTTCGCGCGCCGCTACGTCCCTGCTGACCAAAAGTTGCAGCCGCCAAGGTTGCGTAGGATCGAACCCCGAGTCGGCGGGAATGCGGAATAGATCCATTTCGCTCAGCTCTGGCGTGCCGTTCGCGCTGATTGCACCAAGGCGGCGGTGATCGCGGTCGTGAAAGCGCACCGACAGATCGCCCTGAATGAGCTGGATCCGGTCAAAAATGCCGCCGCGAACGTAGCCCGAGCCCTTGAACGAATACAGCCCACGCCCCGCCACAACGATCGCTTGCGCCGCAGCGCCGTCGCCGCGATTGTCTTCGGCCAGCCATTGCGTCAGATTTGCCGCTTCGCGTTCGTCGAGCAGGGCATCGCGAATGCCGGGCACGCTGACCAAGGTGGCGTACATGTCGATGAAGGTCGTCTCGGGCGGCTCGGTCAGCGCCCGGCTAGCGGCGCGCGGGTCCGGGTTGTCTGCGAAGGCCGCGTTTATCTGTGCTACGTCCAGCGATAGCCGCCGCAACGTGCCATCACCCAAAAGCGTCAGCCAATCAGAGATGGCGCTTGCTTCGGCGTTGATAGCGTAGGTCGGACCGGTCGCTGCCGAGTTTTCCGGCGACAACCCGCCCAGACTCAACGCCCGCGCCACGCGCAAGCCAGACCGCAAGATAGAGTCGTCGATCACCATCACCGTGACCGTTGCGCCTGAAATGATGTTGAGCTCGTGGTCCGCGTTGACCGCTATCTCTGCCAGATTCAGCCCGATATAGCCGGAGATCAGCGCTGTGATCTTGGCTTCCGGAATGCCAATAAGAACAATGGGTTCAGAGTGTTTTACAAGCCGAAGGCCAATCACCTGCGCTTCGGCGTCGATCGCCGCAAGCACATGTATCGGTTTGCCCGAATAGCCAATGGTTCCGACAAAATCTGTGGTGACGAATGCCCAGCCCACAACTTCGCCCGCCCGCAGCACCGGTGCCACCGGCAGGTCCGCGCGCACGGCACCGTAGGCATCGGCCCCCGGCACAAGTTCCGAGGCCGGAACTTCGCCCATGAAACGGGGAAGCCACGCGTCTTCTGCCATGGCCGACAGCGGCAACAGCGCCAGAAGGAGCGGAAGTAAAAACCGCAGTGCCCGCTGGATCGCGCTTTGCCTCTGGTGCCACTGCTCTCTCATCCAACCACCTCCTCTGGGGCGGTGCCGACGAAGCGTCCGGGCCCCTTGGTATGCCGTCGCGCGCCATGCAGTGCGCATTGGTTATAGGGCTATTTAAAATAACCCTTATTGAACGTCAATCCTGTTTGCTGTAAGGCTCCGCGCGACACAGTGGCGCAGGACCTTCGCCGTCATGATCCGAATCAAGGACGGGTGGGCTGTGATGCTGCAGGGAGGCCGCGCACAACACCTGAGGTTCATATGCGATTGACCAAATTCAGCGACTACGCATTGCGCGCTCTGCTTTACGCTGCGAGCAGGCCAGACGCGCTGGTGACCATCGAACAAACCGCCGAGATATTTGACGTCTCGCGCGCACATATGAAAAAGGTGGTTCTTCTTCTGATCCGCGAGGGTTTTTTGCGCGCAGTGCGCGGTAGAAGCGGGGGTTTTACGCTGGCGCGTCCGGCAGAGGAGATCAATCTCGGTCATGTTCTGCGTGCTACCGAGGCAGATTTCGGCCTGGTCGAATGTTTCATGGCGGGGAATCGTTGCCGCATCACCCGCCGATGTGGACTGCCCGGCGTCTTCAACGAGGCATTGGCTGCGTTTCTTGGTACTTTTGACCGATACACACTTGCCCAGTTCGTCATCGCCGAAAGCCACTTCCTCGATAAACCCAGCCCGCAGCCCCTTCGCGGCCCGTACTTGCCACCCGGCATGCCGAGGCATGATGACGCAAGCGAGCCGAGCAAGGGCTATTAGCGGGCTTAAAGGCTTAATATTAATGTACCGTTAACGTCCGAAATCGCCTTGGTGGCTTCCGAAAACCATCTGGCGGCGGTGCGGCACCGCGCTCGCAATCGCGGCGCTGACCACGCGCCTGTTGGGGGGGACCCCAAAGCACTGCCTGAGGGCGGTCGAAATGGCAGGGCGCACGCAGCTTTGGCGCAAACGCGTCGTCACCCGCGCGCGCTGACGAAAATGCCAAAAAAGTTTCGTCGAGTTCAGAAAATTCGTTTTGTCTCCAATTTTGGGTGTCAAACCCTGCCGCACAAGAAGAAAGACGGAAGGACACCACATGGACCACACCCCAGAAAAATCGACCGGCGCGCCCGGTCGGCACCGCGCGCGGCTTGCTGTTCGCGCTGCCGGAATTGGCATTCTCATGGCGGTTGCAGGAATTGCGTTTGCCCAAAGTGGGCCGCCACAGCAAGGCGGTGGGCCAGGTGCTCCGGTCGAGGCGCTCGCGGCTTGCGAAGCGAAGGTGGTCGGTGACGTGTGCTCGATGACCCTGCCGCAAAGCGGCGACAAGGTAGAGGGCCTATGCCAAACGACCCCCGATGAGAAACTGGCCTGTATGCCGAACGATGCGCCCCCCCCAAGGCAGTAGGCGCATCTGAAGCGGCCCGCGCAATTTCATTCCCCAGACGCGGGCCGCTTCAATCTCCAAAAGCATATCCGACGCCATAGACTGACCGGATCAGGTCAACCCCCGGCGCAATTGCCTTTGTCTTGATACGGATATTCTTGATATGGCTATCGATGGTGCGGTCGATCACGTCCCGATCGTCGCGAAACGCCAGATCGAGCAACTGCGCGCGTGAGAATACGCGGTTCGGGCGCTTGTACAGTACCTGCAACAGGCGAAACTCCTGCCGGGTCAGTTCCAGCGGTTTGCCATAAAGCCGCGCGCGCCACGTTTCCTCATCCAGAACCAATGCGTCTTCAACCCGCTCTTCGGCAGCAGCAGATGTGCTGCGCCGCAGTATGGCCTTTATCCGGGCAACCAGTTCACGCGGCGAGAATGGCTTGCACAGATAGTCGTCCGCCCCCAATTCCAGCCCAAGCAGGCGGTCGATCTCTTCGACCTTCGCGGTTTCCATGATGATCGGGACGTCGCTTTTTGCGCGCACCTCGCGGCAGATGTCTAGCCCGTCCTTGCCCGGCAGCATGATGTCAAGCACCACAAGGTCGGGTTGCTTGGCCAGAATGGTTTCAACCGCATGCGTCCCTTCGGACAGGATTTCCGCCTCCATCCCGGCTTTGCGCAGATAGTCGGCGATGATTTCGGCAAGGTCCAATTCGTCTTCGACAATCAAGATGCGTTTGGCTTGGGTCATGTTGGTTCCTTTGCCGGCAGGGTGACGACAACACGAAGACCACCTAGCTCAGAGACAGTGGCGGCAATGGCGCCGCCGTGTGCCTCGACAATCGTCTTGCAGATTGCCAGCCCCAGACCAGACCCGCCAAGGGCCCGCGAGCGCGAGGTTTCGCCACGGTGAAAACGTTCGAACAGATGTGGCATTGATGCCTTTGGCGGTGCGGGGGCCGTGTCTTCGACCAGCAGAAGCACTTCGCCCGCGTCACGCCATGCCGCGATGCGCACGCGGCCCGGCGCGTCGGTGTAGCGCAGCGAGTTTTCCAGAAGATTGTCGATCACCTGCCGCATTCGGTGCGGGTCGCATTGTACTATCATCGGCCCGGCGACAGACTCTTCAAGCTGCAAGCCGGCCTCGGCAAAACGGCTATGGGCAGAATCGCACGCCTCGTGAACCAGCGCCGCGACGTCGGTGTTTCGGCGCAGCGCGACAAACCCGTCCTCGCGCCCATCCGAGAGGATCCGCAAGTCCTTCACCAGCCGGGTCAACCTTTCCACCGCGCTATGCATGGCGCGCAAGGTGCGCTCGTCTGGCTCGCGCACACCGTCTTGAATTGCCTCGATATTGGCCCGCAGCACCGCCAGCGGCGTTTGCAATTCGTGGCTGGTGTCAGAAATCCATTGCTTTTCAGCGATTTCGGCGGCCTCCAGACTACCTGCAAGGTCGTTGTAATGGTCGATCAGGCGGCCCAGTTCGTCGCTGCGCGTGTTTGGGATGCGCGCGGCGTAATTGCCTTTGGCCAGCCTGCGCGCGCCGGTTTCCAAGGCGCGGATCGGAGCGAGGAACTGGCGCGCCAGCACATAGGCCGCAATGGCCGACAGGGCTGTGGCGATGATCGCCGCAAGGATCAACGAATTGAGCTGCCCGCGCAGATAGAACGCATCGGTTTCGCTTTGCAGCCCTCCGGGTGCGGAAAACTCAAGCCAGCCAAGCGGGGCGTCACCGGCGGCGGCATCAAGCGCAGGAATCGGCACAAGCTCATGCACCGCGGCATGGGCGCGCTGGCCCGCGATATATGTGCCATCAGCGCCGAGCAGCGTCAGGCGTTCGCCGATCGCCACGGGCGGTGGCGGTGCCATCAGTTCAGGTACCGTGCGCGCATCCGGGCCGCTATGGCGTATCGTGAAGTCGGTCCATCGCCGCGGATCATTGCGAAACTCGGGCCAGCCGGGGTTTTGCAGATCGTGCGATTGCGCAAGTGCCTCGACCAGACCTTCGAGCTGTAGCAACTCTCCCTTCAGCAGATACTGCGCGAACCCCTCACGCATGCTCGAGGCCACAAGCAGCGCCATGGTCACGACGACCAGCATCGCGGTCAGGCCAATGGCCGCGAACAGCTTGGTAATGAGAGGTAGGCGCGCAAGGCTCATGTGTCTGCTTTGTTGCCGAAATGTGAAGCGACGATGGAGATTGGCGAAGACCGGGTCAACCTGTCTTGGCCGCAGCCTGCTCACCAACCGTTAGCGCCGCCGTCGAAACATGCCATAACACCTTGTTTTTATAGGGCCGCGCCCGCGCCTGCCGTGCGGCGGTGAAGCCTGTGCAATTCAGGCGCGTTTTTTCGCGCAACTTCCTCGTCGCTCCATATTCACGCGCCAGATTGCAGGGGTAACGAACCTTACCCCGGAGCAGACCATGAAACCTAATCGCAATCGTCCCGGGCCAATCGCCACCCCGGCCTTGAATGCCCCCGGCTTTGTGGGGATTTCATCGAAAGGGCAGACACAATGACGATCAAAAGCATCAGCGGCTGCATCGGTTGCGGCGAATGTGTGCAGGCATGCCCTTGCGACGTGATCCGGCTGGATCCTGACAGCGGCAAGGCAGTCATCACCTATCCGGCAGACTGCCAGATTTGCCATTTGTGCCGGATGTACTGCCCGGTCGACGCCATCGAAATGTCACCCGAGAAATCCATTCCCGTCATCGTGTCCTGGGGGTAACCATGAAATCCGACGCAAAACTCTTTGCCATTGTCACCGCGCTGGCCGTGTTCATTGGCCTGCCACTTCTGTTCTACACGCTCGGCGATGCGCCCCGGCGCTCGTATCTGAAAGAGGCGATCTCGGTTGCGACGCTGGTCGCGTTTTCGTTGATGCTGGGGCAACTTTTCCTTGCGCGCAGCAACGAAGTGCTGCTTCGCCTGTTCAAGCCCCGCGATATCCAAACCGTGCACAAGGCGATCGCCTACAGCGCTATCGGCCTTTTGACCGTGCACCCGTTTCTGGTCGTGCTGCCGCGCTACTTCGAGGCCGGGATCAAGCCGTGGGACGCGTTTGTAACCATGCTGACCACGTTCAACAGCCTCGGCGTCGTGCTTGGCCTGATCGCTTGGGTGTTGATGATCGTGCTGGGGGTGACCGCGTTTTTGCGGATGCGGCTTATCAAGCGCTGGCGCTTTCCCTATCGCACCTGGCGCTATGCACACGGCGTATTGTCGGTGGCCTTTCTAGGCACAGCAATCTGGCACTCGATCGAATTGGGCCGACACACCAACGCCCCTATGGCCGCGCTCTACATCACACTGGCGGTGGTCGGAGGTGGTTTGCTGGTGCGTCTTTACTGGGCCGCGCGACCGGCTCGCACCCCCATCCCGCAAGGAGCTGAATGATGACCCAACAGCAAGAAACACTAAGCCCTAATCGGCGCGAGTTCATGGCGCTTGGCGGCGGCGCGGTCGGACTGGCCTCGATGGGCCTGAACGCGGCCTGGGCCGTAAACCAAGTTGAACTGGACCCCGAGGCGATCACCAATACCGACCATCAGACAGAGGTTCTGGTCATCGGTGGCGGCATGGCCGGGCTTTTCGCCGCGGTAAAGGCGTATGACGCCGGTGCCAGCACGATGATCGTCTCAAAAGGGCGGCTCGGTTCTTCCGGTCTGACCCCCTTTGCCAAAGGCTTTTTCGTCTATGACGCGGAAAAAGAAGAATTGTCGATGGACGAATTCGCCGCCGCCGTGTCGCGCTCGGCGCTTGGCACCAGCAACCCGGTCTATACGCGCCAACTGGCCGAACACTCGAAGGCGCGCGCGCAAGAGCTGAAGGAATGGGGCTTTTTTGACCAGACCCTAGCGCATCGGTCGTTCATGAACCCGATCAAGGCGCGCGACATTCCGTTGATGGAACGCGTGGTCATCACGCATCTTATCAAGGAAGACGGCAAGATCGCCGGGGCTGCGGGTTTCCGGCTGGACGCCGAAGAAACCGTCACAATCCGCGCGAAAACCGTGATCCTTTGCACCGGCGCGGGCGGCTTCAAGCCAAACGGCTTTCCGGTTTGCGATCTAACGCATGACGGCACGATCATGGCCTACGAGATTGGCGCCAAGGTCACCGGCAAGGAATGGAACGATGGCCACACGGGCCGGGCGGTCAACCCCGCCGCTTGCTACGATGGCTGGGGCGACATGTTCGACCAAGTGCCGAGCACCAGCGGCGTAGAAGTGCACCACGACCTCGGCATAGATGTCAACTATCAGGCTTACATGCAGGGCAATCCGATCATGGGCGGCCCCGGAAGGGTAGATGGCACCACAGCAGATGAGGGTGGCCCAGTCACACCAGCCGAGTTTCAGCGCAACGACATGCCCGGGGGTCCCCCCCCCGGCGGCGATGGTGCTGGCGGAGCGCCCGGTGGCCCTCCGGGTGACCCACCGAGTGGCCCTCCTGGTGGCGGCGGTGCCCCCGGTATGGGTGCGGTCGGAGGTGCGTCGATGGGCGGGGCCTCTGCCGGGATGGCGATCCACAAATCCGAAGGATTGGTTCCGATCGATGATCGCTGCGCCTCCAACATTCCCGGTCTCTACGCTGCGGGTGACGCATTGGGCAGCTACATGGCGGGCGGGATCTATACCCAGATTGGCTCGTCGCTAGCGGGTTCAGCCGTGCAAGGCGCCATCGCCGGTGAAGCAGCGGCAGAGTTTGCTGCGGCGTCCGCTTGGCCCGTGATCCCGGATGCCAAGCTGAGCGAAGTGATCGATGAAATCCTCGCACCCCTAAAGCGCGAGAAAGGCTATGGCCCGGCTTGGGTAACCCAGACCTTGCAAGGGATCATGATCCCGAACTTCGTGCTCTACGTCAAGAAAGGCACGATGATGCAGGCGGCGCTGGCCTATATCGAAGAGCTGCGCGATCATCATGCCCCGATGCTGCGGGCGGCCAATATGCACGAGTTGCGGCTAGTGTTCGAAACCCGCAACATGATCCTGTCGGCCGAGATGAAACTGCGCGCCTCGTTGATGCGCACCGAAAGCCGGTGCAGCCACTATCGGCTGGACTACCCGGAAATCGACGATGTGAACTGGCTGGCATGGATCAACATCCACAAAGGCGCGGATGGCACCATGCAATTGGTCAAGCAGCCGTTCGACGCTTGGCCTGCGCAAAGCTGACGTTTCCCCGGGCCCCATCGCCACCACCAGCCGCCCTAAGGGTTGAGGGCAAAAGGTGATGGGGCCGCGGGCGCAAAGTTTCAGCGCATTTTACGCTTTGAGAACATAACAAGATGGCCTGCTGCCCATTGGGCATGCAGGCCATCACTCGTTTTGCCAGTGCGCATCAAGTCTCGGCGCAAAGCCGATGCCGCCCCCAGATTGCTAGAGATAGCCGAAAACAGTGGCCGCGCTTTGGGCCGCGCTATCGGTCCTCGGCACCGCTGTTCCGTGGATTGCAGAACGTGTCGCGCAAGGTTCGTAACACCGGCTCCAGTTCCTCGCGCGCCAGCCGGTAGATCACGCTTTTGCCCTGCCGCGTAGTCTGCACAAGCCCCTCGGCACGCAGACGCATCATTTGCTGCGAAACACTCGAGGGGCTCGTGTCGAGCGCCGCCGCAATTTCGGTGACGCTCAACTCGTTGTCGATCAGAATGCACAGGATTTGCAGCCGGCCCTCGTGCGACAAGGATTTCAGCAGTGCCACGGCGCGCGCACTGTCTTCTACCTTGCCGGTGAAGCCCTCTGGGTCATCTTGTGTCATTTGCTCGCTCCTATTCGAAAGCGCAGCCTTTCTTGGCGCCGAGGGCCTTGAAAGCCAGCGCCGCCGGGCAAACGCCAGTAAATGCCGATTGGATCAGGTTCACGCCAATAAAGGCCGTGAACCAGACGAAGTACGAAGAAACCCAGAGTGTTAGCCCAATGCTGAGCAGGATCATTACCCCGGCAAACAGCAGAACCTGACGATCAAGAGACATGGATATTCCTTTCATTTGGGTTGAGGTGCGTGTTCAGGTTCTGAACACGCGATAGATTGCAGGGATGACCAGAACGGTCAGCAGGGTCGAGGTCAGAAGGCCGAACAACAACGAAATCGCCAGCCCCTGAAAGATCGGGTCCGC
>NZ_JBFHIA010000110.1:0-9631 GCF_041596715.1 Phaeovulum sp.
CCAACGGTAGAGGGCGTTGCCCCCTATCTGCTGGCGGCGGCGGCGACCGAGTCGCGCGCGTTCCCAACCTTTTGCTACGACCCATCGGCAGGCCCGGACTGGGCGCGGCGGTTCGATCTTTCGACCAACCCCGCGCTAGAGGAGGATTGGCCCGAATACCGGCTCGACTACGAAGATGCCGATGGCCAGCGCCTTAGCACTGACAGCGCCTTCAGCTTCATCGATTTTGCGATGTGCGATGCGCGCTACGCCCGCTATTGCCAACCGATGGCCAAAAGCGAGTGGAACGACAAGATGCTGCCCGCCGCCGAATGGCTGAAACTCGCCCCCGCCGAGGCAACGGCGCGGGTGCCATACGTGCTCGGCGTCGATACCGACAACCAGCTTGCACGCTGCAAGGTCGCCGAAAAGGTGGCCGAGGCCGCCGATCGCGCGGTTGATGCGTGGCGGCGGTTGCAAGAACTGGCAGGCATCAAAAACTCGCACGCGGCAAGGTTGCTGGCCGCAGAAGCGGTGAAGTTCGAGGCGCGCCTGATCGAGGCTGTGGCCAAGGCCGTGGCCGCAGCACCCGTTGCCACCGCAGCACCAGCCCCCGCGGCACCCACGGCCCCTGCAGCCCCCGCATCTGCCACGGCACCGGCCCCCGTCGTAGCCACCACGCCCACCGCCAAGGCAGAAGCGCCCGCAGCACCCGCACCCGCCCCAGAGGCCGCCGCGCCCCCATCGGACCTGCCGTGGATCGAAACCGCGCGCTGCACCACCTGCAACGAATGTGTGCAGATCAACTCGGCGCTTTTTGCCTATAACGACAACATGCAGGCCATTATCGCCAACCCCGATGGCGGCAGTTTCCGCCAGTTGGTCGAAGCGGCCGAAGGCTGTCAGGTCTCGATCATCCACCCCGGCAAACCGCGCAACCCCGACGAGCCCGATTTGCCCGCGCTGATCGAACGCGCCAAGGCCTTCGCCTGAGCGGATGCTTTCTCTTTGCCCGCGTCGGCGCTATCCTGCACCGACGCGGTGTTCTACCGCAGGAGGTCACCCATGCTCGACGGGTTTGAAAAGCTGCGCGGTATCGTCAATGACCCCGCGCTAAGCCCCGCACAAAAGGCACATGCGCTTGCGGTACAGGCCGAAAACCTGTTGCCCTACCCCGCGCTTGATGCCGAAACCCGCGCCGCGCTCGACGCGCGCGTGATCTGCGACATGTACGAAGGTGCGGCCCCTTACCGGCCCCGTTATGTGTTGGCGGATTTTTCGGTCGTGCTGCGCAAAGGCTCGTGCTGGCTGGAACTGCCGCCGCCAGAAACGCTCGACGAGGCGCTCAACACGCTGATGATCGCTTACCACCATGTGCCCTCGATCACCGGTATGCCGGTATTCATCGGCACGCTCGATGCGCTGCTATTGCCCTTCTGCAACGGCGTGAGCGAAGAGGATATCTATCGCAAGATCAAGCTTTTCTGGCGCTATATCGACCGGGTTCTGCCCGACGCCTTCCTGCATGCCAACATCGGGCCGACCGATAACCCGGTGGCGCGCGCGATTTTGCGCGTTGATGCCGAACTGGGGCAGATCGCACCGAACCTGACACTGCTTTACGACCCCGAGATCAGCACCGAGGCGCTGCTGGCCCGCGCGGTGGCCAATATCACCGAATGTTCCAAGCCGCATATCGCCAACCACCCGATTCACGCCGCCACCTTTGACGAGGCAGGCTACGGGATCGTGTCGTGCTACAACGCGCTGCCAATGCGCGGCGGGGCCTCGACCCTCTCACGCGTCAACCTGCGCGAAGTGGCGCTGCGCGCGCGCGGGGTGGAAGATTTTCTGGCAACCGAATTGCCCCGATATGTCGAGCTTTGCGCCCGCCTGATGCAGGCGCGCATCGATTATCTCTATGAACAATCCGGGTTTTTTGAAAGCTTCTTGGTAGAAGAAGGCTGGATCGACCGTGACCGCTTTACCGCCATGTTCGGCATTTTCGGCATGGCAGAGGCGGTGAACCTTTTGCAGGACAAGGCTGGTCTTGCGGGCCGCTATGGCCACGATGCTGGGGCAAACGCACTTGGTTTGCGCATTACTGAAGCGCTGGCCGAAATGGTCGCGGCTCGGCCAATGCGCAACGTCTGGCGCGGGCGGGCCATGTTGCATGCGCAGGCGGGGCTTAGCACCGACGCGGACGCAACCCCCGGCATCCGCATTGCCTATGGCACTGAGCCCGACCCGGTGACGCATGTGCAAGCGCTGGCGCCGCAACATCGCCACTATGCATCGGGTGTCAGCGAAATCCTGACGCTAGATGAAACCGTCAAGGCCAACCCCGAGGCGGTGCTGCAACTGGCCAAGGGCGCGTTTGCGGCGGGCTTTCGCGAGTTTACCGCCAATGTCGCCTCAAACGATCTGGTACGGGTGACCGGCTACATGATCCGCCTTTCGGACGTGGCGCGGCACGATGCGGGCGAAGGCTCGCGCACCAATACCACGGCACTTGGTGCCGAAGCGGCACGGTTGACCGGGATTCTGGCGCGCAAGCCCCGTGTCGTCGGGCTAGAGCGTGATGCTGGCGCGCGTTAGCAAGGTCTTGCGCTGGTCGGCGGTCGATGGCCCCGGCAACCGCTTGGTACTGTTCTTGCAGGGCTGCAACTTTGCCTGCGCGGGCTGCCACAACCCGCATACGATCGGGGTTTGCAACGACTGTGGCGATTGTATTCCGGCCTGCCCGCACGCGGCGCTAAGCCTTGTGGGCGGGCGCATCGTCTTTGACCCGGCACTTTGCGATGAATGTGATCTCTGCCTGCGCGCCTGCCCGATTTCGGCCAGCCCGATGGCGCGGCAAATGAGCGTAGAGGATGTGCTGGCACTTGTGCGCGCCAATCTCGGGTTTCTTTCAGGCATCACGATCTCGGGTGGCGAGGCTACGATGCAGGCAAAGTTCGTCGAGGCGCTTTTTGCCGCGATGGCCGCCGAACCAGAGCTTGCCGGGCTAAGCCGCTTTATCGATTCGAACGGGCATCTGGGGCCGCGCGGCTGGCAGCGGCTGCTGCCGCTGACCGATGGTGCCATGCTTGACATCAAAGCCTTTGATCCGGCGACCCACCACCGACTGACCGGCATGGGTAACGAAAAAAGCCTTGCCAGCGCGCGGCTGTTGCAAGCGGCAGGCAAACTTTATGAATTGCGCTATCTGATGGTGCCGGGCTTCACCGATACCGAGGCGGAAATCGAAGCGCTGACCGCGTTTGCGCGCGCGCTTGGGCCGGGGCTGCGGTTAAAGCTCAACGCCTTTCAGCACCACGGTGTGCAGGGGGCGGCGCGCGATTGGCCCAAAATGCCACGCCAAGGGGTCGAGGCGGCGGCGGCGCGCTTACGCGCCGCCGGTATCGACAATGTCGTTACCCCATCCGTCTGGATCTAGGCGTTACTTCCAAGGCGTCCAGGGGAAGGGCTTTTCATCACTGGTGCCCGCCAGAAACAGCGTCGCCTTCGACATCCAGGCGGCCATGCCTTCCCCAAATGACTTGATACCTTCATTGCGCTTCTTGCCAAAGAGCATCCAGAGAAACTGCATGAACGCCGCCAGCGTCGCCAGCGCGCCGACGACCCGCAGCAACATCGCAATGATGAGCATCCACAGACCGTGCAGCCAGACGTTCTTGGGAAGATCGTCGCTAACCTCCACCGATTCGGACGCCTCGTCAGCCTCGGGCGCGGGGTTTTCCAGCACGACAGGATCGGGGCTTTCATCGGTCGGCTTTTTCGGTGTTTTCATGGCACTCTCCTAAAATCGGGAAACGCTATGCGCAGCCCGCGCAACTCTAGATGAAACACGCACCCGGCAACCGCCAAATGCGGATCGGGCCAGCACCCGATGTTGGTAATGTAGTCATTTGTGATGCAAAGAAAAAGGTGGTGCCCAGAGCCGGAATCGAACCAGCGACACGCGGATTTTCAATCCGCTGCTCTACCAACTGAGCTATCTGGGCACCGTGCCGCGCGTCTTGGCGCGTCGGGTGCGGCGTTCCTAGACGACCGCGCGTGGCCTGTCCAGAGGTATTGGGCAAAATCTGTGCCTGTTTGCACCTCAGTGCAGCGGTGGATCGCGGTCTTGTTCATCGGGGTTCGCAGACTCGCTTTCGCTGGCCTCGCCGGGGATCACGTAACTGCCCGTAAGCCAGCGCCCAAGGTCCACATCGGCGCAGCGGCTCGAGCAGAAGGGGCGGTATTTCGGCACCGATTCCTTGCCGCAAATCGGGCAGCTTGCCA
Source organism: Phaeovulum sp. (assembly GCF_041596715.1). Lineage (GTDB taxonomy): Bacteria > Pseudomonadota > Alphaproteobacteria > Rhodobacterales > Rhodobacteraceae > UBA6213. Next base: position 4,267 of record NZ_JBFHIA010000110.1, read on the forward strand.
TCTCAGTCCTCCGCAATGATCGCCGCCAGCGGTACGCGATCGCGTTTGCGGCTCAGTTCGAAATTGCCCATCGGGGTCCAACCCGCAAGGCTTGTCTCGGCACTGTCGCCTTTGAAGGCCGCCCGCAGTTGCTGCTCAAGCGTTGCACGGTCGCGTTTGGCCATCGGCGCAAAGTCTATCACGATCTGCCCGCCAAGGCCGCGTAGCCGAAGCTGGCGCGGCAAATCGCGCGCAGCGGCGATATTGGCCTTGAGCGCCGCAGCGGGCGAATGATCGGTGCCGGTGTTGACATCGACGGCAATCAACGCACGGGTTTGCTCGATGAACATATGCGCGCCAGCACTTAGCGCCACTCTGGGGCTGCCAAGCGCGGCCACGGCTTCGGGCACGCCATGCGCCTCCATAGCGCCTTCGACATCGATCACCTCGTCGGGTGCAGGCTCTGCCCAGTCGCGCCAAGCCTCTTCATGCGGGGTGGGTGCGTCGAACAGCAATTCCGGCTCGCCCGGCAGATCGGCCAGCACGGCTTCGGCAAGCGCGCGCATCTGCGCGATGTCGGCGGCAATCTCTTCGGCCTCGGCCCCCGCACAGGCCGAACGCAAGATCAGCCCTGCCGCACTGCCCGCCATCGCCTCGGCTGCGATCTCCTCAAGTGCGGCGCGAATCTCCGGCTCGCGGATCCGGCGCGAAATGTTGCAACCCGGCGCATCGGGCGTGATGATCGCATAGCGGCTTTTGAACAAAAGCCGCGCCGAAACCGGCAGCGCCTTGCCCGGCTCTGCCCCGCCGACCACCTGCACCAGCACCGCCTGCCCCGGTGCAAGCCCGCCGGTTTCACGCAAGAATCCCTTTTCGCCGCCCGGCAGGCGCAGGAACACCCCGCCCTGCCCTTTCATCTGCCTATCCACAATGCCGCGGCAAATGGCACCGGGCCCGATCGCCACCACATCAGAGGTGTCGATCAGCAAATCTTCCAGCCGCCCGTCCAGCATCATCGCCGCCGCCTCGCGGCCGGCAAGTTCGCCCAATATGATGACACGGCCCTTCATGCGGCATCCACCGCATAGCCCGCCGCGCGCAAGAGATTGGCGGTTTCCGCAAGCGGCAACCCCACCACCGACGAGAACGAGCCTTGCAACCACGGAATGAACGCGCCAGCGCGGCCCTGAATACCGTAGCCCCCCGCCTTGCCGTGCCATTCGCCCGAGGCGAGATAGCCGTTGATTTCGACATTCGAAAGCGGCTTGAAGCGCACGACGGTATCGACCACGCGCTCGCGCGTCTGTTCACCCCGGCGCACAACCACGGCGGTCAGCACATGGTGCCGCCGCCCCGAAAGCGCCCAGAGAAACTCGGCCGCCTCGGCCGCATCAGCAGGCTTGCCAAGAATCCGCCGCCCCACCGCAACCGTGGTATCGGCGCATAAAAGCACCTCATCCTCGGCCAGCGGCAAAGACGCCGCCTTGGCGCGGGCTACGCGTGCGACATAGGCGCGCGGCACCTCGCCTCGCAGCGGCGTTTCGTCGATGTCGGGGGCACGGAAGGCATCGGGTGTGATGCCAAGTTGCGCCAGCAGTTCCACACGTCGTGGACTGGCAGAGCCGAGAACGAGCTTCACTTGAAACGATAGTTGATGCGGCCCTTCGACAGATCGTAGGTGTTCATTTCCACCTGCACCTTGTCGCCCGCCAGCACGCGGATGCGGTTCTTGCGCATCTTTCCCGCCATATGCGCGATGATTTCATGGCCGTTCTCAAGCTCGACCCGAAACGTCGCATTCGGCAGGAGTTCCTTCACGACGCCGGGGAATTCGAGCATTTCTTCCTTGGCCATGGTCACTCCGGTAAGGTCCAACCCGCCAAATCGCGCGGGCGCGCCCTAAATGCGCCGCTCTTGAAGGTTTTTCAAGGTATAACTGCCGCCTTGGGGGAATTGCCGTCTCGCCTTAGCCGGTAGCCTCGGGCGGCTGGCCAAATCGCTCCACAATACGGGCGCGGATCTGATCGCGCGTCTTGCGATACGCCGCCAGCTTCGCCTCGCGCGCCTCGCCAAGCCCGGTGGGGTCAAGGATCGGCCAATACTCGACCGCAAGGTGAAAGAACCGCGTCAGTTCCAGCGCGCGTCGCTGCGCTGCGGGCGAAAGTGCGACCACCAGATCAAAGCCCGAAAGATCGTCGCCCCAATCCTGCATCTCGTCGAAACTGCGCACCCGGTGACGGCCCAGCTCGACACCGATTTCCTGACATACGGATATGGCGAAGCCGTCGGTTTCCAACTCGTTCTTCACACCCACCGACTGCACATAGAACTGTGTGCCGTAGAGCTTTTTCATCAAGCCCTCGGCCATCGGCGAACGGGTCGCGTTATGGTCACAGCAAAACAGCACGGAATGCGGCAAGGGGCCCAAATCATGCCTCCGGCATCAGCACGCAAATCAGCGTGAAAAGCCGCCGCGCCGTGGCGTTATCAAGCATGGCCTTGCCCGAAAGCCGCTCCATCAGCACCTCGGCACCCTCGTTGTGAATGCCGCGACGGGCCATATCGATGGTTTCGATCTGGCTTGGGGGCAGGCGCTTGACCGCGTCGAAGTAGCTTTCGCAGATGCTGAAATAGTCTTTGACCACCTGCCGAAACGGCCCGAGCGACAGGTGAAACTCTGCCAAGGGCTCTCCCTGCGCGCTTGCCGCCTCAACCACCAGCCGCCCCTCGCGGATCGAAAGCCCCAGCGCAAACGGGCCTGCGGGTGCGGGTGCGGTGTCGCGCCCCGGCAGAGCAAAGCTGTTTTCCTCGAGCAGATCAAAGATCGCCACTTTCCGTTCCTGCGCAATCTCCGGGGTGGGCGGCGGCAGGCCGCGGTCATCAATGTCGATCCGGCAGATGCAGTTGGTCGGTGTCATTGGCCCCCCTCGTTCAGCGCCTCAAGCCGGGCCAGAACGCTCAGCCCATGCGCCTCAAGGCTTTCGGATGCCGCAAGCCGCGCGGCGGCAGGGCCAATCGCGGCAAGGGCCGCGGGCGTCATGCGCGAAAGCGTGGTGCGCTTGAGAAAATCGAACACCGAAAGGCCCGAGGAAAACCGCGCCGAACGCGCTGTGGGCAATACGTGGTTCGGCCCGCCGACATAGTCGCCAATCGCCTCGGGCGTGTAGGTGCCAAGAAAAATAGCTCCCGCGTGGCGCACCTTGGCGGCCAGCGCCGCAGGGTCGGCCACACAAAGCTCCAGATGCTCGGGTGCTATGCGATCGCTCAGCGCCGCCGCCTCGTCCAGATCGCGCACCACAATCACCGCGCCGTAGTCGCGCCAGCTTGCACCTGCAATCGCGCGGCGTTGCAGCGTTTGCAGCCGCGCCTCCACCGCCGCCGCAACCGCCTGCCCAAAGCCCGCATCAGGGGTAATCAGGATCGATTGCGCGCTTTCGTCATGTTCGGCTTGGCTTAACAGATCAAGCGCGATCCAGTCAGGATTGTTTGCCCCGTCTGCAATGACCAGAATCTCTGATGGCCCCGCGATCATGTCGATCCCAACCCGGCCAAACACCCGCCGCTTGGCGGCCGCCACATAGGCGTTGCCCGGCCCGGTAATCTTGTCCACCGGCGCGATGGTTTCGGTGCCATAGGCCAGCGCCGCAATCGCCTGCGCGCCGCCGATACGGTAGACGGTATCGACCCCGGCGATTTCCGCCGCCGCCAGCACCAGCGGGTTGACCACGCCGCCGGGGGTTGGGCAGGCAATCACCAACCGCTCCACCCCCGCAACACGGGCCGGTATCGCGTTCATCAGCACCGATGAGGGATAGCTCGCAAGCCCCCCCGGCACATATAGCCCGGCTGCCGCAACCGGCGTGAAACGCCAGCCCAGTTCGGCCCCCTCGCTGTCGGTCCAGTTGGCATCGGCAGGCATCTGGCGCGCGTGGTAGGCGCGGATACGCTCTGCCGCCAGTTCCAGCGCCGCGCGGTCTTCGGACGAAACCTTGGCGACTTCGGCTGCAATCTCTTCGCGCGAAAAGGCCAGCGTGGCGGGCGTAAGCGACAAGCGGTCAAAACGTTCGGTCAGTGCAATCACTGCACTGTCACCAGAAGCGCGCACTTCGGCAATGATGGCCGCCACTGCGGCATCGACATCGGGCGCGTCTTCGCGCTTCATCCCCAGAAGTTCGGAAAATCGGGCCTCGAACCCCGGTTCGAGCGTGGAAAGGTAGTGCGGCATCGGGCGCTCCCTGCTTGCTCCCCCCGATTAAGCCCTCTGGCCCGCCCTCGCAAGCGCCGCAATGCAGCGCGCCATGCGCCAAGATGCTTCAGTCAAAATATCCCCGCCGGAGGCGGCACCGCCCGCAACGCGCGCCGCGCCTGCGCATTGCTCATTCAGGGTGGTGTGGTGCCTTGTGCGAGGGGGCCACATAAGGCCGCGTCACATCGCGCAGCGCAACATTGAGACACTCGACCTCAACCGCGATGGCACCGTCGCCCGCAAGGGTCAACTCGACCCGGCCCGTGCCATCGTCACCCGGCTTCCAGCCGATATCGAGCAGCGATAGCACCGTGCCCTTCGAGCCCGGCTTTACCCCGGCGAGTTGTACCATACGCGCATCCGATACCAGCAGAAGCGCCCGCACCCTCTCGAACGGGCGGCCCTGCGCCTCGGCGCTGGTGCGATCTTCCCACCGAAAGCGGTTCAGCAGCACACCCAGCCGACGCGCCTTGCGGTCATAGTGAATGTCGCCCGCATCGAAAATCGCATCTTGCAGCAGCGCCGCAAGCACCCCGAGGTCTTCGACGGTTTCCGCCTTCAGCCGCAGCGGTGCCTCGGCACCGTCTTCAAAACGCGCGTCGGTCATTCTTTCACCCGTTCTATATCGGCACCCACACCGCGCAGCTTTTCTTCGACCCGCTCATAGCCGCGATCAAGGTGGTAAACGCGGCTCAGCACGGTTTCCCCCTCGGCGGCCAGCCCCGCAAGGATCAGCGACACCGAGGCGCGCAGATCGGTCGCCATCACCGGCGCACCGCGCAGACGTTCCACCCCTGTCACCGTGGCCGTGCCACCATGCACCGCGATGCGCGCGCCCATCCGGATCAGTTCGGGCGCGTGCATGAAGCGATTCTCGAAAATCCGCTCTTCCAGCACACTCACCCCATCGGCGGTGCACAAAAGCGCCATCATCTGCGCCTGCAAATCCGTCGGAAAGCCGGGGAAAGGCTCGGTAATCACATTCACCGCGTTCACCCGCCCATTGCGCCGCCGCACTGTCAGCCCGCGCGCGGTTTCGCTCACATCAATGCCAGCCTCGTCCAGCTTTGCCGCAAAGGCACCGACCAGATCCATGCGACCACCGATCAGTTCCACCTCGCCGCCGCAGATCGCGGGGGC
>NZ_JBFHIA010000111.1:0-9454 GCF_041596715.1 Phaeovulum sp.
CTATCGCGGCGGGCACCGACACCGCAGTTCAGCCACCGTTGGCCGCCAACGCCGCCTTGGCCCGCTCCAACAACCCTGCGCCGTCAATCCCCGCGGCCGCCATATCGGCCAGCCACTTCGCCAGCACCGGTTCGGATGCAGCCTGCCAGCGGGCCAACTCGGCCTCGCTCAGCACGGTAACGGTATTGCCCGCCGCCACCGCCTCGGCGCGCATCGGCGCATCGGCACCCTGCTGCATCCGCCCCGCCATGGCCGAGAACGCAGCACCGGACTCGGCGTCGATAATGGCGCGCAGATCGGGCGGAAGGCCCGCGTAACGATCCGAGTTCATCGCCAGAATGAAGGTCGCCGCATAGATCGCACGGCCCGGAAACTCGGTGTGATTGTGCACCAGTTCCGCCGCGCGGATCGAGCTTGTCACCTCCCAAGGCAAAAGCGCGCCGTCGATCACGCCCTTGGACAGCGCCTCGGGCACTGCGGGCACCGCCATGCCCACCGCCACCGCACCAAGCCCTTCAAGCAGTTGCGCGGTAATCCGGGTTGGCGCCCGCAGGCGCAGGCCGGCCATGTCTTCCAGCGTCAGCACCGGGCGCGAGGCATGAATCACACCCGGCCCGTGCACCCAAGTGCCGAGGATGTGCATATCCTTGAAATCGGTGTCGAACATCTCGGCTTCTGCGGTCTGCCAAAACGCCCGGCTGGCCCCCTCGGCATCGCTTAGCAGAAACGGCAGCTCGAACACTTCGGTGCGCGGAAACCGGCCCGGCGTATAGCCCGGCAAGGTCCAGATGATATCGACCACGCCATCGACCAACTGATCGACCAGATCGGCAGGCTTGCCCCCCAGTTGCATCGAGGCAAACCGCTCTATCTTGATGCGCCCGTTCGAGGCCGCCTCGATCCGGTCGGCCCAAGGGTCGAGGATTTCTGCTGGCACATAGCTTTGCGCGGGCAGAAATTGGTGCAAGCGCAGCGTCACTTCTTGCGCGGCAACGGGCTGCGCCAGACCAAGGGCAAAGGCGAGTGCGGCAAGTGCGCGGGCAAGCATCGGCGTTCTCCATCACGGGCTTTCGCGGCATGATGTTAGGGCGCGGGCGATCTGTCCAGCTTGGTGTCATTTGCAACGTCGGTACGCGCAATCGCGACCGATTTCAGAATCGCAAAGATCTTGGCACCCGGTTCCAGTTGCAACAAACGCGCCGAACGGTGGGTGATGCGCGCCTGCGCGGCATCGGGGCCGATGCGCAGCCCCACGGCCACCCCGTCTGGCGCATCGACCAGTGCCGTGACCGTGGCGGGCAGAATGTTCAGCGCCGAAATCGCCTCGGGGCGGGTGCGGGCCAGCATCACATCCTCGGCGGCAAGCCGCATCCGCAGCATGCCGCCGGGGGGTGCCGCCATCAGCGGCACGAACAGCGGCCCGGCGGGGTGTGCGACCTCGCTCAGCCCATCGGCCGCGTGGTGGCGCACAAGCTTCACGTCAAGCACCGCGCCCGCGCCGCGCGCGCCCAGAACCCCGGCCAGCGCAGGATCAGCCAACACCGCCGCAAGCGGCCCTGTTGCCGCAACCTTTCCCGCCACCAGCACCACGACCTGCTCGGCCAGCCGCGCCAGTTCGGCAAGATCATGGCTGACGTAAAGGATGGGCAGCGCGTGCAGCGCGCGCAGCCGTTCCAGATAGGGCAGAATATCAGCCTTGCGCGCCGCATCGAGCGCGGCCAGCGGTTCATCCAGCAGCATCAGCCGTGGCCGCGACAACAGCGCCCGCCCGATCGCCACCCGCTGCCGCTCGCCGCCCGAAAGCCCGGGCACGCGGCGCTCTAATAGCGGGCCGAGATCCAGCATTTCCACCGCCTCGTCCCACCCGGGGCCCGGCAACCCACGCGCCCGCTGGTCAGCGAAGCGCAGGTTGCCCGCAACCGTAAGGTGCTGAAAAAGCCGCGCGTCCTGAAACACATAGCCCACACCGCGCGCTTCGGGTGGGGTAAAACGGCCCGGGCCTTGCCAGATGTCGTCGCCAAACTGGATCCGCCCCTTTGCGTCACGCTCTAGCCCCGCGATCAGGCGCAGCAGCGTTGACTTGCCCGCACCCGACGGGCCGAAAATGGCCGTAACCCCGCTGCTTGCAATGTCATGCGTCACGCTCAGCGAAAATCCGGGGCGCGCAAGACCCACATCCAATCGCAGCATCACGCGCCCCCTGCTTGTGGAAACCTGCGGTTGACGCTGTAGACCGCCAGAAGCAGCACGAACGACACCACCAACATCAACGCCGAGGCACCGTGCGCCTCGGCCAACTTGATCGTTTCGACCTGTTCATAGATGGCGATCGAGATGACCTTGGTCTTGCCCGGAATGTTGCCACCCACCATCAGCACTACGCCAAACTCGCCCAGCGTATGCGCAAAACTCAGCACCATCGCCGTCAGCAACCCGCGCAGCGAAAGCGGCAGCGCGACGGTAAAGAAACGGTCAATCGGCCTTGCGCGCAGGCAGGCCGCGGCTTCCAGCGGCGCGCGGCCAAGCGCCTCGAACGCCGCTTGCAGGGGCTGCACCGCAAAGGGCAGTGAATAGACCATCGAGGCCAACACCAGCCCGGTGAAAGAAAAGGTCAGCGTCTCGCCCGTCAGGCGCAGAAACGCACCGCCAAAGGGTGCGCGCGGCGAAAAGGCGATCAGCAGGTAAAACCCCAGCACCGTTGGCGGCAAGACCAGCGGCAGGGCGGTGATCGCCTCGAACAACGGCTTCAGGCGGCATTTGGTATGCGCAAGCCACCACGCCAGCGGCATCGCCAGAACCAATAGCGCAACCATCACCACCAGCCCAAGCCGCAGCGTCAGCCATAGGGGGGCAAGGTCAGGCAGGGTCATGGCGTGGCTGTGGCGTAACCGAAGGTGGCGTTGATCGGCTCTGCCGCAGGCGAGGCGAGCCAGTCAAGAAAGCCCTTCGCCGCCGCATTATCCGCGCCATGCAACAACAGCACCGCGTCTTGCCGGATCGGCTCGAACAACTCTTGCGGCACCTGCCAGCGGCTACCCTGCATATCGCCCGCCAGCGCCGATAGCGCCACGAACCCCGCCTCGGCACCGCCGGTTGCAACCATGGCGTAGGTTTGGCCGATGTTTTCGCCCAGCACCATCTGCGCCGTCAACACGCCCCACAGCCCCAACGACTGCAACGCCTGCTGGGCCGCAATGCCGTAAGGCGCAAGCTCGGGGTTGGCGATGGCAAGGTGGCGCAGGCGGGGGTCGGTCAGCGATACCGCAGGGTCGGGGCCGATCAGCGCAGGGTCGGGCGACCACAGCACCAGCGCGCCCAGCGCATAGGTAAAACGGCTGCCCGCAACCGCCTGCCCCTCGGCCTCTAGCCGCGCCGGGGTGGCGGCATCGGCCGAAAGCATCGCGTCATATGGCGCGCCTGCGCCGATCTGCGCGTAAAGTTTGCCGGTCGAGCCGGTGGTAAGCTGAATGTCATGCCCGCTTGCCGCCTTGTAGGCCACGGCCTGCGCCTCGGCTGCGGTGGCGTAGTTGGCGGCAACGGCAAAAAGCGCGGTGTCACCGGCCGCGGGTGTGGCGAAAAACAAAAGCGCAAGCAGGCGGGCATTAAGCATTTTTGCCTCCGTTATTTCCCGCCAAACATATCGCATCACCGCCGCCGCGCAAGTGTAATTGCTGCGGCTTTTAGTCCGGGTCCGCGACAGCGCCGCCAAAGGTGTTTTGACAATGCAGAAAGGTCGCCTAGGTGCGGTGCGGCGCGCGCAGCGCCTCAAGCGTGGCAATGGCGGGCGCGGCACCCTCTTCGGCACCGGCCTGCAAAGCGGTGTAGGCGGCCAACACCTGCTGCCCCGCTTCGGTAACGCTGGCCCCCCCGCCCCCGCTGCCACCGCGGTTCGAGCGCACGAGCGGGTGTGCAAACATCGCGTTCAGCACCTCGACCAGCGACCATGCGCGTTTGTAGCTCATCGACATGCGTTGCGCCGCGGCAGAGATCGAGCCGGTTTCCGCGATCAGCGACAAAAGCTCGGCCTTGCCCGGGCCGATGTAACTGCCGTCGTCGAAATACAGCTTGATCTTCAGCCGCGGTGCCAATGCCTATCCCTGCCGTATGCGCTGGGTCTGGCTGCCCAGCCCGTCGATGCCAAGCTGCATCAACTGACCTTCGCGCAGATAGACCGGGGGTTTGAAGCCCATGCCAACGCCCGGCGGGGTGCCCGTGGCGATAACGTCGCCCGGTTGCAGCGACATGAACTGGCTGACATAGGAAATCAGCTCGGCCACGCCGAACACCATCGTGGCTGTCGTGCCGCGCTGGCGCGAAACGCCATCGACATCCAGCCAGAGCCGCAGCGCTTGCGGGTCGGGCACCTCGTCAGCGGTCACAAGCCAAGGCCCAAGCGGGCCAAACGTATCGCAGCCCTTGCCCTTGTCCCAAGTGCCGCCGCGCTCGATCTGATAGCTGCGCTCGCTGACATCGTTGACGACGCAATACCCCGCCACATGCGCCAGCGCCGACTCAAGTGGGATGTAGCTGCCGCCTTGGCCGATCACCACGCCAAGCTCAACCTCCCAATCGGTCTTTTCCGAACCGCGCGGCAGCACAACGTCATCATCCGGGCCGCAGATCGCCGAGGTCCATTTGTTGAAGATGATCGGCTCTGTCGGCACCGGCATGCCGGACTCGGCCGCGTGATCGGCATAGTTCAGCCCGATGCAAACAAACTTTCCAACCGCCCCCACGCAGGGGCCAAGGCGCAACCCCGCCTGCGGCTGCCCAGAAACCAGCGGCAGCGTTGCCGGGTCAAGTGCCGCAATTCGCGCAATACTTTCAGGCAAAAGCGCTTTTCCGGCCAGATCGTCTATTACGCCAGACAGGTCACGCACCCGCCCCTCTGCATCAAGCAGCCCGGGCCGCTCGGCCCCCATTGCACCGTATCGAACCAGCTTCATTCTTCTCCTCCGTTTGGCGCGACACTAGCGCCAAAGGATGCAGCGCGAAAGCCCGATGCCATGTGCCGCACTCGCGTTGCCGCAGCGCAGCGAAAAGTAACGCGGGGTAAATGTAACAGATTTGTTGCAAGCGTCGCGATTCGCGGCAAATCTGGCGCCAGCGAAGGCGCGACGTCGTCGAACCGTCACAAAATGCGCCTATTGCGGTCCGGTGCCCATTCGGGCCCTGACACCTTAACGGGGAGACTGTCTGACATGACTATGAAACCTATGCACTGGCTTGCGGGCGCTGCCGCGCTGCTGTCCACAACCGCGCTTGTGCAGGCGCAAGACATGGCGGCCCTAGAAGCCGCCGCAAAAATGGAAGGTAGCCTGACCACCATCGCGCTGCCGCATGATTGGTGCGGCTACGGCGACGTGATCGCGGGCTTCAAGGCCAAGTACCCGTGGATCACGGTGAACGAGCTGAACCCCGACGCGGGCTCGGCCGATGAGCTTGAGGCGATTCGCGCCAACAAGGGCAACATGGGCCCGCAGGCCCCCGACGTGATCGACGTGGGTCTGGCCTATGGCCCGGCCGCCAAGGACGAAGGTCTCATTCAGCCCTACAAGGTTGCGGCCTGGGATGAGATTCCCGACAGCATCAAAGATGCCGACGGCTACTGGTACGGCGATTACTACGGCGTGATGTCGTTCATGGTGAACAAAGACCTCGTGCCGAACCCGCCGACCGACTGGGCAGACCTGCTGAAGCCGGAATACAAGGCCTCGGTGGCGCTTGCGGGCGATCCGCGCGCCTCGAACCAGGCGATTCTGGCGGTGCTGGGTGCAGGCCTTGCCGCTGGCGGATCGGCCGGTGCCGAAGCGGGCGAAATGGGCCTCTCGTTCTTTGCCGAAATGAACAAGGCGGGCAACTTCGTCCCGGTCATCGGCAAGGCCGGTACGCTGGCACAGGGCGCCACGCCGATCGTGCTGATGTGGGACTACAACGCCCTGTCGGCGCGCGACAACCTCAAGGGCAACCCGCCGGTTGACGTGGTCGTGCCGGCCTCGGGCGTGCTTGCGGGCGTCTATGTGCAGGCAATTTCGGCCTACGCACCGCATCCGAACGCCGCGAAGCTCTGGATGGAGTATATCTATTCGGACGAAGGCCAGAACCTCTGGCTCAAGGGCTACTGCCACCCGGCGCGCTTTAACGCGATGTCCGCGGCGGGCAAGATTCCGGCCGAATTGATGGCGGCGCTGCCGCCGGCCGAAAGCTATGCCGCAGCCTACTTCCCGACGCTCGCAGAGCAAGACGCCAACAAAGGCGTTGTCACCGCCGGCTGGGATGCCGTCGTCGGCGCCAACGTTCAATAAGCGGGTTTGACCGCTCTGCCCGCCCCGGATACATCCGGGGCGGGTGCCATTTCTGCACTTCAAGTCTGGAACCTGCATGACTGCCATTCCCACCGCGCCAACGCGCAGACGATTGCCGCTGAACTGGCTTGGAATTGTGCCATTCGCACTTTTTGCGCTGCTGTTTCTGATCCTTCCGACGATGAACATCGTTGTGGGCGCATTTCGCAACGCGGCGGGTGATCTGACGCTGGCCAATATTCGCGGGTTGTTCGCCCCCTCGATCGTTGCCTCCTACTGGATCTCGATCAAGATCTCCGTCGCCTCGTCGCTGCTGGGTGCGGGAATTGGCTTTGCGATGGCGGCGGCAGTGGTGCTGGGTGGCCTGCCAAGCTGGATACGCAGCCCGGTGCTGACCTTTTCCGGGGTCGCGTCGAACTTCGCCGGGGTGCCGCTGGCCTTCGCCTTCATGGCGACGATTGGCCCGCGCGGCCTGCTGACCCTGTGGCTGCTCGAAAAATGGGGCATCAACCTGCGCGCCGAGGGCTTCACCATCCTCAGCTTCTGGGGCCTGACGATCACCTATGTATTCTTCCAGATCCCGCTGATGATCCTGATCATCACGCCCGCGCTTGATGGGCTGAAGCGCGAGTGGAAAGAGGCCGCCAACATCCTTGGGGCCACGACCTTTCAATACTGGCGCCTCGTGGCGCTGCCGATCCTGTTCCCATCGCTTCTGGGCACCTTTGCGCTGCTGTTCGCCAATGCCTTTGGCGCAGTTGCCACCGCCTATGCCCTGACCGGCTCGTCGCTTTCGATCGTGCCGATCCTGCTGTTCGCGCAGATCCGGGGCGACGTGCTGCAAGACCCGCACCTTGGCTATGCGCTGGCCTTCGGCATGATCGTCATAACCGGCGTTGCCAACGGGCTTTATATCTGGCTGCGCGTGCGCTCTGAAAGGTGGCTGAAATGAAGCGGCTTGTCTCATGGGCGGTGCTTGTTGCGGGGATGGGCTATTTCATCCTGCCGCTGGTCGGGCTTACCGAGTTTTCACTTTCGATGCGGCGCGGCGAATACAGCTTTGACGCCTACGCGGCGGTGCTGGCCGATCCGACCTTTCGGCAGACCTTCAGCTACTCAGTGATAATGGCGCTGCTGACCATCGCCTTTGGCGTGCTTCTGGTGGTGCCCACCGCCTATTGGGTGCGCCTCAAGCTGCCGCGCCTGCGCCCGTATGTAGAGTTTGTGACGCTGCTGCCGCTGGTCATTCCGGCGATTGTCATCGTGTTCGGCTATATTCGGATGTTCAACACCTCCAGCTGGTTGCCGCTGACAGGCTCGACCACCGGCACCAACCTTTTGCTGATGTTCGGCTATGCCACCTTGTCGCTGCCCTACATGTATCGCGCGGTCGATACCGGGCTGCGTACGATCGACGTTGCAACGCTGACCGAGGCTGCGCAGATACTCGGCGCGGGCTGGGTGACCATTCTGGCGCGGCTGATCCTGCCAAATGTGCTGGTGGCGGTGCTGTCGGGGGCGTTTGTCACCTTCGCCATCGTGATTGGCGAGTTCACCTTGGCGGCGCTGTTGAACCGCCCGGCTTTCGGGCCGTATCTGCAACTGATGGGCGCCAACCGCGCCTATGAACCGATGGCGCTGGCGGTGATCGCCTTTGCCATAACCTGGGCTTGCATGGGGCTGATCCAGCTCGTCACCCGGTTCTCCAAACATACGAAGGCAGCCCGCTGATGGCGTTTCTAGACATCGAACACCTCGAAAAATCCTATGGCACGACCAAAGTGGTCAAGGATTTCAACCTTGGCGTAGAAAAAGGCGAATTCGTTTCGTTCCTTGGGCCCTCGGGCTGCGGCAAGACCACGACCTTGCGCATGGTCGCGGGGTTTGAAACCCCCTCGCAAGGCTCGATCCGCATCGACGGGCGCGACATGGCGCGCTTGCGCCCCAACCAGCGCAACATCGGCATGGTGTTTCAATCTTACGCGCTGTTTCCCAACCTGACCGTGGCGCAGAATGTGGCCTTCGGGCTGAAGGTGGCGGGCAAGAAACGCGAGTTGATCGAAGAGCGCGTGGCCGAAATGCTCGACACTATCGGGCTTTCAGACCTTGGCGCGCGCTATCCTTTCCAGCTTTCGGGCGGCCAGCAGCAGCGTGTGGCCTTAGCCCGCGCGCTGGCCGTGCGCCCGCAGGTGCTGTTGCTGGATGAGCCGCTATCGGCGCTGGACGCAAAGATCCGGGTCAGCCTGCGTGGCGAGATCCGCGCGATTCAGAAAAAGCTCGGCATCACCACGATCTATGTGACCCACGATCAGGAAGAGGCGCTCAGCATGTCTGACCGCATCGTGGTCATGCATCAGGGTATCGCCGATCAGGTCGGAACCCCGTTTGAAATCTACAACCGCCCGACCACGCGCTTTGTGGCCAATTTCGTCGGCACGCTGACGCTCTTGGAGGCCGAGGTGCTTGACCCCGCCCTCGGCAAGGTGCGCATCGGCGATACCGAGGCGGTGCTTGGCCGGGCCTTGCCCGCGGGCAAGGTCACACTGGCGGTGCGGCCCGAAATGATCAGCCTCGGCTCTGCGCCGGGGCGCGAGACCGAGGTGACCGGGCGCATCGTCGATGTCGATTTTCTGGGCTCTGTGATCCGGCTTCGCGCAAAGATCGGCGATGCAGTGGTGGCCTTCGACACTTTCAACAGCTCACATTCGGTGCCGCCGAAGGTGGGGGCAAGTGTCACGCTATCGCTTGCGGCCAGCGATCTGTTGCTGATCGGAGAATAGGCAGGGCTTTCGCGCGACCCCGCGCAACGCTATATGCCCTGCCATGAGCCCGAACCCGCCCAACCTCCGCCCCGACCTTGCCCGCGCGCTGGTGCCCGACGCACCGCGCCCCGGCCAACCCACCATTGGCATGGTCAGCCTCGGCTGCCCCAAGGCGCTGGTCGATAGCGAACGCATCCTGACGCGCCTGCGCGCCGAAGGTTACGCCATCAGCCCCGATTATGCCGGCGCGGATGCGGTGATCGTGAACACCTGCGGTTTTCTCGACAGCGCCAAGGCCGAAAGCCTAGAGGCGATCGGCGAAGCCCTGCGCGAAAACGGGCGGGTGATCGTGACCGGATGCCTGGGTGCCGAACCCGATTACATCAC
>NZ_JBFHIA010000112.1:0-9415 GCF_041596715.1 Phaeovulum sp.
CTTGACGCCGATCTGATAGTCGTCGTCGCCGTGGCTGGGGGCTGTGTGCACAAAGCCGGTGCCGGTATCGTCGGTAACGTGATCGCCCGGCAGCAGGGGCACATCATAATCCCACTCTGCCCCGCCCTCGGCCACGCCGCGAAGGGGGTGGGCAAGGGTCAGCCCTGCCAATTCCGCGGCACTGACGCGGCGCAGCATCGAACACCCGTCAACCTTCGCCGCCTTGAATACTTCGCCCGCCAGTTTGTCGGCCAGCACCAACTTTTCACCGACCTTCGCGGTAGAGCCTTCGGCCAGCGCCTCGACCTCGTAGAGGCCATATTCGATGGTGGGGTTGAAGCAGACCGCGCGGTTTTGCGGGATCGTCCAAGGAGTGGTGGTCCAGATGACGACGGAAGCATCGGCAAGATCAGCGGGCACCACGGTGCCTTCAGCGCCGCTCTGCTTTACCCCGAACCGCACCCAGATCGTGTGGCTGGTGTGGTCGTGGTATTCAACCTCGGCCTCGGCCAGCGCGGTCTTTTCCACCGGCGACCACATCACAGGCTTGGAGCCCTGATAAAGCGACCCGTTCATCAGGATCTTCATGAACTCTTCGGCGATCACCGCCTCGGCATGAAAATCCATCGTCAGGTATGGTGCTTCCCATTTGCCGGTGACGCCAAGGCGCTTGAACTCTTCGCGCTGCACATCGACCCAAGATTCGGCAAAGCGGCGACATTCCTGACGGAAGGCGACCTTATCGACATCATCCTTGTTTTCGCCGCGGGCGCGGTATTGCTCTTCGATTTTCCACTCGATCGGCAGGCCGTGGCAATCCCAGCCCGGCACATAGCGGGAATCAAAGCCCATCATCTGGCGGCTGCGCACCACCATGTCTTTCAGAACCTTGTTCAGCGCATGGCCGATGTGCAGATGGCCGTTGGCATAGGGCGGGCCGTCGTGCAGCACAAAGAGCGGGCGTCCGGTCTGCTCGCGCAGCCGGTCATAGATGCCGATCTCTTCCCAGCGGGCAAGCCAGGCGGGTTCGCGGTCGGGCAGACCCGCGCGCATCGGGAAATCGGTTTCGGGCAAAAAGACGGTCGAGCGGTAGTCGGGTGTGTCGGCACACATGGGGCATTCCTTCAAGACGGCGGCGCCTGCGGCGCCAGGGGCATGGCGGCTTTTCCCGGCAGCTCTGGTATCAGAGCGCCGGGCCGGTAATTCGTGCCGTGATGCGTGCCAGCCGTGTCATTCCCGCCTTATAGGTGCGCGCCCAAGGCGCGTAAAGAGCGCCCGCCCTTGCACAGCCCCCACGCCCCCCGCCATATTCGCAGCGAGGAGCGCAGATGCCAAACTTGCCCCAACGCATCGCCGTGACACCGGCCGATATCGAACGCGTGGTCACGCGGTTTTACGCGCGCACCCGCGTGCACCCCGTCTTGCGGCCGATCTTTGCGGCCCATGTTACAGACTGGCCCGCGCATGAGGCCAAGATCGTGCGCTTCTGGCGGGGGGCGATTCTGGGCGAAGCAGGCTACGAAGGCAGCCCGATGGTGGCGCACCGCCGCGCGGGCAACGTGCGGCCCGAGCATTTTGCAGTTTGGCTGGCGCTTTTCGACACGGTGTTGGTCGAATTGCTGGAACCAGAGCAAGCCGCGCAATGGTCGGCGTTGGCGCACCGGCTCGGGCGGGGCCTGCGGCTGGGGGTTGAAGATACCTCGCGCGACAAGGCCAGCCCACCACGACTTGGCTAAGCGGCCATACACGAAATGCGCGCAGAAATGTCGCACTGCGCCATGCATTTGTCAGTATGCGCTTGACGCGGATCGCGCTATGCCGCTCGCAATACTGCATCAGAACGACCATTCCGCAGGAGTTTCCCATGCCTCTTTTCCGAACACTTCGGGACTTCGCGCTTGGCGCTTTGCTGGCAGTATCGTCCGTTTTTCTTGCATTCCCAGTCGCGGCGCAAACCGACGAGCCGCAACTGCCAAAGTTCACCGCGGCATTTCCCGCATCAAGCCTCGTGCCCGAGGCCGACGCCTATGGCCCAATGCGCGAGGATATTCCGGTGATGCCGCTTTTGCGCGGTGACGAGACCATCGGTTATGCCTTCCTGAACTCGGACATCGTGTCGTCTATTGGCTATTCCAGCCGCCCCATCGACATTCTGGCAGCGATCTCACCCGATGCGGTGTTGATGGGCGCGTCGATGCGGCGGCAATCGGAACCGCTGCTGCAAAGCGGCACCCGCGCCCAAGACGCCCACACGCTGGTCCAAAGTTACGCGGGGCGCGACCTCAAGCCAGAGGCGATGCCGGGAGGGTCGGGCATCGACCGGCCCTATATTTCGGGGATTTCCACCTCGGTGCGCGTGATCGAAGATTCGCTGGTGCGCGCGGGCCTCAAGGTGGCGTTCACACTGGGGCTTGGCGGGCTGGAAATGCCGGCACGGCCCGAAGGGACTTATGACAGGGTCAACCCGGATGTGGCCGCGCCGGAAACGTGGCAGGAAATGCTGGACGCCGGCCTGTTGCAGCAGTTGACCCTGACAGTCGGCGCAGTCAACGAAGCGTTCGCCGCCCCCTACCAGCCCCCCGCCGCCGCGCAATATCCGCTGAAGCGCCCGCCCGAAGATCTGGTGATCGATCTTTACACCACTGTCATTTCCGTTCCCGGCATGTCCAGCAGGCTGCTGCGCGAAGTCGAGCAGCGCGACCTTGCCACCATGATCGAAGAGGGCGGATCGGCAATCATGATCGGCGCGCGGGGGCCCTATTCGTGGCGCGGCACGGCCTATCGGTACGACGGGCAGTATGACCGCATCGAGCTGATTCAGGACGGCAAGACGATCCGCTTCAACAGCCGCGATTATATGTCGATCTACCAGTTCCATGTCGAAGGCGCGCCGATCCTTGACGAAATCGGCCTGCTTGCGATTCCGGCCTTTGCCGAGTTCGACCCGACAAAGCCATGGCGCTTGCAACTGCTTGTGCAGCGCAACATGGGCGCTATCGACCGCGCCTATCTGACCTACGGCCTCGGTTTTGCGCTGCCCAGCAACTTCGTCATACCGGCCGAAATGACGCTAGAGCAATATGAGGCCGAGCAAGAGCGCGCCGCCAAGGTGGCAATGCGCAACGACATTTGGACCGCGCGAGCCCCCGAAATCGCCGGGCTTGCCGCGATGCTCGCGGTGCTGACCGCGGCTTTCTTCTTTCAGGGCTATCTGACGCGCTCGGCGCGGCTGACTTTTTGGTTCCGCATCGCGTATCTGTCCACAACGCTGGTATTTCTGGGTTGGTATTCCAACGCGCAGCTTTCGATCGTCAACCTGATGGCGCTACTGTCGTCGCTGCGCACCGGGTTCGAGTGGGATACCTTCACGATGGAGCCGATGACCTTCATCTTGTGGTTCTCGGTTGCTGCGGCGCTGATCTTCTGGGGACGCGGGGCTTATTGCGGCTGGCTTTGCCCCTTTGGCGCGCTGCAAGAATTGACCAACCGGCTGGCCAAGTTGCTGCGTATTCCGCAAGTGACCCTGCCTTGGGGGCTGAACGAGCGGCTCTGGGCTGTAAAATACATCATTTTCCTTGGGCTGTTCGGGGTCACGCTGACCTCGCTGGATACCGCTATTCGCTATGCCGAGGTCGAACCATTCCGCACCGCGATCACGCTCAAGTTCATGCGGGCGTGGCCATTTACGCTATACCTTTCGGTGCTGCTGTTCATCGGGCTGTTCGTCGAACGCTTCTATTGCCGCTATCTCTGCCCGCTTGGCGCGGCACTGGCGATTCCCGCGCGCATTCGCATGTTCGACTGGATCAAGCGCTATCGCGACTGCGGCAACCCGTGCCAGATCTGCTCGAATGAATGTATGGTGCAGTCGATCCATCCGACGGGCGAAATCAACCCCAACGAATGTCTGAGCTGTCTGCACTGTCAGGTGCAATACCAGTCGAAAACGGTCTGCCCGGTGGTCATCAAGCAGGTGAAGCGCCGCGACAAGATCGCAAGCGGTGTGCACGCGGTGGGTGCCGCGATGGAACGCACGCAACATGCCAATCACCCACATGCGGTAAAGGTGGCCGAATGAACACGCGCCCGAAACAGGGGAAAGCCCCGATGAACGCCGTCAACCGCCGCCGGTTTCTGACAATCTCTGCCGCCGCCGGGGTGTTTGGCACTGGTGCACTGTTGGGGCATCACGCGACCTCGCAACCGCTGTATCGCTGGGAGGGGGTGGCGCTTGGCACATCGGCCTCGATCACGCTGGCACACCCCGAAGCCAAGCGCATCGTCGCGCGCGCGCGCGCCGAAATCGCGCGGCTGGAAGGCGTGTTCAGCCTTTATCGCGCGGATTCAGCACTGAGTCGGCTAAACGCGACAGGCAAGCTCGATCAGCCGCCTTTCGAGCTGCTGGAATGTCTTTCGCTTTGCGGCACGGTGAATGCTGCGACGGACGGGCTGTTTGACCCGAGCGTGCAGCCGGTCTGGCGGCTATATGCCGACAGCTACGATCTGGGGCGCGCGCCCGACGCCGAGGCGCTGGCCACAGCGCAAGCGCTGGTGGGCTGGGGCGGGGTGCACGCAGACGCCGCGCGGGTCAGTTTTGCGCGGGCAGGCATGGCGCTAACGCTGAACGGCGTGGCGCAGGGCTTTATCGCCGACCGGGTGGCAGCCCTGCTGGCGTCGGAAGGGCTGCACAACATTCTGGTCGATACCGGCGAGATGCGGGCGCTTGGCGGGCATCCGCGGGGTGGCGCATGGCCGATATCGCTGGATGTCGATGGCCAAATCCTGCCCAAGGCGCTGCCGCTGCGCGATCTGGCCTTGGCATCTTCGGCGCCGCGCGGCACCACCTTTGACGATGCGCGCACGCAGGGCCATATCCTGAATCCCGCGACCGGTGCGCCCTCGGCCCAGCCTTGGCGGCTGGTCAGCGTGACCGCGCCGCAAGCGGCGTTGGCCGATGCGCTGAGCTCGGCCTTTTGCCTGATGACGCGCGAAGAAATCGCAACGGCGCTGACCGCCTTTCCCAGCGCGCGGCTGGTCTACCTCGGCTAATCCGCGCACTATTGGCGGTGTGCCTGCGCCTTGTTCGGGGCGCGGGCCGCGCGCGTCAGCGGCCTTCAAACACCGGCGGGCGCTTGGCCAGAAATGCCGTAACCCCTTCGGCAAAATCGCGGGTTCTGCCAAGCGTGCCCTGCAATTCGGCCTCAAGCGCCAATTGCGCGGCAAGCCCGTTGTCCGCCCCTTCCAGCATCGCCTGCCGTATCGCACGAAAGGCGCGTGTCGGCCCTGCGGCCAGATGCGCGGCACGGGCGCGCCAGTGGTGTTCAAAATCGACATCAGGCACGGCTTCCCAGATCATGCCCCAGTCGGCGGCCTGCCGTGCCGAAATCCGGTCAGCGAAAAGCGCGGCACCCATGGCACGCGCCTGCCCGACGAGGCGCGGCAGGAACCAAGTGCCACCGGCATCCGGCATCAGGCCGATGCGCGTGAATGCCTGCAAAAAGCTGGCGCTTTCGGCGGCGATTACCACGTCAGCCGCCAAGGCAAGGTTTGCACCCGCCCCCGCCGCCACGCCATTCACGGCGGCGATGACTGGAACCGGGCAGTCATGCATGGCGGCAAGCATGGGCGTGTATTCTTCGCGCAGCATCCGCTCCAGATCAAGGTTGCCGGCCTCGGCGCTGTCGCCCAGATCCTGCCCCGCGCAAAACGCGCGGCCCTCGCCTGTCAGCACCACCACGCGCGCCTCGTGCCCGGCGCGGTGCAGCGCTGCGGTGATTTCGGCGCGCATCGCGGTATTGAGCGCATTCATCACCTTGTCGCGCGCCAGCGTCACCACCGCCACGCCGTCGGCCAGATCGTACTGGATAGTCTGATAACTCATCGTCGCCTCCTGCCCCTTGGCGCGCCATGCTAGCGGCGCGCGCGCAGAGCAAAAGCGAAACCGCGCGTCACTCGTTCAGGATTTCGGCGACTTTGCGCGCCTCCTCGTCCGAAAGCGCGGCAGTGCCAGCCGCAGGGGCGGCCTTGCGACGCCGAAAATACACGGCCATCCCACCCAGCGCCAACAGCAGCGCCGTCGGGCCGGTGAGATAGAGGATCAAGTTGACCCCCTTCGCCTCGGGCTCGAACAGCACATATTCGCCGTAGCGCGCGGTGACGTAGTCGATCACTTCCCAGTTTTCGTCACCCGCCAGCAAACGTTCGCGCACCACCAGCCGCAGGTCACGCGAAATGGTGGCATTCGATTCGTCGATGTTCTCGCCTTGGCAGATCGGGCAGCGCAGCACCTTGGAAATATCGCGTGCGCGCGCTTCTAGTGCGGGGTCGGCCAGCACTTCGTCGGGCTGCACTGCAAGCGCGGGCCCGGCGAAAAGTGCAAGCATGAGCGTCAGGATTTTCAGCATTGCCTCACTCCGCCGGGGTTGGCTGAAGCGAGGCCGTCTTGCGCGCCCCCGCTGCCACGCGATAGCGCCGATCCGACAGGCTCAGCAACCCGCCCAGCGCCATCAGCATCGCACCAGCCCAGATCCAGTTGGCGAAGGGCCTGATGTAGGTGCGCACAGCCCAACCGCCATCGTCTTGCGGATCGCCCACCACCAGATAGATGTCGCGCCAGAGGCCGTTGTCGATATCAGCCTCGGTCGTGGGCATCGCTTGCACCGGATAGTAACGCTTTTCAGGGCGCAGCACTGTTACCAACTCGCCATCTTGGCGCACCGACATTACGGCGGTGTTAGAGGCGTAGTTCGGCCCCTGCACCCGGTCCACGCTATCAAGTGTGATTTCGTAGCCCGAGACCGTGAAGGGCACGCCCACTTGCGCCACGCGAATATCCTCGCTTTGCCAAGCGGTCAGCAGGCCGATGCCGATGAAGGTGACACCAAGGCCGCCATGCGCAAAGGCCTTGCCCCAGTCAGCGCGCGGCAGGCGCGCAAGCCGCGAAGGTGTGCGCGCCGCGCGAAGCCAAAGCTCGGACATTGCGCCGAATACCAGCCAACTGCCCAGCCCCGCCGCCACCAGCGCAGTGGCGGAGCGGTTCGTGCCAATCGCCCAGACGAGCGCGACCACGGCAAGCGCCAGCACAGCGGCCGGCCAGAGCGGACGCATGGCACGCGAAAGCGTCGCGCGCTTCCACGGCATGATTGCGCCGATCGGTAGCACGATCGCCAGCACCACCATGAAGGGCGTAAAGGCCTTGTCAAAGAACGGCGCACCAACCGACAGTTTGCGCGCCCAGAGAAGTTCAGCCACCAGCGGCCAGACGGTGCCCACGAACACCACCAGCGCCGCAATGGCGAGCAGGATGTTATTCAGCACCAGCGCGCTTTCACGACTGGCCAGTGCGAATACGCCGCGCCCCTGCATGGCTGTTGCGCGCGCGGCATAAAGCGTCAGCGCCCCGCCGACGAACAGCGCCAGAATCCCCAGAATGAAGATGCCGCGCTGCGGGTCAGAGGCGAAGCTGTGCACCGAGGTGATAACGCCCGAGCGCACGATGAACGTGCCGATCAACGAAAAGCCGAAGGCAAGGATCGCCAGAAGCACTGTCCAGCTTTTCAACGATTCGCGCTTTTCCACCACGATGGCCGAGTGCAGCAGCGCAGCCGCCAGCAGCCAAGGCATGAACGAGGCGTTTTCGACCGGGTCCCAGAACCAGAACCCGCCCCAACCAAGCTCGTAATAGGCCCACCAAGAACCGAGCGCGATGCCGATGGTCAGGAAAACCCATGCAGCCAGCGTCCACGGGCGCACCCAGCGCGCCCAGGCAGCATCGACGCGGCCTTCGATCAGCGCGGCAACGGCAAAGGAAAACGCCATGCTGAGCCCGACATAGCCGAGGTAAAGGAAGGGCGGATGGAACGCGAGCCCGGGGTCTTGCAGAAGCGGGTTGAGATCGCGGCCGTTGAAAGGCGCGACCACAAAGCGCGTAAACGGATTCGAGGTAAAGATGATGAAGATTAGAAAGGCTGCGCCAATAAGCCCTTGCACCGCCAAGACGCGCGCCCGAAGTCGCGCAGGCAGCGCCGCGCCAAACCAAGCCGCCGTTGCCCCGAAGCCTGCAAGGATCAACACCCAAAGCAGCATCGAGCCCTCATGGTTGCCCCAGACGCCCGAGACCTTGTAGAGCATCGGTTTGTCGGTGTGCGAGTTGGCATAGACCAATTGCAGCGAGAAATCCGAGGTTACGAAGGCCCAGGTCAAGGCAACGAACGAAAAGGCGATCAGCAGAAACTGCGCCGAGGCCGCAGGCTCGGCGACCGCCATCCAGCCGACCCACCCCTTCTGCGCGCCGATCAGCGGCACCAACGCCTGTATCAGTGCCACGCCAAGCGCCAGCACCAGCGCTAAATGCCCAAGTTCGTTCAGCATCGGGGACTCCCTCATCCGGAGCGGCGATCATAGGGGCAATGGCCGCGTAGGCCAAGGCCGTGCAGCGAGTTGACGCAGAGGTGATCGTGAAAAAGGGGGGCGGCTGCCCCCCTGATGCGCTGGCGCGCGATTTACCCCTAGCGTTATGTGGCGACAAGAAACCCCGTCAGGGCGCGATGCCGCTGCGCCATTCGCTGAGCGCCTGATTCTCATCACTCGTGCCGATCGGCGTGGTGGCGTGCGGGGGCTGCGCGCGGGTGCGGAAGTAATGCGCCTCGCGCGCCCCGAAGTAGAAGCTGACGATGCCACCCAATAGCCACCAAAGCGGCTCGGGCACATAGTCGAGGCCGACCATACGCTGGGCAAAACCCGTGGGGTCAACCATCGCGTAGATGAAAAGCGACAGGGTGCCCAGCGCCAGCAGTGGCCGTGGCAGGCGGTTCAACCCGTTCACGATGCGGTCGAAACTGCCGGGCCGCACATACTGAAACTCTGCCCCGTGTTCGTCGAGGGCGGCGATATAGGCGGCCTGATTTGCCTCCATCTGTTTGGTTGCATTGGGGGTGAACACCTCGGCCACGCTTACTGCGGCGTTAGCAAGGCTAGTGGCGGCCGCCGAACCGCCGACGACGCGCGCGATCAGCCCCATGCGGCCACCCTTGCGCGGTGCTGCGCCTCGGTCAGATGAAAGCGCGGAGAGATGAACTCTTCGGCGCGCTTGATCCAGCCGCCCTTGCCGCCATCGCTATTGCGCCGGGCGTATTTGCGGCTTTGCGGGCGGGCGTCAGCGATGCTGTAGTAATAGTTACGCCGTGCAATGCCGTAGGCATCGACGAAATGGTTCGGTGCCTTGGCAAAAGCGGCGGTTGCGGCGGCGGCGGTTTGCGGCCCGAGAACCCCGTCAACCGCCAGATCATGGCCCATTTCGTTCAGCAGTCGCTGCAAGATGCGGATCGCGCCGCCGCCTGCGTTGACATACATGTCAAACACGGTGGCTTGCAGCGGTTCGGGCAAGGCGGCAAGGTTTGCGGCCTCGAAATAGTGC
>NZ_JBFHIA010000113.1:0-9337 GCF_041596715.1 Phaeovulum sp.
GCCCCCCCATCAAGGGTGTCACCGCCCCCCTGCCCCAATAGCAGATCGTTTCCGCCCAAGCCCGCGATACGCTCGCCCAGCGGCGTCCCAGACAGCATGTTGTCGCCATCGTCGCCATAGATGTCGAAGTTTTCCGTCATCGCCAAAGCCCGTAACGCATTGTTTTTACGAAAGCCTCTTTCGCCTGTTGATCGACGCCTTCACCTTTGTCCGATCGCGGCACCGCGCTGACCCGCACCGCAGTGTGCCGCCTGCTGCGCCAAGCGGCATCGCCGCGACCCTCGTCTCCGGTTTCGACGATAGGCGTAAACATTTGCTTGAGGGGCGAGATGCGCTGCCTGCTAGGCCCCAAGACGCCGCGATAGGCGCGCTTCAAGCTGCACCAGCGCGTCATAGATCAGAACCGCGAACAGCCCGACGATCAGACCGCCTTGCAGCACATAGGCGGTGTTGTTTGTCAAAAGCCCTGCGATGATGACCTCGCCCAAGGTCTTTGCCGCAACGGTAGAGCCGATCGTGGCCGTGCCTAGGGCAATCACCACCGAAAGGCGGATACCTGTCAGAATGACCGGCAGCGCAAGCGGCACCTCCACCCGAACCAGTCGCTGCCAGCGGTTAAGGCCGATCCCGCGCGCGGCCTCCATCGTCGCGGGCGGCAGGGTTGATAGCCCGGTAACTGCGTTCTCGAAAATCGGCAGCAGGCCATAAAGGAACAGCGCTACCAGCGTGGGCCCGGCACCAAAACCCAGCGCAGGCACCGCCAGCGCCAGCACGGCCACCGGAGGAAAGGTTTGGCCCATATTCGTGATCGTGCGCGACAATGGGCGGAACGCGGCCCCTGCGGGTCGGGTCACCAGAATGGCCAGCGCCACCGCCACCAATGTCGCAGCACTGGAGGCAAGTGCAACGATGCCGAGATGGCTGAGTGATAGCGAAAGCAGCGATGCGCGTTGATAGATGATGGGCCCGTTTTCAGGCGCAAACGGTGCAAAGGCCCATGTGAACCATGTAGGCCGCAACACCAGGGCCAGCAGCAATCCTGTAAGTGTCACCCGCAGCAGGGTCGCGCGCTTCATTGCGGGCCTGCCGCCCGCGCGCGGATCGCATCCAGCGTCACGCGCCCCACCAGCGCACCATCGCAGGCCACTGGCACCGCATCTCGCCCA
This sequence comes from Phaeovulum sp., assembly GCF_041596715.1. Classification (GTDB taxonomy): domain Bacteria; phylum Pseudomonadota; class Alphaproteobacteria; order Rhodobacterales; family Rhodobacteraceae; genus UBA6213. The sequence continues at coordinate 1,167 of NZ_JBFHIA010000113.1, forward strand.
GTCCAAAGACAGGCCGAAAGCGCATCGCGCAGGCTGGTATGTGAATCCAGCGCCTCGCCCGCAGCGTCTCCGGGTTCGACGATTTCGGACACCGGGGCGAGTGATAATAGCCGAAGCGGGCGGTCCACCCCGCCCACCATTTCGGCCACAAAATCTGTCGCCGGATGCAGGATGATCTCGGCAGGCGCGCCGTATTGCACCAGCCGGCCTGCATCCATCACCGCAACGCGGTCACCCAGATGAATGGCTTCTTCCATGTCATGCGTGACCAGAACGATGGTCGAGCCGAGCGCACGCTGAATACGGCGCAGATCCTGCTGCGCGCGGGCCCGGATGATCGGGTCGAGCGCGCCAAAGGGTTCATCCATCAACAAAAGATCGGGGCGTGAAGCCAAAGCGCGCGCCACGCCCACGCGCTGCTTTTCGCCGCCTGACAACTCCGAAGGGTAGCGGTCACGAAACTGCGCAGGGTCCATCGAGAACAAGGTCAAAAGATCGTCCACTCGTGCCCTGATCTTTTCCTTAGTCCAACCCAACAACTCGGGCACCGCGCCGATATTGCGCGCGACGGTATGGTGCGGAAAAAGCCCGTGGCCTTGGATGGCATAGCCGATGCGCCGCCGCAGAACGTGTTTTTCAATCGCCGACGTCGGCTCGCCGTTGATGCGCACTTCGCCCGAGCTTGGCTCTACCAGACGGTTGATCATGCGCAAAAGCGTGGTCTTGCCAGAACCAGAGGTGCCAACGATCACGGTGATCGTAGCGGATTCCACGGTCATGGATACCGAATCCACTGCCGCCACGTCGTCGTAGATTTTGGTGATCCGGTCGATCTCGATCATGCTGCGCGCTCCGGTATCGGTCTGGCAAGGTCAACGAAGATGTCCATGACGATGGCAGCGGCCAAGGCCAAGCCCACGGTGGGCAGCGCGCCAAGCAAGATCAGATCAGTTGCTGTCTGATTTAGCCCCTGAAAGACAAACGCACCAAACCCTCCGCCCCCGATGAGCCCCGCGATCACCGCAAGGCCGATGTTCTGCACCAGCACAATCCGAAGCCCTGTCAAAATCACCGGCAACCCCAATGGCATCTCGACTCGGATAAGGCGCTGCCACTCGGTCATCCCCATGCCACGTGCTGCCTCGCGTGCGGTGGGCGGTGTGCTTTGAAGCCCCGCAACCGTGTTGGCCACCACCGGCAAAAGCGAATAGAAAACCAGCGCCAAAAAGGCCGGGGCAAAGCCGATTCCGGCAATGCCGATGGCTTGCGCACCCGGCACGGTATCACCGACCCAGCCAAGCAGTGGGATCATGAAGCCGAACATCGCAAGCGACGGGATGGTTTGCAGAAAACTCAGCACCGGCAGCACCGCGCGGCGCAGCCCGGCGCGGCGGTGGCAAAGCACGCCAAGCGGCAGGCCGATCAGCGCCGCCACCGCCAGCGAACCGAAGCCGAGGCCAAGGTGGCGTTGCAGCGCATCGCGAAACGGGCCCTCGCGGCTGGCATATTCCTGAAGGATCGAAAGTTCGGACAGCGCGCCCGAGCGCAGTAAAAGCGCCAGCCCCCCCAGCACCGCCACCAAAAGGCCAGCGCGCGCCAGCGGCCCCGGCGCAAGGTTCGACAGCGCATCGGCCATCAGCAGTGAAAAGATCACAAGCAGCGACCAGAACCCCGCCCCAGGCGAGACGCGCGCGTAATTACCCGCGCCTTCCAGCAAGGAAGGGGCACCTTGCGACAGAAGCCAGACAAGGCCCGACAACCCCAGTAACGCACCCGCCAGCCGCAGCCTTGGCCAAGAGAGCAACAGGCCAAGCACCAACCCCAATGCCAGCGCCATCAGCCCCGGCAGCGTCACCTCTGGCCCCGCAAGCCGCCACGCCGCGACACCCTCGCCCGCGACAATGCGGTTGGCGGCCAGCGTCATGAAAGGTGCCAGCAGTGCTGCAATCCCCAAGGCCGCGAACAGCAGGCCCGGCGCGGAAAGCCTTTGGCCCGTGCTGCGCGCCTTGGCTGTGGCGGCGATCAGTCCAGCACTCCGATCTGGGTAAGATAGTCACGCGCAACTGCCTCGGCAGGCTCGCCGCCAACTTGGATGCGCCCGTTAAGGCTTTGCAGCGTCGCCATATCCAGCCCGGCGAAAATCGGGTTCAGCACGTCAGCAATGGTCGGATATTCCGCCAGCACCGCGTCGCGGACAACGGGCGTGGGCTCATAGACCGGCTGCACCCCCTTGTCGTCGGCCATCACCACCAGCCCCGTTGCGCCAACGCCGCCATCGGTGCCATAGGCCATCGCCGCATTCACGCCAGAGGTGCCGCGTGCGGCCGCCTGAATCGTGGCCGCAGTATCACCGCCTGATAGCACCACCGTCTGGTCGGGCGTCAGCACAAAGCCATATGCCTCTTGCATCGCAGGCAGCACTGCGGGGGAAGACACAAACTCGGTCGAGGCTGCGAGCTTCACCTGACCGCCCCCAGCCACCCAAGCGCCAAAGTCGGACATGGTGCGCAGATTGTTGGCCTCGGCCAGCGATCCGATCACCGCAATCGCCCAAGTATTGTTGGCCGGGGCCGACTGAAGCCAAGTCAGCCCGTTCGCGGCGGCATCCAGCTCTGCCGCGCGGGCGTGCGCCGCCTCGGCATTCTTCCAGACGTCACTGTCAGCTTCGTTGAAGAAGTAGGCAGCATTGCCGGTATATTCGGGATAGATATCGATCTGCCCGGCCAGCTGTGCTTCGCGCACGACCTGCGTGCCCCCCAATTGCAAGCGCCGTTCCACCGGAAGGCCCGCATCTTCAAGGGCAAGGGCGATGACATTGCCAAGCAACCCGCCCTCGGTGTCGATCTTGGAAGAGACCACGATATCGGCTTGTGCGGCGCTGGCCAGCGCGACGCTAAGTCCGGCGGCGGCAAGTATGAAATCGACTTTCATGGTTCGGCTACCTCCCTGAGCGTTGTATCCGCCATCGTTGCAGCGTGATTCGTGCCTAAGTGTAGTATCTATTGCGCGACTGCCAAGGATTTCGGGCCCACCCTCGCCGTTTGGCGCGGCGGGCGGCGCGGCCAATCGGGCGCTGGGTCGCGCGCGCGGCGGCGGCTGATTGCGCCGGCATCAGCCCTGTGCGCAGTAAAGTGGGCAGCACCGCAGACAAACGATCTGCAACGAAATCGGTGGGCTGTTCCTTGACCCGGCCCATCATGGCAAAGGGTCAGGCAGGGCGATGGTTGACCATATCACCAGCGCCAAAGGCCCGTTGCGGGTCGAAGTGTTCGCACAGAACACGATTGGGCGGCCGTTCTATGAAAATACGGATTCGGGTTTGAAGAAGAGTATCTGCACGATCCGTCGGGCCAAATGACGGTCAAGATGGCGATGCCCGGGGCCGAGTAGACAAATAAGGGCCGCCCCGGACTAAAGGGCGGCCCTGCATCAATCACACCGTTGAATGAGGCACCGTAAAATTAGGCGATACTCTCGCAAAGCGAAGGCCAATTTGTTGCCCAGCCACCGCTTGGTCGAGAACTAAGTTGGGTGGAGCGTCCAACTGGGTGCCGGGCGCTCCGGTGTTTGCGGGAAAGCCCGCAAGTGCTATGACGTGCCTCAGAACGGGCTGTCAGGATAGAAGAAACGCGCGGCGTTATCCTTGGTAATCAGCACCGACCCGATGATGAAGTTGCCCGAAACAGGCGCGTTCGAAACGAAGTTGAGCGCGGTGAGTTCAATGGCGGTCGCGGCCATCGACGGCGGATAGGTCACGTCGGCCTTCACATATGCATCGCCATCGCGGACCTTGGCGATCATCTCCTTCATACCGGCACCGCCGAGCACCCACATCTCGTCCATCCGCCCGGCTTCTTTGATCGCGGCCAAAACGCCAACGGCCATATCGTCATCCGATGCCCAAACGGCGTCAATCTGCGGATATTTCGACAGGAAGTCCTGCATCACCTTGAAGGCATCGTCGCGGTTCCAGTTTCCGTGCTCCATGCCCTGGATCTCGATCCCGGTGCCCTCGATCGCAGCTTGGAAGCCTGCGACGCGCTCGTTGTCGATCGTGGTCGGAATACCGCGCAGCACGACGATCTTGCCGCCATCCGGCATCATGTCACGGAAGAACTCGCCCGAAACGCGGCCGAAACCGGGGTTGTCGCCCGCCACATAAAGGTCTTCGATCCCGTCCTCGGAAAGCCCGCGGTCGATCACCGTAACCCAGACACCGGCTTCCTTCACGCGCTTGACAGGCGCGGTCAGCGGCTCGCTTTCAAACGGCAGCACCACCAGCGCGTCGATGTTGCGCGTCGCCATCATGTCTTCGATATCGTTGACCTGCTTGGCCGGGTCGCTGGCGGTTGTGAGCACGAAATCAAGTTCGGGGTAAGTTGCTTCCAGCCGTGCGATGGTCTGCTCGGTGTGAAAGTTCAACCCGCCGGTCCAGCCATGCGTGGCCGCCGGGATCGACACGCCGATGACGGTGATGTCCTGCGCCAGGGCCGGGGCGGCCATGACCAACGCCACGGCGGTGGCAGCAATGGAGCGTCTCAAGTTCATGGTTTTCCTCCTCATAAGTTCCCTTTTGACCAGACGTGGTCAGCGGGTCGATTTCCTTGCGCGTTGCAATACAACGGCCAGGATGATGATGACCCCCTGGATCGCGCCGTTGAGATAGGGGCTTACCAGGTCGGTCAAGTTCAGGATGTTGTCGATCAGGCCGAGGATCATCACGCCCACCACCGTGCCCCAAACCCGGCCGAAGCCGCCCTTGAGCAGGGTGCCGCCGATGATGACCGCGGCGATGGTTTCAAGTTCCCACAGCAAGCCCGTCGTATTCGAGGCCGAGCCGAGCCGCGGCACGTAAAGCACCGAGGCAAGCCCGACCAGCAGCCCGAGCAGCACATAGGTCATCAGCCGCACCCGCTCGACATGCACAGCCGAATAGCGCGCGACCTGCGGGTTAGAGCCAATCGCGGCGCAATGGCGGCCAAAGGCGGTGTGGCGCATGGTGATCTCGCCCAGCAGAGCGACCACGGCGAAAACAAGGATAGGCCAACGCAGACCAAACGGCCCGCCGTAATAAACCGGCTCGTAGATGTCGCCGAGCGCGAAGTTGAGCGAAATCGTGCCACCATTGGCAAGCCAAGTGACCAGCGAGCGAAAAATCACCATCGAACCGAGTGTTACGATGAAAGCCTCGATCCCCATCCGGGTAATCAATAACCCGTTGGCCGCCCCCAGTAGCGCGCCGATGATCACACCCGCGCCCATGCCGATTGCAATGATTGTCCAGCCTGCCCCAAGCGCCGGTATGAGCGCGTTCATCAAAAGGATCATCAGGCCAGCGATGAAGGCCGTCATCGAGCCAACCGAAAGGTCAAGCCCGCCTGCGGTGATGACAAAGGTCATTCCGACCGCAATGATCCCGATGAAGGCCGAGCGCGACAGCACGTTGGTGATATTGCGCGCCGCCAGAAAATCGGGGTTCAGGATCGTGCCAATGACGATCAGCAAAACCAGCGCCAAGATCGGCCCCAGCACCTGCAAATCGACGCGGAACTTTCTGCCGCCCGGTGCGTTCACGCGCGTCTCAACCATTGCCATTGTCCTTCCTGTCCAGCCCCATGGCGAGGCGCACGATCACGTCTTCGCAGACATCTTCACCCGAAACTTCGCCCGCAATCTGGCCCTGCCGCATCACCACGACCCGGTCGCAAAGGCCGATGACCTCGGTCATTTCCGACGAGATGACGATTACCGAATGGCCGGCATCGATCAGGCCATGGATGAAACCGTAAAACTGCTGCTTGGTGCCAACATCGATGCCGCGCGTCGGCTCGTCGATGATGACGATCTGAGGTTCGGCCAGCATGATCTTGGCAAGCAAGAGTTTTTGCTGATTGCCCCCCGAGAGGTTGCCGACCAGAACGTCACGCTCTGGCGCGCGGATGTCGAACTCCTCGATCGAACGGTCAAGCGCGGCTTCTTCGGCGGCCGTATTGACGAGGCCGCGGGTAAACTTCTTCAACGCCAAGAGCGTAAGGTTGCGGCGCATACCTTGCGTCAGGATCAACCCGTGCTCTTTGCGGTCTTCGGGCAGATACACAATTCCGGCCTTCATCGCCGCCTCGACCGAGTGGATATGCGTGGGCTTGCCGTTGATCTTGACCGAGCCGGTCGTGTGCCGCACGCCGATGATGCCCTCCATCAACTCGGTCCGACCCGAGCCAACAAGCCCGGCAAAGCCGAGAATCTCGCCCCGGCCAAGTTTGAAAGACACCTCGCGCACCATGCCGCCAACGCTGAGCCCCGCCACCTCGAGAACAGGCTCGGCATCCGGTGCCGGCCGCTTGGGTGGAAACATGTCCGAAAGCTCGCGCCCGACCATCGCCTCGGCCATCTGATCGACCGTCATCTCGCCACGGCTCGCCGTTACCACCAGACGGCCATCTCGCATGACGGTGATCTTGTCGGCGATCTTCGCCACTTCATCGAGCTTGTGCGAGGTATATAGGATCGCCACACCCTCGGCCTTCAGCCGCTCGATCTGCCGAAACAGCACCTCTGTTTCGCGCGTTGTCAGGGCGGCGGTGGGCTCGTCCATGATCAGCACACGGGCGTCGCGCGACAGGGCCTTGGCGATTTCGACCATCTGCTTTTCTGGCACCGAGATATCAGAAACCTTGGTGCGCGGATCGATCGGCGTTTCAAGCCGCGCAAGCAGCGCGCGGGTTTGCGCCCGCATCGTCGGATGGTCGAGAAGCCAGCCCCGTTTCAGTTCGTGGCCGAGAAAGATGTTCTGCTCGACAGGCAGTAGCTGCGCGAGGTTGAACTCTTGGTGGATCAAGGTCACACCCTGCGCCTCGGCCTCGCGCGAAAGCGCGAATGTTACCGGCTGCCCGTCCAGCTCTACCGCGCCCTTGCTGGGGGCGAGGTAGCCCGACATGATCTTCATCGTGGTGGATTTGCCTGCGCCATTCTCGCCAATTAAGGCATGAACTTCACCGGGATATAGCTCGATGTTGATGTCGTGCAAAATCTGGATCGGGCCGAAAGAGCGATCAACGCCCCTTAACGCCAGTACAGGCCGGGCTGACCGGGGTGCCGCTGATGTGTTGTTGTTGAGCGGGGCTTCGGCCAGTGTCATGGCATCACCCTAATCGAACCCAAGCCGCATTGCGTGCGGATGAACGAACGCAGGCGTCAACAAAGGCAACGCCTGCCACCCCGTCATCCACCGTTGGAAAAATCACATCCGCTGGAATGGGTTGTCCGGCCTTCTTCGCGCGGATTGCGCGTGCCGCCTCCGTATAGATATTGGCGAAGCCTTCGATATAGCCCTCTGGGTGCCCGCCCGGTGTGCGGGTAAGGCGCGCGGCCACGTCGCGGGCACCATTGCCGCCGCGCGTCAAAAGCCGCTTCGGTTCTCCGAATGGTGTGTACCAAAGGTAGTTCGGATCCTCTTGCGCCCATTCGAGCCCGCCCTTTTCGCCGAAAACGCGCAGGCGCAAGGCGTTTTCATTGCCGGGTGCGACCTGACTGCACCAAAGCATCCCCCGCGCCCCGCCTTTGTAGCGAAGCAGCACATGCCCATTGTCATCGACCCTGCGGCCCGGCACGAAGCTTTGCAGATCTGCGGCCAAAGCTTCCAGTTCTAGCCCCGTCACGAAACCCGCGAGGTTGAAGGCATGGGTGCCGATATCGCCGGTAGATCCGCCTGCCCCAGACCGCGCCGGATCGGTGCGCCATTCGGACTGCTTGTTGGTGCCCGTAGCCTCGACAGCTTCGGTCAGCCAATCCTGCGGATATTCAACCTGCACCACACGGATCGCACCAAGCTCGCCATTCGCCACCATTTCGCGCGCTTGGCGGACCATCGGATAGCCGGTGTAATTGTGGGTCAAGACGAACAGCGCACCGCTTTCATTGGCGATCTTGGCCAGTTTGCGCGCGTCCGCCAAAGAGGATGTCAGCGGCTTGTCGCAGATTACATGGATGCCGCGTTTGAGAAACTCTCGCGCGACCGGGTAGTGCATATGGTTCGGGGTGACGATCGACACCGCCTCGATCCCACCCTTGATGCGGTTCTCGCGGGTCGCCATTTCGCGAAAGTCGCCATAGGTCCGATCTGGCGCAAGCCCCAAAAGCGCGCCGCTTTCCATAGCTTTTTGCGGGGTAGA
>NZ_JBFHIA010000114.1:0-9322 GCF_041596715.1 Phaeovulum sp.
GTATTCAACGTGCGCGGTCGAAATCGTGATCCCGCGCGCCTTCTCTTCAGGCGCCGCGTCAATCGCGTCATACGCCTTGAAGTCGCCAAAATACTTCGTGATCGCCGCCGTCAGCGTCGTCTTGCCGTGGTCAACGTGGCCGATCGTGCCAATGTTGATATGCGGTTTGTTACGTTCAAACTTTGCCTTTGCCATCGCGGCGCCTCGTGCGTAGGGGGGCCTTACGCGGCCCGGTGGAAACTTGCGCGCTTCCCTATTGGGAAAGCGGGGGAAAATCAAGCCCGCTTAAGCCCGTGCGCGGGGCTCAGCTAAAGCGGTTGTCGCGTGGAAAACCGCGCGGCGCCATGCGGCCTGCAGAGGCGCGTTTGGCCAGCCACTCGGTCAGATCGCTTTCGGTGCGGGTGCGCCCGGCCGGATCTTTCCAGGTCAGCCCGTCCGACAGCTGGAAGGTCGTGGCGTCATTCAGCCCGCCATCCTTATACTTTTGCAGCCGAACGCCCTTGCCGCGCGTCATTTCTGGCAGTTCGGCCAGCGGGAACACCAGCAGTTTGCGGTTTTCGCCCACCACCGCCACGGTATCGCCGGCAACTTTGCGACATACCCGCAGGCGCGCAGTGCCGGAAAGATTCTGTATCTGCTTGCCCGCACGGGTCTGGGCCAGCAATTCTTCCGAACTGACCACGAATCCGTCACCCTCGGATGACGCCACCAAAAACTTTTCGCCTGCGCGGAACAGCATGATCTCGACGATCTCTGCCTCATTCGGCAGATCGAGCATCAGCCGCAGCGGCTCGCCCATACCGCGCCCGCCGGGTAGGTTGGCACCGGTCAGGGTAAAGAACCGCCCGTTCGAGGCCGCCAGCAGGATGCGGTCGGTGGTTTCGGCCAGTAGCGTGAAATGCGCCTCGTCCCCGTCTTTGAACTTTACTTCGGCACCGTTGGCCTGATGGCCTTTCATCGCCCGCACCCAACCCATTTTGGAAAGGATCACGGTGATCGGCTCGCGTTCGATCATAGCTTCCAGCGGCACTTCGGCCACCTCGCCCGCCTCGGCAAAACTGGTGCGCCGCGCGCCGCCGGGGGCGCTTTTGCCGAAGGTCTTGCGCACTTCGTCCAACTCGGCCGCAATCGCCTTCCATTGCGCGGCGATGCTGCCCAGCAGATCGTCAAGCCCGGCACGTTCGACCATCAGCGCATCGCGTTCGCGCCGAAGCTCCATTTCCTCAAGCTTGCGCAGATTGCGCAGCCGCATGTTGAGGATCGCCTCAGCCTGCACATCGGAAAGCTCAAACTCGGCAATCAACACCGCTTTCGGCTCTTCCTCGTAGCGGATGATGGCGATCACCCGGTCGAGATTGAGATAGGCGATGATATAGCCTTCAAGCACCTCAAGCCGCGCGTCGATCCGGTCGATCCGATGCTGGCTGCGGCGTTGAAGTACCGTGCGGCGATGGTCAAGAAAGGCGCCCAGCACCTCTTTGAGGCTGCAAACCTTGGGCACGCGCCCGTCGATCAGCACGTTCATGTTGAGCGAAAAGCGGTTTTCGAGGTCGGAACTGCGAAACAGCATTCCCATCAGCATTTCCGGGTCCACGGTGCGGGCGCGGGGCTCCAGAACGATGCGGATATCTTCGGCGGATTCGTCACGCACATCGGCGAGCGCGGGCACCTTTTTGGTCTGAATCAGTTCGGCCAGCCGCTCGATCAGTTTGGACTTCTGCACCTGAAACGGGATTTCGGTCACGACAATCTGCCAAGTGCCGCGGCCAAGGTCTTCTACAGACCAGCGCGCGCGCAGGCGGAAAGACCCGCGGCCAGTGCGGTAGGCTTCAAGGATGTTGTCACGCGGTTCCACCAACACGCCGCCGGTCGGAAAATCGGGGCCGGGCACCAGTGCCACCAGCGCTTCGTCCGAAGTTTCGGGGGCTTGGATCAGTTGCAGACACGCCGCGATCAACTCATCGAGGTTATGCGGAGGAATATTGGTGGCCATGCCCACCGCAATGCCGCTGGAACCATTTGCCAAAAGGTTTGGAAACGCGGCCGGTAGCACCACCGGCTCTTCCAGCGTGCCATCGTAGTTGGGTCGAAAATCGACAGCGTTTTCGGCCAGCCCCGCCAACAATGCCTCGGAGGCGGCAGTCAGCCGGGCTTCGGTGTATCGGGCGGCAGCCGGATTATCGCCGTCGATATTGCCAAAGTTGCCCTGCCCATCGACCAGCGGATAGCGCATGTTGAAATCTTGCGCGAGCCGCGCCATCGCGTCGTAAATCGCGGCGTCGCCGTGCGGGTGATAGTTGCCCATCACGTCGCCCGAAATCTTGGCCGATTTGCGAAAACCCCCGGTCGGCGACAGCTTCAACTCTCGCATCGCGAAAAGGATGCGCCGATGAACAGGCTTCAGGCCATCGCGCGCATCGGGCAAAGCGCGGTGCATGATGGTCGATAGCGCATAGGTCAAATACCGCTCGCCGATCGCGCGGCTTAGCGGTTCGGAATGGTCGCTCGATACAGGAAGGTCGTTCGGCTCGCTCATGCTGCCGTGATTAAAGCGCCCGCGCGGGCGGGTCCAGCGCGATTTGCCACAAGGTGTGGTTGCAGCAAAGCGCGAAACACCCTAGCCCTGCGAAAAACAAGGAGCGCGAATGAAATCGGTTCTAATCACTGGCTGTTCTTCGGGCATCGGCTATGACGCAGCACACGGGCTGAAGCGCGCAGGCTGGCGCGTATTTGCCACCTGCCGCGCCGAAGCCGATTGCGAGCGGTTGCGCGCCGAGGGGCTGGAAAGCTTCGTGCTAGATGTAACCGACAGCGACAGCATCGACGCCGCCATGGCGGAAACGCTGCGGCGAACAGGCGGCACGCTTGATGCGCTTTACAACAACGCGGCCTTCGCCTGCCCCGGCGCGGTCGAAGACCTGCCAAGCGGCGCGTTGCGCGCGATTTTCGAGACAAACCTGTTCGGGCTGCACGAACTGACTATCCGCGTCATCCCAATAATGCGCGCGCAGGGGCACGGGCGAATCGTCAACTGCTCCTCGGTGCTTGGCCTTGTCGGTATCCGCTGGCGCGGGGCCTATGCCGCATCGAAGTTCGCGCTAGAAGGGCTGACAGACGTGCTGCGGCTGGAAATGGCCGATGCCGCGATCAAGGTGGTGCTGATCGAACCGGGGCCGATCGCCAGCCGCATCCGCGCAAACTCCATTCCGCATTTCGAACGCTGGGTGAACTGGCGCGATTCACCGCGACGCGCGCAGTATGAGAAATCGCTGCTCAAAAGGCTTTACGAAGGCGGTGCGCCAGACCGTTGGCAGTTACCGCCCGCGGCGGTCACCGCAAAGCTGCGGCATGCGCTGGAAAGCCCGAACCCGAAACCCCGCTACTACGTCACCACGCCGACTTGGGTTTCGGGCATCGCGCGGCGCTTGCTTTCTACGCGGATGCTCGACCGGCTGGTGGGGCGCTGAAAAAAGTTCGCAATTCGCCGTGGCGGCGTTACATCTGAAGCAAGATATCGGGGGAACCTATGCAGTTCGGTCTGGTCGAAATCATTGCCGCAATCGCGGTGCTCGTGGTCGTGGGAACGCTGGTGATGGGGTTGGGCGGATTTGCCCGCAGCGCCGACCCAAAAACCGCCAACCGTCGCATGTGGTGGCGCGTCGGCGCACAGGCCGTGGCGCTGGTGCTGATCGTGTTGACTGTCTGGCTGCGCGGAAGGGGATGACATGGTCGTTTTGAACCGCATCTACACACGCACGGGCGATGCCGGCGAAACCGCGCTTTCCAACGGCGCGCGGGTTGCCAAACATTCGCCGCGCGTTACCGCCTATGGCACGGTCGATGAAACCAACGCGACGCTTGGTCTGGCGCGGCTGCACGCCGCAGGCGAAATGGATGCGCAACTGGCACGCATTCAGAACGACCTCTTCGACCTCGGCGCAGATCTTGCCCGCCCCGATATGGAACGCGACGATGAGGCGGGTTACCCGGTGCTGCGCATGAGCGCGGCACAGGTTGACCGGCTTGAGGTCGAGATTGACGCGATGATTGCGCGTCTTGAACCCCTGCGCAGCTTCATCCTGCCCGGCGGAAGCGCGCTTGCCGCGCATCTGCACCTCTGCCGTACCGTGGCGCGGCGCGCCGAACGTTGCACGGTAGAACTGGCGGCAGTGGAACCGGTGAACGAAGCTGCCGTGAAATACCTCAATCGCCTTTCTGACTGGCTTTTTGTCGCTGCCCGCATTGCCAACAACGATGGGCGTGACGATGTACTCTGGGTGCCGGGCGCAAACCGTTAGCGCCACCGCCTCGAAACGTGACGTTCGCGGACCCAGCGCGGCGTTTTTAAGCTGTTCCTGCACAAGCTGAGCAGGTAACAAAATTACCAAATGCCGGTTTCGCTGCCCCTAAAGGGTGGCTGCAATCAAAGGAGACCCCCGCCGATGAAGGTTCTGGTGCCCGTAAAGCGCGTCATCGACTACAACGTGAAGGTCCGCGTCAAAGCGGACGGCACAGGTGTCGATCTGGCCAATGTCAAAATGTCGATGAACCCTTTCGACGAAATCGCCGTGGAAGAAGCCATCCGCCTGAAGGAAAAGGGGCTCGCTGACGAGGTCGTCGTGGTCTCGATCGGCGTGAAACAGGCGCAGGAAACGCTGCGCACCGCGCTTGCCATGGGTGCCGACCGCGCCATTCTCATTCAGGCAGCGGATAATGTGCATCAGGATATCGAGCCGCTGGCGGTGGCCAAATTGCTTGCCGCCGTGGTGCGGGAAGAAGAACCGGGGCTGGTGATTGCCGGCAAACAAGCAATCGACAATGACATGAACGCCACCGGCCAGATGCTGGCCGCACTGCTTGGCTGGAGCCAAGCTGCCTTCGCCAGCGAAATCACGATCGAGGGCGACAAGGCCACGGTCACGCGCGAAGTCGATGGCGGCTTGCAGACGATTTCGGTCAAGCTGCCGGCAATTATCACCGCCGACCTGCGCCTGAACGAACCGCGCTATGCGAGCCTGCCAAACATCATGAAGGCAAAGAAAAAGCAGCTCGACGAAAAAACTGCCGCTGATTACGGGGTCGATGTGACCCCGCGCCTGACGATCGTGAAAACGACCGAACCCGCGGGCCGCAAAGCTGGGGTCAAGGTCGATTCTGTCGAGGCGCTGATTGCCAAACTCAAAGACGAAGCGGGGGTGCTCTGATGGCCGTTCTTCTTTTAGCTGATGTGAATGACGGTGTGCTGGCGACTGATTCCGTCGGCAAGGCCCTGACCGCGATCGCGTCCTTGGGCGAGGTGCATGTGCTGGTCGCAGGCAAGGGCGGCGACGATGCCGCCAAGGCCGCGGCCAAACTTGACGGCGTGGCCAAGGTGCTGTTCGCCGATGACCACGCCTATTGCCACGGCATGGCCGAATCCAACGCGGCGCTCGTGGCGGGGCTAGCCAAGTCCTATTCGCATATCTGCGGGGCGGCGACGGCCTTCAACAAGAACGTGCTGCCGCGCGTGGCCGCCTTGCTGGATGTGATGGTGCTGTCCGAAGTGACCGCGGTGATTGACGCCGATACCTTTGAGCGCCCGATCTATGCTGGCAATGCCATCCAAACCGTGAAATCGGGCGATAAAATCAAGGTCTTCACCATCCGCACCGCAAGCTTTGCCGCTGTGGGCGAAAGCGGTAGCGCCAAGGTCGAAAAGATTGACGGGCCGGGCGACGCCGGGCTTGCGACTTGGGTTGAAGACAAGGTCGCAGCCTCTGACCGCCCGGAACTGACCTCGGCCAAGGTTGTGGTCTCGGGTGGCCGCGGAGTCGGATCGGAAAAAAGCTTCGCGCTTATCGTCGACCTTGCCGACAAACTTGGTGCAGCGGTCGGTGCCAGCCGCGCCGCTGTCGATTCAGGCTATGCGCCGAACGACTGGCAGGTGGGCCAAACCGGCAAGGTCGTGGCACCGCAGCTTTACATTGCCGTGGGTATTTCGGGTGCCATCCAGCACCTTGCGGGGATGAAGGATTCCAAGGTCATCGTGGCAATCAACAAGGACGAGGAAGCACCGATCTTCCAAGTCGCGGACTACGGCCTTGTCGCAGACCTCTTCCAAGCCGTGCCGGAGCTGATCTCCAAACTCTAGGTCAGCCCAGACGGTCACGCGTGGACCAAGCGCCCGCGTCAAATAAACCACCCCAAAGGCCCGCCCCTCGGCGGGCCTTTGCTTTCAGATCATGCCCACCAGAGACCGCGCGACGGCATCTGCCACTTCGGCATGCACCATCGGGCCCGGCATCTCTGCGGCGGCGGGTTCTTCAAGCGGCCCAAACCACATGCCCGCGGTGCCTGCCATACGCGCTGTCATCGAAGGATCAACACGCAGCAACTCGCGCCCGTGCCCGGCAAGCGATGTGACCATCGCCGCATCCAGCGGCACCGGGTCGGTCACCGCACCCGGCCCATATGAGCCGATCCAAAGCAGCACTACAGGCCCCCTGATCCGCCCCAGCAGCGCCAGCATACGCTCTTGCCACGTGGCGCGCAGACATGCGGCCAGTTGCCCAAACCGCTCGGGAAAGCGATCAGCAAGCACAGTCAGCATGTGCCTCGTGAAATTGAACTCGGTAAAATCAACCTCGCGAAAGAGCGTATGCATCGCCACCGTGGCCCGTAGAAAACGGTCGTTGCGGCGCGGATGCACGGCATAGAACGGGTTGGTCAGATTCTGCGGTCCGCTCAACTGCACCACCGTCGCGCGGGCGGCATCAGCAATCGTGATGATATGCGGGTCTGACAAAAACAGATCGACCCCGGCGTTCACGCTGCTGAAATTGGCCACAGGCAGGCCCAGCCGTTCCTCGACCAATTGCGGCCATGGCCGGGCGACGAACTTGCCATAGGTTTCGGTTCCGCCAAGCGCTGCGATATAGGGCCCGGTCAGCCGCCGGCGGGGACCGCGGCATCGCAGCTTTGATTTGCCATAACGACAAATACAATAATCAAGGGCACCCCCGCCCGGATGCACATAAGCCATAGTCCCACCCATAGTTTCGACTCACCCGCGCCCAGACTGCGCCGCAAGACTTGCCAAAGACCTAAAGTGACAATGCAAGCCATCCGCTTATGCCTTGCACCGGGCGGCGCGTGGCGCATAAGGTCTCTGCGCAAAATGACCCGGAGTGACGGCATGGAAATACAGTCGGTAGGCATCGTCGGCGCGGGCCAGATGGGCAATGGCATCGCGCATGTATTTGCGCTTGCAGGTTATGACGTGCTGATGAATGACATCAGCCAGCAAAGCCTAGACAAGGCGATGGCGCTGATCGACCGCAACATCGAACGCCAAGTCTCGCGCGGCAAGGTTACGGCCGACGCCAAGGCCGAGGCGATGGCCCGCATCACCACCACGCTGAAATTGGCCGATCTTGGCACATGTGATCTTATCATCGAAGCCGCGACCGAGCGTGAAACCGTCAAGAACGCCATTTTCGAAGACCTGCTGCCGCATCTGAAACCGCACACGATCCTGACCTCGAACACCTCGTCGATCTCGATCACCCGGCTTGCCAGCCGCACCGACCGGCCCGAGAAGTTCATGGGTTTCCACTTCATGAACCCGGTTCCGGTGATGCAACTGGTCGAACTGATCCGCGGTATCGCGACCGACAAGCCAACCTATGAGGCGTTGCTTGCTGTGGTGGAGCGGCTTGGCAAAACCGCCGCCAGCGCCGAAGACTTCCCGGCCTTCATTGTAAACCGCATCCTGATGCCGATGATCAACGAAGCGGTCTACACGCTTTACGAGGGCGTCGGTTCGGTCAAATCCATCGACGAGTCGCTGAAACTTGGTGCCAACCATCCGATGGGACCACTGGAACTGGCAGATTTCATCGGGCTCGATACCTGCCTTGCCATCATGAACGTGCTGCACGAAGGCTTGGCCGACACCAAATACCGCCCCTGCCCGTTGCTTACGAAATACGTCGAGGCGGGCTGGCTTGGCCGCAAGACCGGGCGTGGCTTTTATGACTACCGCGGCGATGTGCCGGTGCCCACGCGCTAAAGGCTACATGCCCTCGCCAAAGTAGTCGGCCACCAATGCGGCAAGAGCATCTGCCAGCTTTTCCGCCTCAGGGCCGGTGGCGGTCAGCGTGATGGTGCTGCCTTTGGCGGCGGCCAGCATCAGCAGGCCCATGATCGAATCGCCCGACGCCGTCTCGCCGTCTTTTTCAACTTGAGCGCGGGCATCGTGGGATTCGACCTGCTCGACGAACTTGGCCGAGGCGCGGGCGTGAAGGCCCTTTTCGTTGATGATGGTCAGCCGCCGTGTAACGCTCATTTGCCGTTCTGCCCGCCAGCGACATAGCTTGATATATATTTGCGCCCGGCGTCGAGTGCCGCCTGAACTGCCTCGTGCACCGAAAGGTGGCGCGATTTGGCCAGTTTGACCAGCAGCGGCAGGTTGGCACCGTAGACAATTTCGCGGTTTTCGCGCGCGCAGGCCATCAGGCTGAGGTTCGAGGGCGAGCCGCCGAAAAGATCGGTCACCACGACCACGCCCTTACCTGTATCAACCGCGTCGGCTGCGGCGCAGATTTCGGCCTGCTTGGCGGAACGGTCATGGTCTTCTTCGATCGCAATTGCGCGGATACCCGGTTGCGGGCCAACCACATGTTCAACCGCGGCGAGGTATTCGCGTGCCAGCCCGCCATGCGCCACGATCACGATGCCGATCATGCGACGCTTCCCACGCTTTCGCTGCCCGCCTTGCGTTCCAGCTCGCGGTGGCGCTTGACCACTTTCCAACCCGCCGCCGATAGCAGCGCGGCCATATATTCAGTTACCACGACCGAGCGGTGCTGCCCGCCGGTGCAGCCAAATCCAATCGCTATGTGGCTTTTGCCTTCACGCAGATGCTCTGGCAGCACAAACAGCAAAAGCGCCTCTAGCCGCTTGCAAAACTCGGCAAATCGCTGATCGGCCATGACATGCGCGGCCACCGCTTCGGAACGCCCGTCCAGCGCGCGCAGTTCCGGCACCCAGTGCGGGTTATCCAGCAGGCGGCAGTCGAACATCAGGTCAAGCCCGCGTGGCACCCCGCGTTTGTAGGAAAACGAGTTGAGCGAAACAACAAGCCCCGGCGCCGTACCCAGCGCGAACCAACGCCCGATTTCGGCTTTCAACTCATGCGGGCTCATCCCGGTGCTGTCGATCAGCACGTCCGCCCGCGCCCGGATCGGGGCCAGCATGTCGATTTCCAGCGCGACACCTTCTGCGGGTTCGGTGGTGGGCGAAAGCGGGTGGCGACGGCGGGTTTCGCGGTAGCGGCGCACCA
>NZ_JBFHIA010000115.1:0-9250 GCF_041596715.1 Phaeovulum sp.
AGTGATCCTTTCAGAAAGCTTCCTGTCGTTCCTCGGCATCGGCATCAAGGAACCGCAGGCGAGTTGGGGCAACCTGATCCAGACCGGCACATCGGCGATGGCCACAGACCTGCGCCTGCTGCTTTTGCCCGGCACTCTGCTGGCTGTCGTCCTGTTTTGTCTCAATTTTATCGCCGACGGACTGGCGGAGGCCTTCGACCCCAATGACCGCTGAACCCCTTTTGTCGCTGCGCGGGCTGACCGTGCGTTTTCGCCTGCCGGATAGCGAAACCGTCGCTGTCGATGGGATCGACCTCGACCTGGCGGCAGGCGAGGTGCTGGGCATCGTCGGCGAGAGCGGCTCGGGCAAAAGCCAGGTGCTCTATTCCCTGATGGGGTTGCTCGCCTCTAATGGCCGGGCAGGCGGTCAGGCGCTGTTCGAGGGGGTGGACCTCTTGTCCCTCCCGCGCCGCCAGCTTGACAGGGTGCGCGGGCAGGACATCTCGATGATCTTTCAAGACCCGATGACCTCGCTCAATCCCTTCCGTCGGGTTGGCGACCAGATCGCCGAGGGGCTGATCGTGCATAAGGGGCTTTCGCGCGCCGCCGCCCGCGCCGAGGCGGTGCGGATGCTCGACCGGGTGCGGATACCAGACGCCGCAAATCGCGCCCGCCGCTTTCCGCACGAGTTTTCGGGCGGGATGCGGCAACGGGTGATGATCGCCATGGCGCTGCTGGCGCGGCCCAAGCTGCTTTTGGCCGACGAGCCGACCACTGCGCTCGATGTCACAATCCAGGCCCAGGTGCTTGATCTGATGGCTGAACTTGCGCGCGAGACTGGGACTGCGATTATCCTTGTTACCCACGACCTTGGCGTCGTCGCCCGGCTTTGCGACCGGGTCGTTGTGCTTTACGGTGGGCGGGTGATGGAGGAAGCGGGGGCCGAAGCGTTGTTCGCAAGTCCCGCACATCCCTATACACGCGGCCTTCTCGAAGCGACGCCGCGGCTGGAACAGGTTCTGACGCCGCGATTGGGCACTATTCCCGGCACCCCTCGTTCGGGTGGTGGCGACGTGGCCGGTTGCCCCTTTGCGCCGCGCTGCACTGCGCGAATAGCACGCTGCACGACAGAGCGCCCGGCGTTCCTAGAGAGGTCGCACCTCGGCGGTGCCCGCCGTGCTGCCTGCCATCTCATCCCGGAGGTCGCTGAATGACGCTTCTGGAAACCAAGTCACTCGATGTCGGCTATCAGGTCGCGGGGGCGGGCCTGTTCAGCGCGCAGCGCTATCTTCCGATCGTGCATGACGTGTCGCTGACGCTTGATACCGGGCGCACTTTGGGCGTGGTGGGCGAAAGCGGATGCGGCAAGTCAACCTTAGGTCGGGCGCTGCTGCGCCTCACCGCGCCCCATGCGGGACAGGTGTTCTGGCAGGGCGAGGATATGGCCAGCATCGCCGATTTGCGGCGACGTCGCGCCGAGATGCAGATCATCTTTCAAGACCCGATCGCAGCACTCGACCCGCGGATGACCTTGGGTCGCATCGTCTCGCGCCCGCTTGCTACCTTCGAGCCGGGCCTCTCGCGCATGGCCACGCGCGCGCGCGCCATCGAGGCGTTGGGGCAGGTGGGCCTGTCGGCCGATTTTGCCGACCGCTATCCGCACGAACTGTCGGGTGGGCAGGCGCAGCGGGTGGGGATCGCACGCGCCATCGTTGGCCGGCCAAAGCTGATCGTCTGCGACGAACCGGTCTCGGCGCTTGACGTTTCGATCCAGGCGCAGGTGATAAATCTGCTGATGGATCTGCAAGAGCAGATGGACCTTGCGCTGGTGTTCATCTCGCACAACCTCGCGCTGGTGCGCCACATCAGCCACGATGTGATGGTGATGTGCCTCGGGCGCGTGGTCGAGACCGCCTCGCGCGACGCTTTCTATGCGCGCCCGCTGCATCCCTATTCGCGCGCACTGATGCAGGCCGTGCCAGAGCCCGACCCGGTGCGCGAGAAGGGGCGCGTGGGGGCTGCGTTGCAGGGCGAGTTGCCCTCGGTGCTTGCACCGCCGCCCGGCTGCGTTTTTGCCTCGCGTTGCCCGAAAGCGGTGGCGCTTTGCCACCAGACGCGCCCAGAGCTTGCCCCCGTGCTCGACGGGCGCAATGTCGCCTGCCATTTCCCGGAGATTTGACATGACTACCTTTCTCGCCTCCAGCTGGGCCGCCGTGCCCCGGTTCGAAAGCGTTCGCGCCTCGCGCGATGGGGCTTGGGGCTTCTGGTCTTGGGCTGGCGCGACTGAAACGGACGAAATCTGGGCAGCCCCGCTTGACGGTTCGGCCCCACCTCGGCGGCTTACCTTTGGCACCGATCACTTTCACATCCGCGATGTCTCGCCCGACGGCAGCCGACTGATCTTGGCGCAATCGCCGAATGCCAACGAGCACGATCATCTGGTTCTGCTTGAGCGCGAAACGGGCGAGCTGACCCGGCTGACCCCGGCGCAGAACACGCATTACGTCTACGGCGGTGCGTTTAGTGCTGACGGCAGCGCTGTCTATTTTGTCGCCGATTACGACTACGATAATCACGAGGCAGTCGCGGGTGGCTGGCTTTGGCGCCAAGATATCGCAAGCGGTGCGCGCACTTGCCTCGCGCGTTCAGAGCGGCATTTCGAGCAGGGGCCCGAGCTTTCGCCCAATGGTAGCCGACTGCTCTGGCATCGCCACGAACACGACCCCGGCGCGACCCAGCTTTGGGTGCTGAACGCCGACGGCAGCGACTGCCGCGAGGTGCTGAACCTTGGCCCCGCAGTCAACGCCCGCGGCACCTGGCTTGATGACGACAGGATCGGTTTCGTGGCCGACCACGGCGGGCGCGACGGGCTTGGCATCCTGACACTTGCGAGCGGCGCGGTCGAATGGCTGGCCGAAGAACCTGCGTTCTGCCCGCATATGGTGCTGGCGGGAAACGGCTCTGCCTTTGCCTGCATCCACCACGAAGAAAGCTGGACCCGCGCCGCGCTGGTCGAAGGTGGCAGCATCACGCCGCTGCCGAACGCCTCGGGTCGGCGCAGTCTTTTGCCACATGCGGCGCTGCCCAATGGCGGCTGGCTTGCCGAGGCCTACGACGCCGACGCACCGCACGAGTTGGTGGTGGTGGCGGCTGACGGCAGTTGCCAAAGCATCGTGCGCCCCGACAAGGAAGAGCGCCATTACGTAGCCCCCGTGGATTTCCGCTGGGCCGCGCCCGACGGTATGGCAATGCAGGGCTGGCTCTACCGCCCCGAGGGGCGGCCGAAGGGGCTTATCGGCTATGTCCACGGCGGGCCGACCTGGCATTCCGAGGATTGGGTGAACCCCAAGATTCAGTTCTGGGTTGCCGAGGGCTATGCGGTGCTCGACCCGAACTATCGCGGCTCTACCGGCTTTGGCTATGCCCACCGTGAGGCGGTGAAGGAAGATGGCTGGGGCGGGCGCGAGCAAGACGATATCCGCGCCGGGCTGGAAGCGGCGCTGGCCACCGGTATCCCCGGCCCGGTTGCCGTAGCGGGCAACAGCTACGGCGGGTTTTCGAGCTGGTATGCCATCACGCGCCACACTGATCTGGTCGCGGCGGCGATCCCGATGTGCGGTATGTACCGGCTCGACATCGACTACAACGAGACCGAGCAACCGCATCTGCGCGCTTATTCCGAGCAAATGATGGGTGGCACGCCCGACGAAATGCCGGAAAAATACGCCAATGCCTCGCCCGGCCGGTTCATCGACGACATCCGCGGCCATCTTCTGATCGTCCACGGGCTGGCCGACACCAATGTCGGGCCCGAGAACACCCTGACCGCGATCCGAGAGCTGACTGAGGCGGGCATCGCGCACGAGACGATGCTGTTTGCCGATGAGGGCCATGGCGTGGCTCGGCGGTCGAACCTCGAAACCTATCTGCGCACAAGTGCAGACTTTCTTGCACGCGCTTTCGCTCAGGCCGGGGTCAACGCCAACCCAAGCGAAAGGGCATAGGACCCCGCGCCAGCTTCAGGGCCAAGTGGCTGGCGAGGATCAGCACGGGGCCGGATCGACCAAGATGCCATGTCCGCTTGGCTTGCGTGGCGGCGCGGGGCAGCGTTCCGGGCTGCGTTGATTTGCCCCGCCGCGCTGTTGCGGCGGCCCGACCCGCAGTGTACAAAGAGCGCTCGCCCTGTCGCGCCTGCGCGATATCGCTGAAGACATGGTGTGAGGTCAGGGGACCATCGCACAATGCAACAGCGCCCGCTCGCCGAAAGCGACCGCCGCGCGTGATCGCCCAGCGTCAATTTGTCAGACGCAAGGGTTGCGCCTTCGGATCGAATATTTGATGTTAACTACGTCGCATTTGCAATGCGATTGTCCGAAAAGAAAGCCGCGTATTATGAATATGGAAGCCCTCGCCAAAGATGAAACGGGCTCTGTGCAAGCGTTTCTGATGGACGTTCTTGGGCAACTTCTGGCGGCTACAGACGCCGAGGTCGATGCGGCTTTGCGTGCGACGCTAGGCGCTGCAGGGCGTTACCTAGATGCCGCGCGGGTGTGCGTTCTGCGTGGGTTGGAGAACGGCGCGCCGCGCATCAGCCATGAATGGCAATCCTGCCGATCCCCCGAAAAGTTGCGGCCATTTGCGAAGAAAGAGCTTCGTGCCCTAGCCGCTATGGTAGGCGATGCGGCACCCGGCGCGATCATAGCAGAGCCGAAAGGGTTTCCGGCTGCGGGCAAGGGCCGCCCAGCCGTTGGGGCGCTTGCGCTGATGCCGCTGCATGTGGATGGCGCGCTCAGAGGCATGTTGCTGTTTGAGGCGCGCACACCGAGCGGCACCCTATCTTTGAACGTTCTGAATCAGCTTTCACCACTTGCCGCGTCAATGGCGCAGATTCTGCACCGTCGGGACCGTTGCGAAGATGCAAAGCGCAGCGCCGCCGACAACGCGGATGAGCTAATGCGCCTGCGCGCGCTGGCTGGTAACCTGTCTGATGTTATGCTCGAGGTCGATGCCGACGGTCGGTTCGTCTATGCTCAGGCCAGCAACGCCGACTATCTGCTGGCGCCTGCCGAGCAGGTCGAGGGCAAGACGATTGAAGAGGTATTGCCTCCAGAGCTTGCCTCGAAATGCCGCAAACTTATGAGCGTGCTCGATACCGGTCAGCGACCGGGCGACATGCAATACCAGATTGAACTTCCGACGGGAACGCGCACCTTTCGGGTTATCTCGATGCTGATACCTGCGACAAGCGCGATTAACGCCACAAAATACCTGCTGATCAGCCGCGATATTTCTAGGGAAGCAACGTTGGTTCGCGAATTGCGGCAACTGAGCGAAGTTGTCCGCCGCACCTCGAATATCGTGGCAATCACCGACGCAGATCAGCGGATCGAATGGGTGAACGATGCCTTTACGCGGCGCACCGGTTACACGCTGGAGGAGGTGCGGGGCAAGCGGCCCGGGCCGCTCGTTCAATTCGAAAAGACCGATCAAGCGACGGTGGCCAAAATCCGCAAAGCATTGCGGGCCGGCAAGACGGCGCGAGGGGAAATCCAGAACCGTTCTAAATCGGGGGAAGAGTATTGGCTTGATCTGAATATCGAACCTCTACGCGACGATCAGGGAGTCCTGATCGGGTATATGGCGGTGCAGACCGATATTACAGAGCGCAAGCAATACGAGACGTCATTGGAGGCCGCGGTTAGAATAGCCGAGGCGTACCAGCACCAGCTTACCGCCGCCATTGAAGCGCTTGATGAAGGCTTTGTCCTTTATGACATCAACGACCGGATGGTGATCTGCAACCAACGCTTCAAGGACTTCTATCCACTCAGCGCGTCGATAATGGTGCCCGGCGCAAGGTTCATAGATATAATTCGAAGCGAGCTCGCACATGGGCAGCGCCCCGAGGCGATAGGGCGCGAGGAAGCTTGGCTTGCCGAGCGATTGGCCGGGCGCGAGGCGGGAGGAAGTTCTTGGATTCAGGAACTGCCCAGCGGGCGGGTGCTTCGCGTTACCGAGCCGCGCACCCCTGACGGTGAGTTGATCTCGGTGCATACCGATATTACCGGGCTCAAGCGCGCCGAACAACGCCTTTTGAACGTTATCGAAGGTGCGCAAGTCGGTACTTGGGAACTGGACGTCACCACTGGCAAAATGACGGTCAACTCAATTTGGGCTAAAATGCTGGGCTTCAGTTCAGAAGAACTAGGGCTGATCGACCATGAAAAATGGTCGAAACTGACCCACCCCGATGACCAGCCAGTTGCTTGGTCAAAAATCGATCTTTGCCTGACCAAGGGCCACGAAACCTTTCAGGCCGAGTTTCGCATGCGCCACAAGGAAGGGCACTGGGTCTGGGTTGACAACCGTGGCCGCGTCATTCGCCGCAACGCCAGAGGGCAAGTCGAATATGCGGCGGGCGTGCAGATTGATTTCAGCGAGCATAAGGCGCGCGAAGAGGCCGAGATTGCCGCCCGGCAGGAGCTTGAAAAAACAGTCGCGGAACGCGCTGCCGCCGAGCAGCGCTTTGTCGACATTGCTACGATGAGCGACGGCTGGTTCTGGGAACAGGACGCCGATCTGCGTTTTACCTATGTGTCCAACGAAAGTCTTCTAATGGACTTTATTGGAACTGAGGCTTCGATCATCGGAACCGGTCGCGATGATTGGTTTAAAGACAATCCAAGATTGCTGATGAGCGGAGACTGGGCCGAGTTGGCCGCCAAGTGTACTGCACGCGAGCCATTCCGCAATTTCCTTTATTGCGTCCGGAGCACGGCAGATGGGCAGGTGCACTGGGTGCAGATCAGCGGGGTGCCGGTTTTTAATAGCGCGGGTGTTTTTCAAGGTTATCGCGGTGTCGGAGCTGACGTGACCGAGCTTTTGCGCACCAGGACGGAGGCCGAGGCCGCAAACCGCGCCAAATCGGTTTTCCTTGCCAACATGAGCCACGAGATTCGCACACCTCTCAATGGCGTGCTTGGCATGGCAGAATTGCTGGAAAACGCGCTTGTGGAAGACGCGCACAAGCGCATGATCGGCATCATTCGCCAGTCTGGCCAGACGCTTCTGAAGATTCTGAATGACATTTTGGACATGTCGAAGGTCGAGGCGGGCAAACTGACACTCGAACAGCTGCCGTTTCAACCAGCCGAAATTGCGCAGCAGATCGAAGATCTCTACAGCCTGCGCGCGCAAGAAAAGGGTGTCGCATTCGAAGTGCTGACAAGCACGGGCGCGCAGCAGTGGCGCATCGGCGACCCGCATCGCTTGCGCCAAATACTCGACAACCTTGCGAGCAACGCGATAAAGTTCACCGAGAGCGGCGAGGTTGTGATCAAGTTTGGCGGCTGCAAAGGCGGGCATTTGATCATCGAGGTGCGTGATACTGGTATCGGCATGACACCAGAGCAGATCGCGACCCTGAGCCAAGAGTTTTCGCAGGCTGATAGCACCATTACGCGGCGCTACGGCGGAACTGGGCTTGGCATGGCGATCACGACCAAGTTGGTCGAAATGATGGGCGGCACGATTTCGGTGACGTCTAGCATAGGTGTCGGCACAACGGTTCGGGTCGATCTGCCGCTGCCTTGTAGCCAAGCTGACAATGCCCGGCCCACAAACGATACACCCTCAGAAACGGTGGCCGGCGTTCGCGTGCTTGCCGCCGATGACAATGAGACGAACCGAACAGTCATCGAGGCGATGCTGCAACACGCGGGTGCTGAGGTCACGATGGTTGAAGATGGGCTTCAGGCGGTGAACGCTTGGGCAAATGGGCGCTATGACATCGTTTTGCTCGACATCTCGATGCCGGTCATGGACGGCATGACCGCGCTGCGCAAGATCCGCGAACGTGAAGCAGAAAGCCGCGCGCCCGAAGTGCCGATCATCGCGGTGACAGCAAACGCAATGTCGCATCAGATCGCAGAGTTCTTGATGAACGGGTTCGACAGTTGTCTTGCCAAACCGGTCGAGCTGTCCGCATTGGTGAAGGCGATCCGGTCGCTTGTCAGAAACCGCTGAGCGGTTGGTAGCTGCCTTCGCGAAAGGGGCTATTCGTCCAGAATACTTTCCATGCCTTCCAGAAGGGTCTCTAGCATCGGCGATGCCTTGCGCCAGATGTCGGCAACCGGTTCACCCGCTGCAAGCGCGTGCTGGATCGTGGTTTCTAGGGTTCCGGCATTGCTGCCAATGCCCGGATATCCAAGAGGTGCTGCAACGCCTGATATTTTGTGCGAAATCTCGGCCACATCGCGCAGCGCCGCGGCCCCGCCCGAGCCTTTCTCGATGGCTTGGCGAAGGCTTTCAAACGCCAGAATCCGTGGCACCAAAAGCTCGCGAAATCGCGCGAGGCCCGGAACGGGTGCATCGGGGGCCAGTTCCCAATCTGATCCTTGGTTCGGCATGTCCCCCTCTCTAGAAACTTCTTAGCCGGCAAGCAACCGTATCTTGGGCATCTTGCGCGGGGTCGGCTGCGCTGCGCGGATCGCTTGATCGAGAATCTTGGTCGGCCGGTTCAGCGAGAATACGGAACCGCGAATAAGCTCTCCGACCCGCACTTCGGGTAGGGGAAGCCTGTCTGCCTGATAGATGTCTTTGAAATCACTGAGGGAAAAATTGATGTTTTTTTCCAGCTCTTCCAGATCTGTAGAAATAGACCGGCTTGCCAAGCCAACGAAATTGCCGTTGCCCGCGTAGGCCAGCAGCATCTGCGTTGTCTTGAGCCCGTCGCAGATTGCGAGCGCGACATCGCTTAGCATGGCGATGAAGGTGGGGGCGTCGGCTCTGGTGTAGATGATTGCGGCATTCGGCACATGAATGCCCAAAGCGGCATAGGAATAGGCGCTTTTGCGCCCAAGGGTCAGCAGGTAGTTTTCAAGCGCCATAAGCTCGATTGCGCGATCGATCCCGGGGATCAGGAACGGTTCATCAAACTCTATCTGCTTCTCGGCCGCGCCGACCGATAGGCCGTTCTGAAGCGCGTAGTCCGCAAGCCGCTTGCGTTCCTCGTGCAGCCGCGCGGCCATGCCGATGCGGGCCTTGAGCTCTAGCCTGTCAAGCGGCTTGGTGATGTAATCGGTGGCCCCGGCAGCAAAAGCGCCGTCAATAAAGACGCGCCCCGACATGGCCGTGACCATCACGATGGGCGTGCGGCGATAGATCTGCAACTTTCGGATCCGCGCGCAAAGCTCGATCCCGCTCGTTCCAGGCATCTTGATATCAAGCAGGAAGCAATCGAACGCAGGGCTGGCCTTGTCAATCCAGCCCA
>NZ_JBFHIA010000116.1:0-9187 GCF_041596715.1 Phaeovulum sp.
AGCCGGTCACTTCATCCAAGGGCTGAACATCTCGGGCAACGTGTTCCGCGCTGTCAGCGGCAATGTTGACCGGATCGAGCAGGTGGATACGACCTTTGCCGATCTGGACTATGGCCGGATGCGCAACATCGTGATGGAGGGCAATATTTTCAACGGTGTCGAGCAATACGTGTCGAACCCGATGACGATGGACTTCACGCAGGCCACCGCACAGGCGACTTGGACGCTTAACCCCGGCGCGGCGCTGCTCTTTGGTGGCTGGGCGCGCAACGTCGAAAGCGTGGTGACGCAAGGCATGATTGCCACCGCCGCAAACGCGCGTGTAAGCGAGATGCCTTATGTTCTGACCGAGCAGGGCACCGACAAGAAATCAATAAGTTTGAATTGGTCGCAGGCGGCCAAGGGGCGGGTGCAGGTCAAGTTGCGGATGGATCTGCTGGCCTGAAGGGCCGACAATATGCGAAACGAGGGCGGCACCAGTGGTGCCGCCTTTTTTATGGCGCAAGGTCTTCCGCCGTCAACTCAAAGGCGCGGCCAAACCCACCGTTCAGCAGCGCGCCGGTGGGTGCAAGGTGCACAAAGCGAAAGTCGGGCAGATCAGCGTAGATGCGCGCTTTTGGGTGCAGCGCCAACCAATGCGCGCGCAAACCCTGCGCGCGCGCCTCTTCGGGTTCAACAAAGCGCGCGGTCACGCTGAGGCTCAGCCGCGGCTGTGTCAGCGGGTCGCCCTTTGCCCCCGGCTCGCCAAGCAGAACCCCTGCCTGTGGTGCCACCGCCAGCGCGCGCGAGTGCAGTGCTAGGCCCGAGACGAGGGCCAGCAACCCACCGCCTGTGGCGGGGGCAAGCGCGATGCGCGCAACATGTGGGGCCCCGCTTACCGGATGCAACACGCCAATAGCCCCGAACCGAGCGCCAGCGACCAGATCGCGGGCCAGCGTGCGGGCCGCATTGTCGGTGGGGCGGATGGGCGAGAGCGGGCTGGGCATGGCGGCTCTGGGGTGCTTTGCTGATCGAGAACTAGGGGCTTTGCTTTGCTTCGTTTGCGCGTTTTGGGGGGGCGAATCGCATCGGTTACGGCGGTCGGCCTGTGCAGCAGTGAAGTTTAGTATTGTTTAAAATAGCGACAAAAAAGCACAGGACGCAGCGTCATTTCACCACAGCGTGAACAGGCAAGCGATTGAAACACATTGTCAAAAGCGCCGCGAGATTTCGACAATTTACACAGTTATCGCAAACGCTGTGAATTAATTTACAAAATAACCCAATGCATAAAGGGGCTTACATGAAACGCCGCAAATGGTTTACAATCAAACCGGGATGGAGGCTTTCGTATTTTCGGAGGCATGGGTCGCGGCAAGGCGACTTTAGTGACAGGGAGGAATCTGACTATGGCCGCACAGGAGCATTCGGCAGGTGGGACGCTGGCAACGCGGCCGGTACCGGCGGGGTTTGAGGGCGTACATGCAGACGCCGCAAAATATCGCGCGCTGTACAACGAGTCGATCTCTGATCCGGACAAGTTCTGGGGCCGCGAAGGCAAGCGACTCGACTGGATCACGCCCTATACCAAGGTGAAGAACACCGATTTCACCTTCGGTCATGTCAACATCAAGTGGTACGAAGACGGTGTACTGAACGTAGCGGCAAACTGCATCGATCGTCATCTTGCGACCCGCGGCGAACAGACCGCAATCATCTTTGAGCCGGATGACCCGAAGACGCCCGCTCAACACATCACCTACAACCAGCTTGCAGAGCGCGTTAATCGCATGGCGAACGTGCTGCTCAGCCAAGGTGTAATGCGTGGCGACCGGGTTGTGATCTATCTGCCGATGATCCCCGAGGCGGCCTATGCGATGCTGGCCTGCGCACGTATTGGTGCCATCCATTCGGTGGTCTTCGCGGGTTTTTCGCCTGACGCACTTGCAAACCGCATCAACGACTGCGGCGCGAAGCTTGTCATCACTGCCGATACCGCCCCGCGTGGCGGGCGCCGCACGCCGCTCAAGTCCAATACTGACGCTGCATTGCTGCACTGCTCTGACAAGGTGCGCTGCCTTGTGGTAAAGCACACTGGCGAGCAGACCACGTGGATTCAGGGCCGCGATGTGGATGTGAAGCTTTTGATGGAGCACGCGAGCCCCGATTGCCCGCCGCGCCCGATGGGGGCCGAAGACCCGCTGTTCATTCTTTACACCTCGGGTTCGACCGGCAAGCCCAAGGGGGTTGTGCATACCTCGGGCGGATATCTCGTTTATGCGGCGATGACGCACCAATACACCTTCGACTACCAAGACGGCGATGTGTTCTGGTGCACCGCCGACGTGGGCTGGGTGACCGGGCACAGCTACATCGTTTACGGGCCACTGGCGAACGGCGGGACAACGCTGATGTTCGAGGGCGTGCCAACATTCCCCGATGCCGGGCGCTTCTGGCAGGTGTGCGAAAAGCACAAGGTGACGCAGTTCTACACCGCCCCGACGGCGATCCGCTCGCTGATGGGGATGGGCACGGAGTGGATTGAAAAATATGATCTTTCGACGCTGCGGGTGCTGGGCACGGTCGGCGAGCCGATCAACCCCGAAGCCTGGGTCTGGTATGACAAGAACATCGGCAAGAGCAAATGCCCGATTGTCGACACCTTCTGGCAGACCGAAACCGGCGGCCACATGATTACCCCGCTGCCGGGTGCCACGCCCACCAAGCCGGGCTCGGCCACCACGCCCTTCTTTGGCGTGAAGCCGGTGGTTCTTGATGCCAATACCGGTGTGCGCCAAGGCGAAACCGAATGCGAAGGCGTGCTGTGCATATCGGATAGCTGGCCGGGGCAGATGCGCACGCTCTGGGGCGATCACGAACGTTTCCAAGAAGCCTATTTCGGCCAGTATCGCGGCTACTACTTCACCGGCGATGGCTGCCGCCGCGATGCCGATGGGTATTACTGGATCACTGGGCGTGTCGATGACGTGATCAACGTTTCCGGCCACAGGATGGGCACGGCCGAGGTTGAATCGGCGCTTGTTGCGCATGCCAAGGTCGCGGAAGCCGCCGTTGTCGGCTACCCGCACGAGATCAAGGGGCAGGGCATCTATGCCTATGTCACGCTGATGAACGGCGAGACGCCTTCGGAAGAGCTGCGCAAGGATCTGGTCAAATGGGTTCGCACCGAGATTGGCCCGATCGCCAGCCCCGATCTTATCCAGTGGGCACCGGGCCTTCCCAAGACCCGTTCGGGCAAGATCATGCGTCGCATTCTGCGCAAAATCGCCGAGAATGACTACGGCGCGCTGGGCGACATCTCGACTTTGGCTGACCCTTCGGTTGTGCAGGAACTGATCGACAACCGCATGAACCGGGGCTAAGGGCTTGCAGAAAATGGCAAAACCCTCTCCGGTAGTGCTGATCTTGCTTGGGCCTCCGGGCGCGGGCAAGGGCACGCAAGCGCGGATGCTGGAAGACCGTTTCGGCCTGATCCAGCTTTCGACGGGTGATCTTTTGCGCGCGGCGGTCGCGGCGCGCACCCCCGCAGGCAAAGCCGCAAAATCGGTGATGGAGGCAGGCCAGCTTGTCAGCGACGAAATCGTGCTGGCGGTTCTGAAGGAGCGCATGGCGCAGCCGGATGTGAAAGCGGGTGTCATCCTCGACGGCTTCCCGCGCACTGCCGGGCAGGCCGCGGCGCTGGATGCGCTTTTGTCGGCGGCTGGGCAAAAAGTGACCGCCGCCATCAGCCTAGAGGTTGATGACGAAGCGATGGTGGCGCGGGTTTCGGGCCGCACCACCTGCGCTAGCTGCGGTGAAGGCTATCATGAGCAATTCAAACGTCCCGCAGTTGCGGGCGTTTGTGACAAGTGCGGCGGCACGGAGTTCAAGCGCCGTGCCGACGACAACGCCGAAACGGCGCGGGAACGGCTGATCGCCTACCACGCCCAGACGGCACCGCTGATCGCGCATTACGAAAAGGCAGGCGTTCTGGAAAAGATCGATGCGATGGGATCCATCGACGAAATCGGCGCAGGGCTAAGCCGCATTGTGGAGCGTGTATCGGCGACGTGACGGGGAAGGGCGGTTCCCTGCTGGGGGTGCCGCCGGAGGTAACAACAGGGAGTAACGTAAATGGCGGACAAATCTTCGTCCAATGCCTACTGGAAAGCGAACATCCGGATGATTCAGCTTTTTCTGATCATCTGGTTCGTGGCTTCCTTCGGCTTTGGCATCATCTTGCGGCCGATGCTGATGGGCATCGCGGTCGGTGGTAGTGATCTGGGCTTCTGGTTTGCCCAGCAAGGCTCAATCCTGGTCTTTCTTGTCCTGATCTTTGTCTATGCCTGGCGCATGAACAAGCTCGACAAGGAATTCGGCGTCGAAGAATAAGGGAGAGCAGGGACAATGGATCAGTTTACCCTCAACCTGCTGGTGATTGGCGCGACCTTCGCGCTTTACATCGGCATCGCGATCTGGGCCCGCGCGGGTTCCACGTCAGAGTTCTATGCCGCAGGCCGCGGTGTTCACCCCATCCTCAACGGTATGGCGACCGGCGCTGACTGGATGTCGGCGGCCTCGTTCATCTCGATGGCGGGTATCATCGCCATGGCCGCGGCCGGTGGTTATGAGCAGTCTGCCTACCTGATGGGCTGGACCGGTGGCTATGTGCTGCTGGCGCTGCTGCTTGCACCCTATCTGCGCAAGTTCGGCAAGTTCACCGTGCCCGAGTTCATCGGCGACCGCTTCTATTCGAAGACGGCGCGGATGGTGGCGGTGGCCTGCCTTATCATCGCCTCGGTCACCTACGTTATCGGCCAGATGACCGGTGTTGGCGTGGCCTTTGCGCGCTTCCTCGAAGTGAAATCGTCGACCGGTCTCTACATCGGCGCGGCGATCGTGTTCGCCTATGCCGTGCTTGGCGGCATGAAGGGCATCACCTACACGCAGGTGGCCCAGTACTGCGTGCTGATCATCGCCTACACGATCCCGGCGATCTTCATTTCGCTGAACCTGACCGGCAACTTCCTGCCGCAAACCGGCCTGTTCGGTACGCATACCGCTTCGGGTGTGGCGCTGTTGACCAAACTCGACCAACTGGTGACCGAGCTTGGCTTCCGCCAGTATACCGGCATGACGACCAACATGCTCAACATGGTGCTGTTCACCATGTCGCTGATGATCGGCACCGCCGGCCTGCCGCACGTGATCGTGCGCTTCTTCACCGTGCCGAAGGTTGCCGATGCGCGCGCCTCGGCCGGTTGGGCGCTGGTGTTCATCGCGCTTCTCTACACCGTTGCCCCGGCCGTCGGCGCGATGGCGCGTTTGAACCTGACCACCACTTTCTGGCCGAACGCGGTCGCGGGCCAAGCCTTTGACGGCGAAGCCATCTCTGTCGACTCGATTGCGAACGATCCGCAGTACAACTGGATCAACAACTGGGCGAAAACCGGTCTTCTGAAGTTTGAAGACAAAAACGGTGACGGCCAGATCCAGTACTACAACGACAAGAACGCCGACGTCGCCGCCATGGCAACGGCCAAAGGTTGGACCGGGAACGAGCTGACCACCGTGAACAACGACATCATGGTGCTGGCCAACCCCGAAATCGCCCACCTGCCGGGTTGGGTTATCGCGCTGGTCGCCGCCGGTGGTCTTGCCGCCGCGCTTTCGACCGCAGCGGGCCTGCTGTTGGCCATCGCATCGGCCATCAGCCATGACGTGATCAAGGGTGCCTTGAACCCGGACATCTCGGAAAAAGGCGAACTGCTGGCCGCGCGTATCGCAATGGCTGTTGCGATTGGTGTTGCTACCTACCTTGGTCTGCACCCCCCGGGGTTTGCGGCACAAACCGTGGCGCTTGCCTTCGGTATCGCCGCCGCCTCGATCTTCCCGGCGCTGATGATGGGCATTTTCTCTAAGCGCATCAACAACTCGGGTGCGGTCTGGGGGATGCTTTCGGGCCTGATCTTCACGCTCGTCTACATCTTCATCTACAAAGGCTGGTTCTTCTTCCCCGGCACCAACCAACTGCCTGACACCGTTGACAACTGGGTGCTCGGCATCTCGCCGCTGTCGATCGGTGCGGTCGGCGCGCTGGTGAACTTCGGTGTCGCCTATGCGGTTTCGATGACCTCGAAAGAGCCGCCGCAAGAGATCCAGGAACTGATCGAGGGTATCCGCGTGCCGAAAGGCGCCGGGGCTGCCACCGCTCACTAAAAGAAAGTTTCGGGCGCGGGGGAACCCTCGCGCCCGAGCCAAGTGACCGACGGCGCGCCGTGACCCTGGCGCTCACGTCATCCCGAGGGGGGAACGATGGGCGACGATCTCGAGGCAACCATCGGTTTTCTGGAAACCGTCCACCCCTACGATACCTTACCCAAGGACGAATTGGCGCGCGTCGCCAGTTTCTTCGTGCGCAAGGAGTTTCCGACTGACACGTTGGTCTACCAGATCGGCGACGTGCTTTCGGGCATCTACCTGATCAAGCGCGGCGGGGTCGAGGTGCTTGATCGCAACGGCGGGCTGGTTTCGCTGCTTTCAGCGCGCAATACTTTTGGCGAGCGTGGGCTGATGCGCGACGGTCTTGCCGCCACCACCGCCCACACCCGTGAAGACAGCACGATCCTGATGCTGCCCGCAGTCGAGTTTCGTGAACTTATTGCGCGCTTCCCCGCGTTCGAGCGGTTTTTCAACCGGGGCCGCGGGCAAGACAACCACACCGCCGATATCTCGACGCTGAAGGTTGCCGATCTGGTCGCGCGCAAACCCCTTTCCTGCGAGCCCAGCACCACGGTGGCAGAAGCTGCGCGGATGATGCGCGATTCTCATATCTCGAGCCTTGGTGTCACCGAGGACGGTCGGCTTTTGGGCATTCTGACCGTGCGCGATCTTGCAAACAAGGTGCTGGCCGAAGGCCGCTCTCCGCAGACGCCGGTATCGCGGGTGATGACCGCCAAGCCAATCTCGTTGCCACCCGATGCGCTTGGTTCGGACATTCTGCACATCATGCTTGAACGCAAGATCGGGCACTTGCCGATTGTCGAGGGCGGGCGGTTTGTGGGTATGGTCACGCAGACCGACCTAACCCGTTTTCAGGCTGTCAGCGCCGCGGCACTGGTGCGCGATGTGGCAGGTGCCGAGACGGTCGAGGAAATGGCATCCGTCACCGCCCGTATTCCGCGTCTGCTGGTGCAGCTTGTCGGCGGCAACCACGCGCATGAGGTTGTAACGCGCCTGATTACCGACATTGCGGATGCGGTTACCCGCCGACTTCTCGCGATGGCCGAGGCAAAGCTGGGCACCGCACCAGTGCCCTATCTCTGGCTGGCCTGCGGAAGTCAGGGGCGGCAGGAACAGACTGGCGTGTCCGATCAGGACAACTGCATGATCATTCACAACAACGCCACGCCGGATGACATGGCCTATTTTGCCAAGATGGCAAAGATCGTTTCGGACGGGCTGAACGCCTGTGGCTACGTCTATTGCCCCGGCGACATGATGGCTACGGCCGACCGCTGGCGGGTGCGCCAAAAGCTTTGGCGCGACTATTTCCAACGCTGGATCGCGGTGCCTTCGAACGAGGCGCAGATGCTTGCCTCGGTGATGTTCGATCTGCGCCCGATCGGCGGCACCGTCAGCCTGTATCAGGAGTTGCAGGACGAAACACTGGAACTCGCCTCGAAAAACTCGATCTTCGTAGCGCATATGATCGCCAATTCACTCAAGCATACGCCGCCCTTGGGCCTGATCCGCGGTTTCGCGACGATCCGCTCTGGCGAATATCGCAACCACATCGACATGAAACACAACGGCGTGGTGCCGGTGGCCGATCTTGCGCGTGTCTATGCGCTTCAGGGTAGTCTGACCGCCGCCAACACACGCGCGCGCTTGCAAGGTGCCGAGGCGGCAGGGGTTATTTCTTCGTCTGGTGCGCGCGATTTGATTGAGGCATATGACCTGATCGCTTCGATGCGACTCGAAAATCAGGCGCATCTGGTGCGTTCGGGGCGCAAGCCCGACAACTTCTTGTCGCCCTCGGACCTGTCAGATTTTGAGCGCAGCCATCTGCGCGATGCCTTTGTTGTGGTGCGCACGATGCAATCGGCGCTGAGCCACGGCAAGGGCGCACCGGGATAAAGGACGAATAGCCTATGGCAGTTGACTGGATCACGATGGCGGCGGTTGGCATTCTGGCCTTCTCGATTGTCTATGCCGCCAACCATCTGAGCGGCCGCCGCCTGCCAAAGTGGCTGATGCCCGCGGCAATCGGTGCCTCGATGATCATCTATTCGGCGTGGAACGAATATTCGTGGTTCGACCGCGTCAGCCAAGATTTGCCCGAA
Source organism: Phaeovulum sp. (assembly GCF_041596715.1). GTDB lineage: Bacteria > Pseudomonadota > Alphaproteobacteria > Rhodobacterales > Rhodobacteraceae > UBA6213. The sequence goes on from NZ_JBFHIA010000116.1 coordinate 8,325, forward strand.
AGCGTGGTGATCCTTGACCAGGTTCGTGGCGGTGCACCTTGGCGGCCTTGGTCGTATCTGTTCCCGGTCACCTCGCGGTTCATGGCAATCGATCGCGCTGCGGTCTTACGCTCGGCTGCAACGCCTGATCTGGCGGCGACAGAGGTGCTACTGGTCACCCGCTGGGGCGAGACGATGCGCGTGCCGGTGGCCTTCGACTGCGCGGCCGGCGCGCGGGCCGATCTGGTGGAAGGTGCTGAACTGGTGCCCGACGGAACCCTGCGTGGCGCCGTCTGGGTGCCGGTGGGGCTGGATGACGTGATGCTGAAGGCCGCGTGCAACGGAGGATAGGCAATGGCCGACGGAGCGAAAAAACGCCGGGTTCTCATTGTCGAGGATGAGGACAACATCGCCATCGCGCTCGACTATCTGTTGACCCGTGAAGGCTATGAACATGACCGCATCGCCAATGGCGCAGAGGCGGTAGCACGCATCCGCGAAACGATGCCCGACCTTGTGCTGCTTGACGTGATGCTTCCCGAGGTTTCGGGATACGAGATTTGCCAGACCGTGCGCACCGACCGCGCGCTGGACGGTGTGAAGATTCTGATGATGACCGCACGTGGTTCGGCGATGGAAAGGCGCAAGGGGCTGGCACTTGGCGCTGACGGCTTTATCGCCAAGCCGTTCGAATTGAAGGAACTTCGTGCCGAGGTGCAGCGCCTTCTTGCGCCGGAGGCCGGGCCATGAGTGAACGCTTCAGCCTGCGGACCAGAATATTTCTGTTCTTCGCGGCGCTGACGCTAGGCAACCTCGGAGCAATATCCGCCGGCATCTATGTCGGCTATCACGGAATAGACGACCCTGCGGTGTTCAACGCCTTC
>NZ_JBFHIA010000117.1:0-9151 GCF_041596715.1 Phaeovulum sp.
AAGCCTTGTCGAACGGCGCGTCGTCCCGAATCTTGGCCAGCGCGATTTCCGGCATCACCGTGTGGTTGGCGAAGGTCGAGCAGCCCATGTAATGCAAGATCGGCGTGCCATCGAGCATTGAGAACCGGGTCGTTCCATCCGGCATCAGCCCCTTTCCTTGCGTCGCGCGGATTGCGGTGCAAAGGTTGGTCTTGCGCGACAGGCACGAGGGGCACTCGCGGCATTCAGGGGTGTAGAGGGGTATCACATGATCGCCCGGCTTCAGGCTGGTGACGCCCGGCCCGCATTCGACCACCACGCCCGCGCCCTCATGCCCGAGAATCACCGGAAATAGCCCCTCCGGGTCTGCACCCGAGAGCGTGAACTCGTCGGTATGGCAAATGCCGGTCGCCTTGATTTCCACCAGAACCTCGCCCGCGCGCGGGCCTTCAAGCTCTACCTCGATCACTTGCAGCGGCTTTCCGGGTGCAAGTGCTACTGCGGCACGGGTTCTCATTGGCGGCTCCTCCCTCTATATTTGACCAAGCCTGAGCGAAAGCCGCCGGGCGTGCAACATCGGGGTGGATCGAATGGCGAGAATGTTAGCTTTTGCAATGGTGCTGGCGCTGACTGCCTGTGTCGAGGCACCTCAGGTTCCCACACCGGTCTTGAGCGGAGAGCCGGTAACGGTGACCCCGCTGGCCGGCACACAGGCGCCGGACTCGGCTGCATCGCCCATCGCCGCGCCGACAATCGCCGCGCCGGGGCTTGAATCGCGCGAACCCGACCTTTGCCGCGCGATCGACTATGTGCCCTACCTCGGCAAGCCCGGCGCGCTGATCGACACCTTGGCGCTGACCCAGCCGTATCGGATCGTGCCTTGGCGCGGGATCGAGCCGCAGGAATATGTCGCGGGGCGGATCGTATTTCGGCTGGACGCGGCGGGTAACATTTACAACATCGACTGCGGTTGAGCCGATTGATGCGCAAAAAACCCCGCCGTTTCCGGCGGGGCCTTGCAAGCGGAAGTCGCCCTAGCGGCGCATACTGGGTGGGGGCTTTTCTAACACCGCCAGGGCTTAGCGATTTCCGCTGATACCTTTTTCGCCTGCGATCGGGGCGGTTTCGCGCTGTCTGCGTGAAGCTTTGCGGGTCTTTTTGCGGCATTTTCGCGGCGCTTGATCGCGGTGGCAGGGATGTGTCAGCATAGAACCATGACGGTGCATCCTCCGATAAGTCTGCAAGCCGCGCGCAACGTCGAGCGCGTGGCTTTCCATCGCACAGAGCTGGGGCCGATCTTGCAGCTATACGGCCGCATGGTCGCGGCGGGCGAGTGGCGTGACTATGCGATGGCCTTTTTGCCGGATGTGGCGGTGTTTTCGGTGTTTCGTCGTGCCAGCGAAAACCCGCTTTACCGCATCGAAAAGCGCCCGCTTCTGCGGGCGCGGCAGGGCCAGTATGCGGTGATCGGTGCCGAGGGGCAGGTGCTGCGGCGCGGCCACGACCTGCCGCAGGTTCTGCGTGTGCTCGAACGAAAGCTGATCCGCGCGGTTGACTAGAGCCGCTTTCGGCACTGAAGCGGCGCGTCTGACGCGGCGATGCGCGCAAGGGCGGCCTCAATCCCCTCATAGGCGACGCTCATGCTGGCTCCGTTGGCATGAATGATCTCGCTATCCGAAGCCGCCATGGCGACATGGCCGGGCCAGAAGAAAAGATCGCCACGCTTTGGTGCGGCCGTTTCGGGCAAAACGGTGCCAAGTGCATCGCATTGCTGGTCGCTATCGGCGGGGCAGGCGATGCCGCAGGCGTTTAGTGATGCTTGCACAAGCCCCGAACAATCGATGCCCGCGTGCGAATTGCCGCCCCAGAGGTAAGGCGTGCCCAGCAGGCTTTCGGCCACCGCCACCGGGTCGGTCGCCCAATCGTTGAGCGCGCGCAGGTGCATTCGGGGGATGAAGGCACCGTCGGCGGTTTGCAGGAACTTGCCCTGCTCGCCCACCACGCGGACCCGCGCGCCGATGCTGAGTGCTGCCGTTTCGCGGGTTTTCACTTGTGGCTCGGGGTAAAGGTGGGTTGCCGGGGCCGAAACCCAGTGCGTTGCTTCTTGTGGCGCGGCCAAGGCGGATTCTGCCACCCAACCGCAAAATCCATCGCGTGCCGCAACCACGAAAGCCGCGCCATCGCGGCGGTCGAGCACATTCAGCGCGGCACCCAGCAGCAACTGCCGCTCGCGCCGCCCGAAAGGTGCTGCGCAAAGGTCGGCCAGCGGCACACCAAGGCGGGCGGGGCTGCCTTCGCTGAAGCTTTCCGCCTCGATCTGCCCGCGCAGCGACACATGGGCCACGCGGCCCGAATAGGGGTATGTGCGACGATCGGTTTTCATATCCCAAGCACCTCGGGCAGTGCGGCCAGAATGGCGCGCGCACCTTGGCCCACGGCGCCTTTAGGGCGGGCGGGGGCGGCGGTGGGTTGCCAGCCGTAGATATCAAAATGCGCGAAACGGGGTGTTGCAGTGACGAAGCGGCGCAGGAACAGTGCGGCGGTCACAGACCCTGCCATGCCGCCAGAGGGTGCGTTGTCGAGGTCGGCGATGCCGGGCTCGATCAGGCTTTCGTAGGGTGCCCAGAAGGGCATCCGCCAAAGCGGGTCGGCCACCCGTGCCGACGCCGCGGCAAGGGCTGCGGCAAGCGCGTCATCATCGGTGTAGAAGGGCGGCACGTCTGGCCCCAGCGCCACCCTTGCAGCACCCGTCAGCGTGGCCATGCAGAGCAGCAGATCGGGCGCTTCCTCGTCGGCCAGCGCCAAGGCATCGGCCAGCACCAACCGCCCCTCGGCATCGGTGTTGTTGACCTCGACCGTCAGGCCCTTGCGGCTGATCAGAATGTCCTGTGGGCGGAAGGCATTGCCGGAAACGGCGTTTTCAACGGCGGGCACTAGCACACGCAGGCGTAGCGGCAGGCCCAGCGCCATGATCATTTCGGCCAGCCCCATCACGGTTGCCGCACCGCCCATGTCTTTTTTCATAAGCCCCATGCTGGCAGCGGGTTTCAGGTCTAGCCCGCCGGTATCAAAGCACACGCCTTTGCCGACCAGCGTCAAGCGCGGCCCAGCATCGCCCCAGCGCAGATCGAGCAGGCGCGGCGCGCGCGGGCTGGCGCGGCCCACTGCGTGTATCATCGGGAAACCCTCGGCCAGCAGCGCCTCGCCCGCCACCACGCGGGTGCTGGCACCGTGGCGCGCGGCCAGCGCGGTAAAGGCCGCCTCCAGTTCATCTGGCCCCATGTCAGAGGCGGGGGTGTTGATCAGATCGCGGGTCAGCGCCTCGCCTGCGGCAATCGCCTCGATCCGGGCGGCATTGACGCCTGCGGGGCATTTCAGCAAGGCTTTTGGCGAAGCGGCGGCCTTGTAGCGCCCGAAGCGGTAGGCCGCGAGCAGAAATGCTAACGCTGCCTCATCGGTCTCGGCGGGGCTGAGCGCGCCTTCAAGGTGCCAAGCCCCTTCCGGCAACAGATCGACGGCTTTGGCAAGGTGAAAACGCCCGCGCGCGCGTTGCGCCGGGTTACCCAAGCCAAACAGCGCACCCGCAGGGGCACCACCTTCGTCTGGCAGCACACAGCACTGGCCTAGGGCTGCGGTGAAGCCCTGCGCACCGGCCCAAGCGCGGGCGGGTGCGGGCAAGCGGGCCAGCGCTTCGGCCAACGCGGATTCGGGCACGAGGGTAAGGGGCAGCGACGGGCTGGCAGGGTCTGCAAAGCGTAGCGACATTTGGGCATTCCTGTTGCGTGACGCCGTCAACCTACTGCGCTTGGCATGGCCTGCAAGGGGCATTGCGCCTAAAGGCTCATGTCTTGCAGATCCCAGACCGCGGTCAGCGAACGGTCGCCAATGCGCACCAGTCGTGCTTGCGTCGCGGCCAAGGCGGCGGTGTCTGCCGCCAGTGCCGTATGAGCAACATCGCCTGCCACCCGCGCCAGCGTGATCATGCCTATCTCTGCGGCCAGCCGCCCAAGCGCGCCCGCAGTTTCGACAATCGCGCCGCGGTTGTTCGCCTGCGCAGACCGTTGCAACGTGGCAAGCAGCACGGCCAATTCTTCGATCGAGTGGCACAAGACGGCTTCGGCTTTGACGCCGCCAAGTTCGGAATAAAGGGTTGTTACCCTGTCTGGGTCGAGCCTGACGCCTTCCTGATGGTGCAAAACGGATATGTCCGCCACCCTGCATCCCTCCGATAAAGGCCCCCATGCCCAGTGCGACCTTGAGTCCCCAAAGGTCAATAAAAGGTTGAGGGGCGGCAGAAAATCCGCTCGAATTGCAGCGTCAGCCAGACTAAGGATCGTTCAGCAAGAAGGAGACCGCCAATGCAGACCCATGTGCGACTGCTGCCTTCCTATCTGGTGCAACGTTTTCAAGGGTGGCGCGCCACCACATTCGCCGAAAATCACATCTGGTATCGTCGCCTTGCCGAAGAAGGGCAGCGCCCGCGTGCGATGGTGATTTCGTGCTGCGACAGCCGCGTGCATGTCACCTCGATTTTCGGGGCCGACCAAGGTGAGTTCTTCATTCACCGCAATATCGCGAACCTCGTGCCGCCCTATAACCCCGATGGCGATTACCACGGCACTTCGGCTGCGGTGGAATACGCGGTCAACACGCTCAAGGTTGCGCATCTGATCGTGCTTGGCCATTCGCATTGCGGCGGCGTGCAGGGATGCCACGCGATGTGCACCGGGAAAGCGCCCGAGCTGGAACGCGAAACCTCATTCGTGGGCAAATGGTTGGGTATTCTGCGCCCCGGTTTCGACCGGGTGGCCGATATGCCGGATGAAGCAGAGCGGATCACCGCGCTAGAACGCGAATCGGTTGTCATCAGCCTTGAGAATCTGATGACCTTTCCCTTCGTTCGGGAGGCGCTAGAGGGCGACCGGATGACATTGCACGGGCTTTGGACCGACATCGGCGAAGGGCAGTTGCTGCAATACGATCCCGCGACCAGTGGTTTCGTGGTGGTGTAAGGGGCGACGTTAACTGCGGTTTAAGGGCGGGCTGAGAGGCTTTGCCCATGACACAGCACCGCCTTGTATCACTTCGTTTGCCCGATACCGTGATCGACGCGCTAGAGCGCGCAGCGCGGGTGCAGGGGCGCAGCCCCGCTGAGATCGTGCGCGCGCTGCTTGAGGCGGCAGTGGCTGGCGCGGACCCGGTGTCGCTGCGCGCAATGAGCGGCAGCTTTGCGCAGGTGCATACGGCGCTGGCGGAAGCGCGCGGCTGGCTTGACCTGCAAGCGCGGCTGCGCAAAGCGGGCTTTGTGCTGCGCCTTTCGGATGAAGGTGCGCTGACGCTCAACTCTTGGCCCGCAGACCGGGCGTTGGTGCCAATCGATACCTTGGGTTCCAGCTTGCCGGCGCTATGCATCCGCTTTCGCGCAGCTTTCCCCGGGGCGGTGCCGATGCGCGAACGCGCGTTGCCGTTGCGGCCCAAGGGCAAGGTCGCCTGAACGGCACGCATTGCCGGGCGGCGTGGCGTGGCGCGGCGGTTACCCTTGAAGTAGCGCAACAAATTGTTGCGGATGGTCGGCGCAGGCGAGGCTTGCTTGCCTTTGCGCTGCGACGGCTTTCAGAGGTTCGTCATGACAGGGGCGGATGCGCAGCACCCGCCCCTGCCTTGTATTTCGCCTTGCGCGCCCGGGCTAGCGCAAGACTTGGTCTGTTGGCCAGCTTAGCGTGGTTTCGATTTGGATCGTCTGGCTTTTGCCCGGTGCCAATGTCGATTGCCATGCCAGCACACCGCGTTTGCCATCTACATCGGTGGCGGTCGCGGTAGGGGTGGCCTTGTAGGTGATGACAAGGTCTTCCTGCTCCGAATAGGGCACACGGTCGAGCACGCGCAGCGCCCATGTTTCATTGGTCAGGTTTTCGACCGTCAGCACCGCCGTTTCGTTCTGCTGGTTGGATTTAGAGATGACGCCACGGTCGCCTTCAATTTTTGCGGGGACGGTGCGGGTCAGCACCAGCCCGTCGATCGGCCCAAAGCCCATGCGAAGGTCGGCCCCGGCGGCGGTCAGCGGCAGATTTGCCAACCCGACCATCGCGCCATCGACAAACAGCGTCGCCTCGCCCGGCAGCAGCACCTGACCGCTATCGTTGACGGCCTTGGAAACGAGGAAAGCGGTTTTATCCATCGACGGCACGGCCTCGGCCAGCACCTCGGGGGCAAGGGTCAAGGTGTCAAGTTTGAGACGCAGCGACTCGACCCCGTCGCGAATATCGACGGGCGCGCCGTAGTGATAGGTGACAGTTGCCCCCATCATCTCCATCGCGGCGGTTTCGACCACCATCGGTGCCGCCGCGCCAAGAAAGGTGTCGAACATTGATTTGCTTTCAAACTCGGCTACCGCTCCCACGCGCATTTCCGGCTCTTCCGGGCCGATGCGGCGCAGCCACGGATAAACCGTGGATGGCTCGGATTGGTCTGAGGGCCGCGCGGTTGACAGCAGCAGATCGACCCCGCGCCAATCCTCGCCCGAGTACTGCGAAACCAGCACGCCGCGTTCCAGCGAAAGCGACGGTTTCGCGGCACCGACGCGGGTCAGGCGCAGGTCGTAGACCGGTTGCCAGCTTGCGTCGTTGGTGAAGGTGGTAATCTCGACCGTGCCTTTGCCATCGGCACCCACTTCGACCGCGGCGATCAGAGCGGCTTGGTCTTCAACCTCGGGGTTGATCAGCGCCGCCAGTGCTTGGCGCGCCTTTTCGAGCGCTTCGATATCTGGCTTGGCATTGGTCTCGGCGGCCTTGGCCTCTGCCTCGGCGGCGAAGGCGGCCCGCGAGGCGGCAAGCACCTCTTCTGCAACCATTCGTGACAGGGTGCGAAGTTCTTCCGCACTGGCGCTATCGCCTTGGGTGAGGCCGCTCAGGAATGCGACCTGTTGGTTTGCGGCCTCTACCTCAAGCCGGATCGAGGCGATGGCGGCGCTATGGTCGGCAACCACTTCTTCGAGCCGCGCGACCTCGGCCTTTGCAGCGGCAATCGCAGGGTCGGGGGTGGTATCGGCCACGGGAAGGCGGTCATATTGCAGATTCACCGCGCCCACCGTCACGCCCTGCCCGGAAACGCGCAGGCTGCCTGCGTTGGTATAATAGGGCAGATCAGGCACGATCAGTTCATGCACACCGGCCGGGGCTGTTACCTCAACCACGCGCACAACGCTTGCGCCCCAGGGGTAAAGCGTCACCTGCGCCACTTTTGATGCGACGGTAAGCGTGTCGGCCAGAAGCGCGGTGGGGGCGGTAGTGCCGAGGATCAGGGCAAGGGGAAACAGATTCAGGCGGCGCATGATGCTCTCCTGTGGGATAATGCGGATAAAATGCAGGCAAAGTTTCCGCTTGCCCGCGCAATTTCACAAGCCCCCTCGCGCCCCGCGCCAGATTTTCGCGGTCATGCTGCGGCGAATATCTGCCGAGGCAGAAACGAAATGTCCCGCCACAAAGGGCGGGACATCGCATTTGTAATTGCTAGGTTCGGACCGGGTTCAGCCCTTTTTCAGGCAGCGGTTGCCCAGCACTTCGGCAATCTGCACCGCGTTCAGCGCGGCACCCTTGCGCAGGTTGTCAGAGACGCACCAGATGTTCAGGCCGTTTTCTACCGTGCTGTCTTGGCGGATGCGGCTGATATAGGTTGCATAATCGCCCACACATTCGACCGGGGTGATGTAGCCACCCGGTTCGCGCTTGTCGATGACCAGCACGCCGGGGGATTCGCGCAGAATGCCCTGCGCCTCTTGCCAGTCGAGGAACTCTTCAAACTCGATATTGATCGCTTCCGAGTGGCCGACAAATACCGGCACGCGCACGCAGGTCGCGGTGACCTTGATCGATTTGTCGAGGATTTTCTTGGTTTCGGCGACCATCTTCCATTCTTCCTTGGTCGAGCCGTCATCAAGAAACACGTCGATATGCGGGATCACGTTGAACGCGATCTGCTTGGTAAACTTTTTCGGCGCAACCTCTTGGCCGGGCACATACATGCCCTTGGTCTGGTCCCAAAGCTCGTCGATGCCCGCTTTGCCCGCGCCGGAAACCGACTGATAGGTAGACACCACCACGCGCTTGATTCGCGCGCGATCGTGCAGCGGCTTCAGCGCCACTACCATCTGCGCGGTCGAGCAGTTGGGGTTGGCGATGATGTTCTTGTTCTTGTATTCGTAAATCGCGTCGGCATTCACCTCGGGCACGATCAGCGGAACCTTCGGATCGTAGCGGTAAAGCGACGAGTTATCGATGACCACGCAGCCCGAGGCTGCGGCCTTGGGCGCGTAGATCTTGGTCGCTTCCGAACCCACGGCGAACAGCGCGATGTCCCATCCGGTGAAATCGAAAGCATCAAGATCCTTAGTCTTGAGAGTCTTGTCGCCAAAGCTGACTTCGGTTCCCAGCGACTTGCGGCTGGCCAGCGCGACGATCTCGTCCACCGGAAACTCGCGCTCGGCGAGGATGTTCAGCATTTCACGGCCCACGTTCCCCGTGGCACCGGCGACAACGACCTTGTAGCCCATGAGGCATCTCCTGAAGAAAGAACGTCGTTGCGTTAGCGGAAAGGCGGGCGCGCGGAAAGGGACTTTTGCGTTATTCCACGCGGGTGATGCGCGAATCCCTCGCGATCAGGTCTGCCACAAAGGACGCCTCGGCCCCGAAGTCATGCGGCACCTGCTGCGCGTTGCGTCGGCCAGAGAGCGAAAGCGACGCGAAAAAGTCGAAGCCGTAAAGCGTAAGGCTGGCAAGCGGCGCGCGGGACAGAAGGTCAATCAGCATCAGCCCGGTAGTGGGAGGGGCGCCGAGCAGGGCGCGCAGGCGGGCGCTGTCTGCCTTGGGGTGCAGGTAAAAGCCGGGGCGATGTGCCAATGCGTATGGCAGGCGCTTGCGCTTTCGGGTCATCCAAAGAACATGTCTTGGCGCACGCGCTGCAAGTGTTGCTTGATCGGGTGGAACCGAAACACCCAGCCAATCGGTTCGGGTTCCGTGAGAGATGCTTGAAACAATCGGCGCGCTGTTGATTCGCACCACCAGTTCAGCCGCTTCGATTGCTGCCCCGTGCGATGTGTTGGCAAGTGCGCGGGCATTGCCAACAAGTGCAACGTGCTTGCTTTGCAACTCTTCCATCAGTCGATCTTGCGTTTCTG
>NZ_JBFHIA010000118.1:0-9139 GCF_041596715.1 Phaeovulum sp.
GATGAAATCTTACGAGCCCTATCTGACCAGCCCTGGGCAGATCGAAATGTCGTGCCCGCCGCGGCTTCCCTGCCACGGATTATTTCTACGCGCAGAAGACGGTGTGATGCTTCTCACCATGTTTCCGCGCACACGAATGTTGCGATTTTCCTTTTTCCGGCAAGGGCTTGCTGGCTTCGGTTCGCTTTACCCCGGATACTCGGTGCTGGGGCGCGATCATACCGATGGCATGTTGCGCGGCTCGGGTGCGGTGCTTGAACACCTGCCCCCGCCCGTCACCGATCTGATGGGACTGGCGCGCGCAACAGGCTTCCGCGAGGCGGCAACGGTTCCAACGCTGTTTCGCAACTACCTGATGGACAAAATCCCGATCTAAGCCGCCACCGCCTCAGCGCGCAGCAAAGACAAAGCAACGATCGCGGCGGATCATCAGCCACATCGGCGTGCCGGGGGTGGGCAGAAATACGCCGGGCACCGAGGCCATCAGCACCGAGCCGTCAAAATCCATACCAAACTCCACCAGCGATTCACGGCCCAGAAACCGCGCCCGCAGCACCTGCCCCCGCGCCGCCGTGCCTTCGGCCGCAGTGGGCGCGGGGCCGCGCCCGGCACGGTCGAAATCAAGCTTGAGGTGCTGCGGGCGGATTGCGATTTCCACTTTGGTGCCATCGGCATGACCGGGCGCCAAGAAAGCGCCAAACGCGGTATCGATCAGCGCGCCCTGCACCTTGCCGGTGAGAATGTTCAGGTCAGAAAAGAACGCGGCAGCCTCGCGGTCTGCCGGGGCGTTGTAAATGTTGTAGGGCGCGCCGCGCTGCACAATCTCGCCCGCGCGCATCAGCAAGATCTGGTCTGCCATCCGCATTGCCTCATGCGGCTCGTGCGTGACCAGCAGCACAGCGGCACCTTCTTCTTTCAGCAGTTGCAGGGTTTCGTCGCGGATCGCATCGCGCAGCCGCTCGTCCAACCCCGAAAACGGCTCGTCCATCAGCAAAATGCGGGGTCGCGGTGCCAGCGCGCGCGCCAGTGCAACGCGCTGCTGCTCGCCCCCCGATAGTGCGTGTGGATAGCTTTGCGCGTGGTGCTGCATATGCACCCGCTCCAACAATTCCGCCACGCGGCGCGCCTGCTCGGGGCGCGCGCCGTGCAGCCCGAAGGCCACGTTCTGGGCCACCGTCAGATGCGGAAAAAGCGCAAAGTCCTGAAACATCAGGCCGACGCCGCGCTGTTCTGGCGGCAGCTGCACACCTGGGCCCGCAATCGGCGTACCGTCCACCCGGATCACACCCGCATCGCCCGCATCGACCCCGGCGATGATCCGCAGCGCGGTGGTTTTGCCGCAGCCCGATGGGCCGAGCAGGCAACTGACCTGCCCCGCGGCAACCTCGAAGGAAATCCCGCGCAGTACCTGCCGTGCGCCGAACGCTCGGGCAAGGCCCTGCACCTCAAGCCGGGAAGGGGGCGGCGATTGCGACACGCGGCTATCCGATCAAATCACTCAGGCTTACCCGATATCAGCGCCGACTTGGCCGTGCAAGCAATGCGGCGCGGGCGCGGGCGCGGGCCTTACAGGGTTGCGTTGAACGCGCCGCCATCAAGAAGGATGTTCTGGCCCACGATGTACCCGGCATGTGCCGAGCAGAGGAACGCGCAGGCCGCACCAAACTCGGCAGGCGTGCCATAGCGCCCGGCGGGAATACCGGCGGCGCGGCGCGCGGCGGCTTCGGCCGGGGTGATGCCCTCGCGCGCGGCAGCACCCGCATCAAGCGCCGTGGCGCGGTCAGTGGCGTGCAGGCCGGGCAAGAGGTTGTTGATCGTCACACCGTTGCGCGCCACCTGCCGCGCGGTTCCGGCGACAAAGCCGGTCAACCCGGCGCGTGCTGTGTTGGAAAGCCCAAGCTCGGCAATCGGCGATTTTACCGCGGCCGACGTGATGTTGACCACCCTGCCCCACCCGCGCTCGATCATGCCCGGAAGGCAGGCTTGCATCAGCGCCACCGGGGTCAGCATATTGGCATCGATGGCGCGCAGAAAATCGTCGCGGCTCCATGTCTGCCAATGGCCGGGCGGTGGCCCCCCGGCGTTGGTGACCAGAATATCCACAGCGCCCGCCGCCGCCAGCACCCGCGCGCGCGTTTCGGGCTCTGTGATATCGCCCACTACCGCGTCAACCTTTACGCCGTAGCGCGCGGCAATCTCTGCCGCCGTCGCGTTCAACGCCTCGGCACCGCGTGCGTTGATGACAAGATCCACGCCAGCCGCCGCCAAGGCCTCGGCCACGCCGCGCCCAAGCCCCTTTGATGCCGCCGAAACAAGCGCGCGGCGCCCGCTGATACCCAAATCCATTGATCTCTCTCCTCGCTGCGGCAACCCGCGACTTGACGCCTCGCGGTCAAAAGGCAATACCCGCACTTGCTATTCGATGCCAGTGCGCTGCGCCATAGCAAGGATCGAGGTTCCTTTATGCCCAACCAGAACACAGCGCCGCTTCCCGGTCAGCCTGCGCATGTGTTCATGGCTGACGCGATCTGCGTCACCAGCGGCGCCAACCACGGCGATCCGCTTGGCGAACCCGAAGCCTGCCTGCCGGGTGACGTTTACCAGCTTTCCCGTGGTGCCGAGCCGGTGCGGCTGGTGCTGGCCACGGGTGGTGCCGGGCAAAGCGTGGCGGCAGGTTCGGAAATTGGCGCGCCGGGCGATGCGATAGCGCTGGTTGCGCGCCACGTGCTGATGGCACCAGACGGCGACACCGTCGATATCCTGATCATTGAACATGAGGCCAGCGGGCGGCTTTACGCGCTACCGCTTTCCCCGATTGCGCCGCGCACCGACTATACCCTGCTCGAGTCGCAACACGACCCGGATGCGGCGCGACTATCAGACCTGATCTGTGTCGCGTTCTGCACCGGCACGCTGATTACCTTGGCGGGGGGCGAACAACGCGCGATCGAGGCGCTTAGGCCGGGCGATCGGGTGCTGACCCGCGATTCCGGCCCGCAACCATTACGCTTTGTCGGCAAGGCCAGCCTGCGCGCGATTGGCAGCTCTGCCCCGGTGGTGATCGCGGCGGGCACGCTTGGCAACGAGGGCGATCTGGTGGTCAGCCCACATCACAGGATCTTTCTCTATCGGCGGGGCGCGCAGCGGCTAGGCGATACCTCCGAGATTCTGGTGCAGGCCAAGCATCTGGTCGATGGCGAAAGCGTCTGGCGACGCGAGGGTGGCCATGTCGATTACTACAGCCTCGTCTTTGATCGGCACGAGATCATCTATGCCGAGGGCATCCCATGCGAAAGCCTTCAGGTCAGCGAGGCGATGCTGCACCTGATGCCCGAGGCCATGTCCGAAAGCCTGCGCGCAGACTTTCCCGGGCTGCGCCACCGCCCGCATTTCGGCACCGAAGCGGGCCGGGCGCAGTTTGATGCCGCAACCCGCGCCGCGCTTTTTAAAAAGCGCACCCGCGACTAGGCCGCAACCCTGCCCCCGCGCTTGCGTGGCTCTGCGCCAGCAGATACACCGCGCGCCATGAACATGCCCGCCACCCTCCCGCCTGAAATCGCCCGCCGCCGGACCTTTGCGATCATTTCGCACCCCGACGCCGGCAAGACCACGTTGACCGAAAAGTTCCTGCTCTTTGGCGGCGCGATTCAGATGGCCGGTCAGGTGCGCGCCAAGGGCGAGGCGCGGCGCACCCGCTCTGACTACATGAAGATCGAGGCCGACCGCGGCATCTCGGTTTCAGCCTCGGCGATGAGCTTTGATTTCGGCAGCTTTCGCTTCAACCTCGTCGATACCCCCGGTCACTCGGATTTTTCCGAAGACACATACCGTACGCTGACCGCCGTCGATGCCGCGATCATGGTGATCGACGGCGCGAAGGGCGTGGAAAGCCAGACCCGCAAGCTTTTTGAGGTTTGTCGGCTGCGCGATCTGCCGATTCTGACCTTTTGTAACAAGATGGACCGCGAAAGCCGCGATACCTTCGACATCATCGACGAAATCCAGCAGAATCTGGCAATCGACGTGGCCCCCGCCTCTTGGCCCATCGGGCAAGGGCGCGATTTCATCGGCTGCTACGACATTCTGCATGACCGCTTGGAACTGATGGACCGCGCAGACCGCAACCGGGTGGCCGAAAGCATCAAGATCGACGGTCTTGCCGACCCGAAACTGGCCGAGCATGTGCCAGCGGAGCTTCTGGCGAAGCTGCGCGAAGAGCTGGAAGTCGCGCGCGAACTTTTGCCAGTTTTCAACCGCCAAAGCCTGCTTGAAGGTCACATGACGCCGATCTGGTTCGGATCGGCGATCAACTCGTTCGGGGTGCGCGAATTGATGCAGGGCATCGCCGAGTTTGGGCCAGAGCCGCAACCCCAACGCGCCGAGTCCCGCCGCGTCGCGCCGGGTGAGGCGGCAGTGACCGGCGTGGTCTTCAAGGTGCAGGCCAATATGGACCCCAAGCACCGCGACCGCGTGGCATTCGTGCGCCTTGCCTCGGGGCATTTTCAGCGCGGCATGAAGCTGCTGCATGTGCGCAGCAAAAAGCCGATGGCGGTTTCAAACCCGGTTCTGTTTCTGGCCGCAGACCGCGAATTGGCCGAAGAGGCTTGGGCAGGCGACATCATCGGCATCCCTAACCACGGCCAGCTACGCATCGGCGATGCGCTGACCGAGGGCGAGGCGCTGCGCTTTACCGGCATCCCGTCCTTCGCGCCAGAGCTGCTGCAAGGCGTTCGCGCGCTTGACCCGATGAAGGCCAAGCACCTCGACAAGGCGCTGACCCAGTTCGCCGAGGAAGGTGCAGCCAAGGTCTTCAAGCCAATGCTCGGCTCCGGCTTCATCGTGGGCGTCGTGGGTGCCTTGCAATTCGAAGTGCTGGCCAGCCGGATCGAGCAGGAATACGGGCTTCCGGTGCGGTTCGAGCCGTCGCAATTCACCTCGGCCCGCTGGGTGACAGGGCCGAAGGACGAGGTGGAGAAGTTCGTGAACGTGAACAAGCAGCACATCGCGCGCGACAGCGACGGCGACCTTGTGTTCTTGACGCGGCTTCAATGGGATATCGACCGCATCGGGCGCGACTATCTGACGCTGAAGCTGACATCGACAAAAGAGATGATGGTCTGAGGGGCCTGCACTTTAGGGTGCCAGCCACATTGGCGCTGGGGCAGCGATAGCCCATTCTGCGGGTCAGGCGCTGCCCCGCGCCAAAGGTTCGGGGGTGAAAGTAGCGTGCCCTACCCCACCAGACGCCCAAACTCCTGAATAGCAAACCGGTCCGTCATCCCCGCCACGTAATCCAGCACAACGCGGGCAAGGGCGGTTTCGCTGTCGGCCTTGGCCACGTCGCCCTGCCAGTCTTCGGGAAGCAGCTCTGGCTGCGCAAGGAACAGCGGGAAAAGCGCGTTGATCATCGCCGTCACCCGCTCGCGTTCGGCCACCACGGTGGGGGCGCGGTACATGCGGGTGAAGAGGAAACTTTTGATCGCCTTGAGGTTTTGATAAAGCGGCTTGGAAAAGCGGATGATCGTCCCCTCCATCGCGCGGATATCATCGACGCTGCTGGGGCCGAGTGCGGCAAGGCGGTTTTCGGCCACCGCGATCACGTCCTCGACCATCACCCCAAACACGCGCCGCAGCGATTCATGACGGCGGCGGGTAGCGTCGAGGCCGGGATAAAGCCGGTCAACCTCGGCAAAAGCCGGGCCGACAAGCGGCAATTCCATCAGATCCGCCTCGGTGAACAGACCGGCGCGCAGGCCGTCGTGCAGATCATGGTGGTTATAGGCCACATCGTCGGCCACTGCTGCCACCTGCGCCTCGGCGCTGGCGTTGGTGGTCAGTTCCAGATCCCATTCGGCATCACACTCGGCCAGCGCGTAAGGAAGATGCGCGCGGTCTGGCACGGAATGGGCGCCCGCGCCGCCGATTACTGGGCCGTTGTGCTTGGCTATGCCTTCCAGCGTTTCCCAAGTCAGGTTCAGCCCGTCAAACCCGGCGTAGTGACGCTCCAACCGGGTGACGATGCGGATGGCCTGCGCGTTGTGGTCGAACCCGCCGTAAGGTGCCATCAGCAGCGCCAGGGCGTCTTCGCCGGTATGGCCAAAGGGTGGGTGGCCAAGGTCGTGGGCCAGCGCCACCGCCTCGGCCAGATCGGTGTTCAAACCCAGCACCCCGGCGATGGTGCGCGCGACCTGCGCCACCTCGATTGTATGGGTCAGGCGGGTGCGGTAGTAATCGCCCTCGTGCTCGACGAAAACTTGGGTCTTGTGTTTCAGCCGCCGGAAGGCGGAGGAATGGATGATCCGGTCGCGGTCTCGTTGAAACGGCGAGCGAAAGGTCGAGATGCTTTCGGAATGAAGCCGCCCCCGGCTGGCCGCCGGATCGCAGGCATAAGGTTTCAGCATCGTCCCCTCCGGCTTGTTCCGGCTTTTGTTCCTTCCTATATCGTGCAGGCACACCAGCTTGGAAAGCCCCGATGATCCTGCCACCCAAGGTTACCCCCCGCGCCTTCGCCCGTCTTGCCGCGATTAATGCGGGCCGCGACATGCGGCCCCTGCGCGTGGCGGTGTCTGGGGGGGGCTGTTCGGGGTTTCAGTATGAGATCGATTTCGGCACGCCCGCGCCGGATGATCTGGTGCTGGAGGGCGAGGGCCAGCAGGTGTTGATCGACCCGGTGTCCCTGCCCTTTCTTGCCGGGGCCAGCATCGACTTTTCCGAAGAATTGATCGGCGCGCGTTTTGTGGTGGAAAATCCCAATGCCACCGCCTCTTGCGGCTGCGGCACCTCTTTTTCGGTCTGAGGCCGGGCATAACACGTGTGTTATAAAGCCTATCCATCTGTTTTTACGCACTTTCTTACACGTTATTAAGGTTTTTGAAAGCTGTTCCCCGCAGCGGGAACCGCGCCCTTGCACGCAAGCCCTACCCATCGCGGCAATCGCAGCCTAAAAAGGGGCAAACGCGAGGTTGCCCATGAAAATTGCTACCTTCAACATCAACGGCATCAAGGCCCGGCTAGAGGCGGTGACCGCTTGGCTGGGCGAAACCCACCCCGACGTGGCGCTGTTGCAGGAAATCAAGACGGTGGACGAGGGCTTTCCGCGCGAGGCCATCGAAGACCTTGGTTACCGCGTTGAAACGCATGGGCAAAAGGGATTCAACGGTGTGGCGATCCTGTCGCGCTTGCCGCTTGAGGATGTGGCGCGCGGCCTGCCGGGCGACGAGGCCGATGAACAAGCGCGCTGGATCGAAGCCACCGTGATCGGGCTGAAAGCGGTGCGGGTGGTGGCGCTTTATGCGCCCAACGGCAACCCCGCGCCGGGGCCGAAATACGACTACAAACTTGCGTGGATGGCCCGCGCCCGCGCGCGCGCCGCCGAATTGCTGTTGCAAGAAGAACCTTTCGTTCTTGGCGGCGACTGGAACGTGATCGAGCAGGACCAAGATGCCGCACGCCCCGAGGCTTGGCGCGAAGATGCGCTGGCACTGCCGGACACCCGCGCCGCTTATCGCCGCCTTGTAAACCTTGGGCTGACCAATGGCCTGCGCGCCTGCCACCCTGAACCCGGGCTTTACAGTTTTTGGGATTTTCAGGCTTGGGCGTGGGAAAAGAACAACGGCATCCTAATCGACCATCTGCTGCTTGCCCCGCAGGCCGCGGACCTGCTGACCGCGGCAGGCATCGACAAAGATATGCGTGGGCGCACGAAACCTTCGGATCACGTTCCGGTCTGGGTCGAACTCGACGCTTGAAGCGCACGGGTTCACATTGCCAGAATGGCGCCACGCGGCACCCCAAAGCTGCCGGTCAGCCGCCCGCACCTTCGGTTGCATCAAACCCGTGCACCCAATCGTAGCGGTTCAACAGCGCGCCGGGCGCGACCTTGCCCAAAAGCCGCAGCCCCGCGTGGGCCACCAAGCGGCGTGCGCCGCCAAAGTGGTAGTTGCGCGCATTGGCGTTGGCGGCTTCGACGATGCGTGTGCAGCGCGCCGCCCGTGCGGCCTTGTAAGAGGCGAAAGCCGCGCCGCTGGTATCGTGGCGCGACAACCGCTCGGCTAGCACCCACGCGTCTTCCAGCGCCATTACCGCGCCTTGCGCCAGAAACGGCAGCGTCGGATGCGCGGCATCGCCGAGAATCGCCGCCCCGTGCCCCTGCCAGCGCACCGCGACAGGGTGGCGGAACAGACCCCAGAGCATCGGCGTATCGACCGCTTTGAGCCAACCGCGCACCTGCGGGCAAAACCTAGAGAAGGCCGCGCGCAGCGTCAGGGGATCGTCACGCAGGTTCCAGCTTTCTTCAACCCAGCGCCGCCGTTCCTCGATCGCCACGATATTGCGCAACCCGCGCCCCAGCGGATAGCTGACCAGATGCCGACCGGGGCCCATGAATAGCTGCGCCACAGGTGCGGCGTCAGGTTCGACAGGAATTGTTGCGCGCCAAGCCACCTGATGGGTGAAAAACGGCATGGCCGCGCCGTTTAGCGCCTCGCGCACTTTCGAATGCAGACCATCCGCGCCGATCAGCACTTCGCTTTCAACTTCGGCACCTTGAAGGGTGATGAAGCGCGGCGGATGCGCGCCCAGCACAACCCGCTCTACCTCTTGTAAAAAGCGGAACTGCACACCTGCGGCACGCGCGCCTTCGGCCAGAAGCCCGATCAACGCGCCGCGATGCACAAAACGGTATTCGCCCTTATCCAGCGGCATTCGCGCCAGCGGGGCACCACTTGGCCCGTCAAACAGCGCAATCGCCTCGGCGCGGGGGGCAATTTCGGCCAAGCCCTTGGCCAGACCGAGCGCGCGCAGCACGCGCATCCCGTTGGGCGAAATCTGCAAACCCGCGCCAACTTCGTGGATCGCATCGGATTGTTCGTAAACGGTTACCTGCGCCCCGCGCAGCGCCAAGGCGCGCGCTACCGCGAGGCCGGCTATTCCCGCACCCAAGACCGTCACCTGACGTCCGACCAGCATCGGCCGCTCTCCCGCCCTGCCATGTGCCCGGTTTGGGCTTTCGGCATCAATCGTCGCGGTGAACCCGCTCACGGCGTTCGTGACGCTCCTGTGCCTCGAGCGTCAATGTGGCAATCGGGCGCGCGTCGAGGCGCTTCAGGCTGATTGGCTCGCCCGTAAGTTCGCAAAAGCC
>NZ_JBFHIA010000119.1:0-9080 GCF_041596715.1 Phaeovulum sp.
TATACTTTCGCGGCGGGTGTGGTTGACGAGATCTGGCAGTTCGATCCCGAAGTGTTTGGCATATCGCCGCGCGAAGCGGGTCAGATGGATCCGCAGCAGCGCATGCTTTTGAACGTCACATGGGAGGCGCTCGAGGATGCGGGCATCCCGCCGCGCAGCCTCGCGGGCAAGTCTGTCGGGGTTTTCGTCGGAAGTTCGGCGCTGTCCTACGCGGCGCGGCTGTCGCAAGATGCCTCGCTTACTGACGCCTATATGATGACCGGCAACACGCTGGCCTTGGTTTCAAACCGCATATCGCATGTGCTCGATCTGCGCGGGCCGTCGATGACCGTTGATACGGCCTGCTCGTCATCCTTGTTCGCACTGAAACTTGCCGAAGACGCGCTATTGTCGGGCGAGATCGACACGGCGATTGTTGCGGGCGTCAACGCATTGCTGGATCCAACCCCGTTTGTGGGGTTTTCAGCTGCGCGCATGATGTCGCAAAAAGGGCGGTGCCAGCCGTTTTCAGCGACGGCCGATGGATATGTGCGCGCCGAAGGCGCCGTCGCCTTTGTGCTAGAGCGCAAGACCCGCAAAATGCTCGGCCTACGCCAGCCTTATGCCGCCTTGGTCGCGGTTGAGACCAATTCGGATGGGCGCACCGTCAACGTTGCGCTTCCCTCGGTTGAAGGGCAAGCGGCGCTGTTGCAGCGCGTCTATGACCGCGCCAAGGTTGACCCGGAAGATCTGCTGTTTGTCGAGGCGCATGGCACCGGCACACTTGCAGGAGATCCGGTTGAGGCGATGGCGCTTGGGCAGGTTTTGGGCCAGCGGCGCAGCACGCCGCTGCCGATCGGGTCGATCAAATCGAACATCGGCCATCTGGAACCCGCGTCAGGTGCTGCGGGTATGCTCAAGGCCTTGCTGGCGCTTGAACGGGGCACGCTACCCGCGTCGTTGCACGCCGACGTGCTGAACCCTGCAATCGCCTTTGACGAGTTGAACTTGAAAGTGGCGCAGCAGAACGTGCCGCTACCAAAGCGCGATGGGCGCAGTTTTGCAGGCGTTAGCTCGTTTGGCTTTGGCGGCGCGAATGCGCACGCGATTCTCGAGGCGGTGGAGCCTTTGCCGGCCAAGGCCACGCGGCGCGCGAATGGGGGCGGTGTTCCGATCCTGTTCATGTCCGCCTTTTCGCCCGAGTCGCTGAACCGCACCGTGGGCAACTACAAGCGTATGATCGGTGCGGAACGAGAACCTTCGACAATTGCCGAACTCTGTGCAGAAGCCGCGCGTTTTCGTGGCGTCTATCCGCATCGCATTGCTGTTGTGTGCGACACCGCCGATGCGGCGCTGGCCGCGTTGCGCAACGCAGAAACAGGGGCCTCGGATCCGAGGGTGCTGCAAGCCCAAAGCGATTTGACCGATGCGCCTGCGGTTTTCGTGTTCTCTGGAAACGGGTCGCAATACGCCGGCATGTCGATTGCCGCTCTGGCATCTGACGCGCCCTACGCGCGAGAGATGAGAAAGATTGACCGCGCCTACAAGCGCATCGCGGGCTGGTCGATCATCGAGATGCTGCATCACCCCGATCTTAAAGAGAGGATTCAAGAAGCTGAGGTGGCGCAACCGCTGCTGTTTGCCGACCAAATGGCAACTGTCGCGGCGCTGGCGGCCCACGGGCTGCGACCTGCGGCGGTAATGGGCCATTCCGGGGGCGAGGTGGCAGCGGCTTGTGCATCGGGCGCACTTACCTTGCAGGACGCGCTCGAACTTAACTATCAAAGATCGCAGGCGCTTCAGCGGCTGCGCGGTCGCGGCACCATGGCGGCGGTTCAGGCACCCGTCGAGCAAGTGGTTGACGCCATCACCGAGTTCGGCGGCGGCATCGAGATTGCCGCAGTGAACAGCCCGCGAAGTGTTACGTTGGTGGGCGAGCGTGAGAAGCTCAATAGTTTTCTGCGCCATGTGCGACGTTCCATGCGTTGGGCCGCGGTGCCATTGGCGATCGATTTTCCCTTTCACGGCTCAGCGGTCGATGAGGTAACAGGAAGCTTGCGCGAGGCGATCGCCGGGCTTGTGCCCGGCAGGGCCGAGGTTCCGTTTGTTTCCAGCGTCAGCGCCCAGCTCTGCGATGGGTCCGAACTTGATGCAGATTACTGGTGTGCCAACGTTCGCCGCCCGGTCATGTACGCCGATGCGATCGAAACGCTCAAAGGCATGGGGTTCAAAGCCTTTTTGGAAATTGGCGCGGCGCCTGTTTTGGGCAAATACACCGAGGATTGCCTGAGCGGTGGCAACAGATCTGTGGTGCTGCCAAGTTTCGAGATGCGCGATACGGCCGCTGTGAACCCCGTGGCGCGCGTGCTGGCGCGCGCTATGGTCAATGGGCTGAAGCTAAATCTGAAGCAGCTTTTGCCCGAACCAAGCCAGCATCGGCGCGATCTTCCGCAGTATAGCTGGACCGGTGCTGAAATCCGCATTGATCGCACGCCGATGGTGTTGAATCGTTTTGGCAACGATGCCGACAGCCACCCGCTGCTTGGCCGCGAAGAGGGGCTTGGGGCAGGGGTCTGGTTATCTGAAATAGATCAGCATCTGGCACCGGCCTTCGTTGATCACCGTGTGGGCGGCAGGGTCGTTGCACCGGGCACGGCGCTTGCCGAAATGGCACTGGCCGCGGCACGCGCGACGCTGGCAAGCGACCACGTTGAAATCCGTGATGCCGACATCGTGGCACCCGTGTTGCTAGCCCGTGATGCGCTTTACGAGTTGCACACCCGCGTCGCGCCGGATCAGACGGGGCTGCGCATCAGCGGGCAGCGCCGTGGCTCCGCGGGCGCTGCGCGGTTGCATTTGTCTACGCGCTTTTCGCACGCCTCGCTGGACCGGCTTTCCGAGCCTGCACCAGACCCCGCCTTGCGCCCCAAAGACCGCCGCGGCGCGCCGCTTTATGCCGCAGCCCGCCGTATCGGGTTGGACTATGGGCCGGGATTCACGCTTGTCGAGCGTGTGCGCCGCTGTGCGGACGGTTCGTTTGAGGTTTTTCTGCGTGAATCCAAACAGATTGGCGGGTCCGACAATCCAACATTGCTCGATGTGATCGGCGCAGATGCGGTTTTTCATGCGCTTGTCGCGGCGCTTGAAGACAGCGCGATCGCGCGCAACGCCTTGGGCTATGTGCCAATCCATATCGCTCGCTTGGTGCTGATTAAGCCTTACGCCAAGGTCGCCTCGGCGCGGTTGCGCATAGCGCGCATCGGGCAGCGATCCGTGCTCGCGTCATTTGCGCTTTACGACACTGCAGGCGAGGGCGTGGCGCTGCTTGAAGGCGTGCGCTTTCACGCGATACGGCTTTTGCGAGAGGCAGATCTTTCGCATCACGCCTTCCGCCAGATCGGCGTTGCACAGACCCCGGCGGGCTGTGCCGCGTCCGCGCTAACGACTGAAAAAATACAGACTATCGCCTCAGAAAGCGGGTTCGCGGGGGCGGAAAACGCCTTCTTCCTTATCGAAGCCGCAGCGCAATCGATCGTTGCCGAGCTGCTTCGAACCAAGGCGGACGTAGAGGGTGTCGTGACCCTGCCCGAAACGGCGCAGGCGCGCTATCTGGCGCAATTGATCGACATTGGCATCCGCGCCGACGTGTTGACCCCCTTGCCACACGGCTGGCGGCTGACCGAAGCGGGCGAGGCAAGTGATCCAGAGCCGCTCTTGAAGCTATTGCGAAGCGAGTATCCATGGCTTGCCACCGAGACCTCGTTGCTCGGTCATGCGCGCGTCACGCTTCCGGGGCTTTTGGCGCGCAATGACGCCTTGCCCTCAGCGCAAGAGCATTTTGGGCGCGATGCGCTGGCAAACCTGCATGACGGATCGATTTTCGAGCGTTGGCAGGTTGCTGTGCTGGTCAAGGCGGCGCTGCACCTTGCCGCAAACTGGCCAGAGGGCCGCGCGCTGCGCATTGCCGAACTATCTGACGGCGCACCAAGGATTCTGCCGCAACTCTTGCAAGATCTGCCAAGCGATAAGGCGATTTTCTTTGATATTGTCGTACCAACGGTAGACGAACCCGGGGCGGTTGTGCATCTGCCCCTTGATCGCGTCACAACGCTCGCGGCTGAGGCCGAGGCAGTCAAGGCCGCCGGGCCATTTGACCTGGTGCTATCGGCGGGCGTTCTGAACCGAATTGCAGCGCCGCAACCGATCGTGTCGTTACTTGGCGCTGCGCTGAGTTCACGTGGCCAATTACTGGCCGCGGAACCGGGGCCATCAGATTTCGCAGACCTCGTGCACGGGTTCGACCCGGAATGGTTCGTTGCGGATGCATCGCCTTTGGAGCCTGTTTCACGTCGCTATTCCGACGAAGATTTGTTGAGCTTGTCGCGCGGCGCGATGCTGACAGAGTCGATGACAGTGCCGCTTTCAGACGGATGCGGGGTGGCAAGCCTGCTTTTGGCACGCGCCCCCCTGCGTGAGGTCGCAGCACCAGTAGAAGACGTTGATGCGCGCGCGGCGGTTGCTGCGCTGCTTGCGCCCAAGGCGGCCGCTTTGCCGCAAGACCAGATCGCGGCGCTGCACGTGTTGCGCACCGAGGGCGCGCTTACGCGTCTTTGGGTGGCGTTTGATCGCACGGGTGGGAACGACGATCCGGTTGCACGCATGTCCGCGCGCCTGCTTGCGTTGAAAGACCTCGCGGCAGAAGCCGTGGCCGAGAACCGCCGCCTTGTGGCCTTGGTGCCCGGCGGCAGCGGCTTGGCCGATGGCACGGCCGACCCCGGACAGACCGGGATCTGGGCGGCACTGCGCACGGTTGCCAACGAATATGCCGGGATTTCATTGGTAAGTTACGATCTTGCCGATGGGCTTGCGCCCGAGGAAGCGGCGGCGCGGATTGCCGCGCTGGAAGCAAACCCGGGGCCAGAGACAGAGTTGATCTTGCGCCGCACAGGCGATGCCGCACTGCGCGTGGTGCACGGCGTCAGCGCCGGGCCCTTGGCGCAACAGTCGGGCGAAACGCGGCAGCGACTGGTTGCGCCGGCATCGGGCAAGCTCGATGATCTGACGTGGCTCAGCGAGCCGCGCCTCGCGCCCAAAGAGGGAGAGGTCGAGATCGCCGTGGCGGCGACCGGCTTGAACTACCGCGATGTGATGTGGTCGATGGGTCTCTTGCCCGAAGAGGCGCTGGAAAGCGGATTTGCCGGGCCGACCCTTGGTATCGAATGTGCCGGCACCGTGCTGCGCACCGGGCCCGGCGTCACGCGGCTACAGCCCGGCGACCGGGTCTTGGCCTTCGGGCCGTCATGTTTTGCAACGCATATGGTCATGCGCGAAGACATGGCCGCCGTGCTGCCCGATGGGCTGGATCTAGAGGCGGCGACGACCGTGCCGGTGGCGTTTTTCACAGCGTGGTATGCGCTGGTGACACTTGCAGACCTGCAACCGGGCGACACGGTGCTGATCCACGGCGGCAGCGGCGGGGTCGGGCTTGCCGCCATTCAGATCGCTCAGCATCGCGGCGCGCGTGTCATCGCCACGGCGGGGACGCCGGTAAAACGCTCGTTCCTGCGCGCTATGGGGGTTGAACATGTGTTCGACAGCCGCAGCCTCGACTTTGCGCAACAGGTCTTGGCGCTGACGGGCGGGCGCGGTGTTGATGCGGTGCTGAACTCGCTTGCGGGCGAGGCGATGGAGCGCAGCCTGAACCTGCTGGCCCCGTTCGGCCATTTCCTCGAACTCGGCAAACAAGACTTTTACGCCAATACCGCGGTTGGCCTGCGCCCGCTGAAAAAGAACATCGCCTATCACGGCATCGACGTTGACGAATTGATGGCGGTTCGCCCTGCCAAGGCAAAGGCGGTCTTTGCTGAAGTGATGGCCGTGTTCCGCCAACAGGCGCTCAAGCCGTTGCCGCTGCGCATTTTCGATGGCGAAAGCGTTGTCGATGCCTTCCGGCTGATGCAGAAATCCGGCCATATCGGCAAGATCGTGGTGCGCCCACCGGGCGTAGAAAGTGCCGCGGCCCGGCCAATCACGCGGGCTTTGACCGTTGATCGCACTGGCTGGCATCTGGTGGTTGGCGGGCTTGGCGGGCTCGGGGTCGAGATCGCGGCATGGTTGGTCGATGGCGGCGCGCGTGCCATCGCACTGATGGGGCGGCGCACCGAAACATCGCCCGATGTAGCCCGACGTATCGCAGAGTGGCGTGCCGAAGGGGTCGATATAGAACTTGTCGCCTGCGATGTAGCCGACCCAGAGGCGTTGGAGGCAGCACTTTCCACCTTGCGCGCCCGCCGTCCGCTGATCAGCGTGCTCCATTCTGCGATGGTGCTGGAAGACATGCAGATGAAAGCGCTAAGCGCCGAGGCGCTGGCGCGCACTTTGCCCGCCAAAATTGCGGGGGCGCGCAATCTTGACCGCCTGACGCGGCAGGACAAGCTTGACCATTTCGTGCTCTTTTCTTCGATCGCCACGCTAATCGGCAACCACGGCCAGTCTGCCTATGTCGCGGCAAACGGCTATCAGGAAGGGTTGGTTCGCCAGCGCCGCGCCGAAGGTCTGCCGGGGCTTGCCATCGGCTGGGGGCCCGTCAGCGACGTGGGCTACCTTGCACGCGATAAGGACAAGGCGGTTCTGGTGCAACGGATGTCGGGCAATGTGGAGTTTTCCAGCCTGCAATTGACGCGAGCACTCGAACGCGTTCTGCAATTTGGCGAGGTGTCAGACCCCGTCGTGCATGTCACCACCATGGGATGGACGGCCGCTTCGGCAACCCTCGCAACCTTGTCAGCGCCCAGCCACCATTTGCTCAAGATGCTTGGTCGGCGAAGCGATATTGAACTAGGTGACGAAGACATGCGCGCCGCCTTGATCGGTATGCCTGCCGCCAAGGCAGAGGAAAAGCTGACCGCCTATTTGGTCGAAAAGATCGCGCATATCCTGCAAGTTGGCGAAAAAGCGGTGAACACAACCAAGCCTATGAAAGATCTGGGCATCGACTCGTTGATGGGCGTGGAACTTGCGCTGACGCTTCAAGACGGCTTGGGCGAAGATATCCCGGTCAGTTCGGTTTCCGAGGCGCTTAGTATCGGCGAGGTCGCGCATCTTATCATCGCGCATCTGCATGGCGATCCAGACGAGGCGGCAGCGCAAATCGATGGCGCAAGGCTTGCCGCGCAGCATCTGCTCATCGCGGCAGAACCCGCGGCGGCAAGCTCGGGCGAAGAAGCGGCGGAATGAGCATGAACGACGAAACCACCGAACGCGCAATTGCACAGGCACGGCAGGCACAGGCGCGGCGCAAGGGGCGCGGCAATCCGCAGCAGGGCGCGGCCAACACGGCTTGGCCCAAGGCCGTGTCATTCGATCAGTTGCCCGACTACAAGATGATCGAGCGGCTGCGGTGGGCCAGCGAAACGGTCGGTTTCGCAAACCCCTACTTCCGGCTTCACGAAGGGCACGCAGGGCTGCGCACCGTGATCGACGGGCGCGAGTCACTGAACTTTGCCTCGTATGATTATGCCGGTTTGAACGCCGATCCGCGCACTGCCGCCGCGGCCAAGGATGCGATCGACCGCTACGGCGTTTCGCCCTCGGGCAGCCGGCTGGTTTCGGGGGCGCGCCCGGTGCATCTGGCGCTCGAAGCGGCCTTGGCGCAGCACTACAGCACCGCCGCGGCCATCTGTTTTGTATCGGGCCATTCGACCAACGCCTCGACGATCGGCTGCCTGATGGGCGAAAGCGATTTGATCGTGCAGGACGCGTTGGTGCACAACAGCCTGCAAGTTGGCGCCAAGCTTTCGGGGGCCGCGCGGCGCAGTTTTGCCCATAATGACATGGCCGCTCTTGAAGCGCTGCTGATCGAAAACCGCGCCCGGTATCGCAATGCGCTTATTGTGGTCGAAGGCCATTACTCGATGGATGGCGACACGCCACCACTGCCGCAACTTATTGCCTTAAAACAAAAATATGGCTGCTGGTTGATGGTGGATGAGGCCCATGCGCTTGGTTGCGTCGGGGCGACGGGCAAGGGGGTATTCGAACTTTACGGCGTCGATCCGGCCGAAGTCGATATCTGGATGGGCACATTGTCGAAAACCCTCGCGGCAACGGGCGGCTATATCGCGGGCAGCACGGCGCTGATTGAATTGCTGATGGGCAATGCCTCTGGCTATGTCTATTCGGTGGCGCTGGCACCGGCGCTGGCGGCCTCGGCGCTGACGGCACTGGAACTGCTGGAGTCTGAGCCGTGGCGCGCGCAAAAGCTTCAGCAAAACACCGCGTTTTTTATTGAAACCGCAAGGGCCGCGGGGCTCGATACCGGCGCGGCCGAGCCGTTTTCCATCGTGCCCGTCATGGTGGGCGACTCTGCGCTGGCAGCCAAACTTTCAGAACGGCTTCTGGCGCGCGGGATCAATGCCCTGCCGGTGATCTTTCCCGCTGTGCCGATGCAAGCTGCGCGTTTGCGCTTTTTCCTGACGGCGCTGCACGAACCAGAACATATCGTTGCCGCCGTCGATGCCACGCGCGAGGAATTGCAGCGACTGCACGATGAGCGTTTCGGCAGTGCCATTTCTCCAACCTTGCTGGATCTGCGATGATGCGGCGCCATGCTAGCTGCGGCTGGAATGCAGCATGAAACTCGACACTACCGAGCCTAGTTTCAGCGGCGCGGTGATAGCGCGCGAACGGGCCGAGGCGGGCCATTCGTCATCCGCGTTTCTGGATGCCGCCCTGATTGGGATACCCGCAACTGCGGTGCATGTGTTGCAACCAATCCTTACGCCCTTCCTTGGGGCACCAGAGGCGCTTTATTTCGGCCCCGAGGCGGCATGGCCAGAAATCGGCATCTCCGGGTCCTTGCGCCTGTCAGAGGCTGGACGTTGCAGCACGGACGCCTATTTCAACGCCTTTTTCCTTGATTTCTGGCGCGCGCACACGTCCCTGACGCGGCTGGGTGTGGTCTGTCACGCACAGGGCGCGCTCACGCTGCGGGCCATCGTGCACCTTGCCAACGGGCGGCGCGAGGTTTTGGCCGAATGGCACCACAAGGGGCAGGGCGCGGAGGCACCCTATTGGCTTTGGTCCCGTGCGGGCGAGGTGGA